>NZ_JAEHGE010000011.1 GCF_016097415.1 sulfur-oxidizing endosymbiont of Gigantopelta aegis | reverse complement strand
TGACTCTCAAAGTAATCAGCCCTGTTTCGGTTGAACCCGTAACAAATGATAAAGAACGACATCTTTGGAATGAGTATATTGAACGATATCACCCCCTTGGATATAAACACCCCTTTGATTATGCCATCCGTTATTTTATTCGTGCCAATGGTCAATACCTTGGCTGCATTATGTTGTATGGTGCATCACGCGCTTTAGCGCCACGTGATCGCTGGATTGGCTGGCAGCCAAAACAACGTAAGGCCAACTTATCCTGGATAGTGAATAACTCACGCTATCTTAGTGGTTTAGGCCACCCATCATTTAATATCAAAAGATGGGTGGCCTAAACCAAAATAGCTCGGCGCACTGGGTGGCAATAAATATTGATAAATACCAATATCATGTTTTATACATGTGTTGCGTTATCTAAAGTATCAACCACCCATTGATTTAAGCTTTTTCCTTCAGCACTTGCTTTAGTTGCTATGTCTGCATGTAATTTTGTTGGGACTCGGACATTGAATTTTCCTGAATACTCTTTTCTTGGTTCAATATTTCGTTCTTTACATGCTTTAAGAAAAACATTAAGTGAAATTAAACCTTCTTTTTTTAAATCTTCAATGTTGCTAGCATAAAAATCTGCGCCGCCATTTAAGCTAATAAATTCACCTCGAAACATCTCAATTTCTGGATCGTATTTAATGGCTGCTCTATAGCCATTAATTTCCATTAAATTCATCATGGTGTTACCTCGTTATTTCTAAACCATTGTCGAATACTTGCAACCGCTCCCTTATCTGTATCAGGGCGGGGGTGAGGTCGATGGAATACACGGACTTCACCAAACAAAAAAATTCAACACGAGAGCCTTCTCTTTCAATCAACTCGGCGCCAAGAACCGTTAATAATGACTCGATATCACGCCATTTAATATTTGCACTTACTGGATGTGAGAAGATCAATTCAAGTGTTTTTTGATGTTTACGCTTCATTATAAAATAGTACCGTAAAATGGTACTATTGTCAATTTGGCTTTTGTGCTTGATTTGAGCTTAGGGTTTCAGGGTAAACACATTTAGCTACTGCCTTGGGTCATCATGGCGATGGTTTTGGCCACCCATCTTTTGAGATTAAATGATGGGTGACCTAAACCACCGCGTCAACGCAAAGAATGAAATCATGCCCCAAACCAAGCCTATGGTTTTCATAAAAATTAAATGTTTCTGAAATATCAAATTCAGCTTCATTTCTGACTGTAAGGGAATAAGTCATTTATTAGTAATTATTCGTTCTTTAAC
>NZ_JAEHGE010000010.1 GCF_016097415.1 sulfur-oxidizing endosymbiont of Gigantopelta aegis | reverse complement strand
ATTGATGCGGTTCGTTGCACTCACCACATCCTACACCTGAAGTGTAAACAAGGTTTGATCTGTGCCTTATTCGATAAAAGTACAGTAAATAAACTATAGGTCATAACCGTACAAATATCAATAAATATGACTTGCTATTAATTGACAACATTAACGTATTATTTTGACATCATAAAGCTCAAAAATAGGATCGGTAGTGATAATAATCATGTCACTGGTTTGCGCCTGAGTGATTAGAAAGCGATCGAAGGGATCGGCATGATGGTCGGGTAAGTTCTCGATGCGTAGCGAGTTTTCCAAGGAAAAAGGGAGTACTTTCAGCTTATCTTTATTGATGCGATCAGGAATATAGCGAAAAGGTAAGGCGGGTAACTTAATTTTTTTTAGTTTGTGTTTGATCATGATTTCCCATGCACTCACAGTCGAAAAATAAATGTCATTCTCGCCATCTTCAATAATGCTATATTGCTCATCACTGAGTTTGTCTGGACTAATATTCCAATAAAGCCAGCATTGCGTGTCTAAAAGGTATTGTTTATCCATGTGATCTTCCTTCTTAGACAAAATATTTCTGCAGTTCATCGGGCAATGCTGCATCAAAATCATCGGCTACCCAAGCAGAATCTTTATCCTGACCAGGGGTTCGCTTATGATTGATTTTTTTAATCGGTACGACTTTAGCAAAATCTTGGCCGGAACGGGTGATAATGATTTCTTGACCATTGGCAATTTGGGTCATTAGTCGGGAAAAATTGATTTTAGCTTCATGAGAATTGACTATGATCATAATTTAACCATCCTTGTTTAATTATTAAGCAAAAAGTATAGCATTGTGAAAAGTTAAAATAAATGCTAATCACACTATTTATAAAGCAATTCATTAATGGGGGTTCAATGGCAGCCCCCCCCCCCCCAAAAAAAAAATGACAAGTTAGCCTTAAAACTGTTTATTCCTCACTCCAGAAATGCTGTTTCACATGAGTCTCAAGTATCTTGGCCATCTCCTCAACATCAATATTACCCTTGCTTGTTTTGAAGCTGTAACGCCCTGTAAACAAAGTGTGTGTCCAGACAATGGGTGATATCCGGGTGAACTCATCAATAATATTTCCAGTCGTTTTAGCCCAAGTATCACTAAGCTCTTGAAGTGCTTCATCAAGATGTTGATCGCAATAGGACACGCTGTCATTACAATATAACCTGCTACGGTCTATTTCATGATGGATTTTTTGGTAAACAAAAAACTCAAATAAATACGGGTCAATATGAATATCAGTAGGCTTTCGCTTCAAGTATTTAGTCATGCTTTTGGGGATCGTAAGCCCAAGATCATCGCAGATTTTTAAGTCAGGATAATCCTAAAAAAATCAGTTGAACCTACTGCGACCGCCTTATGCACTGAATCTTAAGGATTTTCCAGAACATTTTGACTTCACCCGTAGGGTGACTACGAATAAAGCCAAAATAACCTGTAAAACCCTTAATCTTCAGCACCTAAGTCGCTCTCGCTACGATTCAACTGATTATTTTAGGATATAGGCATTCATGATAAACTGAATGTCATTGCTGACATCATCGTAACTGCGGTATCAAAAAAACTTGCACCGCCTGAAGAACCAGAACCTCCACCATCACCAATGATGACATCACCTGAACCCGCAATAATGACACCACCGCAACTGATAGCATCACCCAGTCTGGTAGCAGGAACACCATTAATAAAAACGGTACTGGAACCTGATGCAATAGTACGGCCATGAGGTGAACAATTACCGCATCCATGGGGTGCAAGGGGATCACCTACACGAGCGGCTTTAGGTATACTGACTCCTGTCTTGTCTTGTATTGAATTCCATTTAAAGCTCAGTTTTTATTGCTCCATGCAATATGACTGAATGCTTCTATTCTATTGCTTAGTTCCAAAATATGCAAAGCACAATAAGTTACACCGTAACATAATTAAAAAACATCTCGATCTTCCAGGTGGTTCAGTGGAACCATTCGTTTATGCAATACACCAAAGACAATCAGCTCTTGCTCATGCAGCACATAATAAATAACATGGCTCACATAGGGAAAACTCAGTACACCCACTCCAATATCTGTCCTTGACTTACCCATAGAGGGTGTTTCGGCCAATAAACATAAGATTTGTCGAAGTTCTGATAGGTATTTGTTTGATTGTGTATTGTCCCATTGCTGTATGGTAAAACGACGTATTTCTATGAGATCTGATTCGGCATCAGGTATTAAACGAAAGTGAGTCACTAATCAAATTGACCTTTTTCTAAAGCATCAAAAAAAACATCTCCATTGGTGAGGTTGCCTGCTTCAATATCCACTTTGGCCTGAGCTGCTCTTGATTGTAAATACCGAAGTTTGAGTGCTTCAATATTTTCGTATTCATCCATCGACATGACAACAACAACGGGTTTTCCATTTTTGTTGATCTGCACCGGTGCACGCTGTGCTTTTAACAATAGATCGCCAAATTGTGTTTTGGCTTCATTGGCAGAAAGAGCATCCATTTTTGTATCCTCACCATATCGTTCGATTCGCTCATTGTAATCGAATCATGCCAATCAAGTCAAAACGACTATCATAAGTGCTCAATCAAAACCTTTTAAGAGATATGATAGAAAATGCCAAGAATTGGGTACGCCCGAGTCAGTTCCACGGGCCGACTTATGTTTAATATGTTCGCCTCAATTGCTGAGTTTGAAAATGATCTACGCACCGAACGACAGGCTGAAGGAATTGCTAAAGCTCATGAGAATGGTGTTAAGTTTGGCAGGCCTGTGAAATTAACTGAAACCAAAAAACACGAAATTTACTCAAGGCGACTCTCAGGAACCACTATTGGTCAATTGGCAAAAGAATTTAGCTTAGGAGAAGCAACAATCTACCGAGCGTTGAATGCAGTTAAACAGTTCAGTTCACCACCGCAAATAAAAACCACAAAAATAATACTCTGGTTATGCGTTGAAAATAACAGCAAGTTTGTTCGGGGGAAAAAAGGTAAGTCACGAAGGCATATTGAAGACTACTGCCTCTCAAACTATAACGCAAAAAAATTAGATAAAAAGGGTTGGGAGTATGAGCTTACGTTTGAATTTGAGGATGATGAGGATTTAGATAATCAAATTTATGAGCTTTCTTCTGAAATGA
>NZ_JAEHGE010000009.1 GCF_016097415.1 sulfur-oxidizing endosymbiont of Gigantopelta aegis | reverse complement strand
TGGGCACAAAAAGCGTGCCCACCCTACGGTCAAAATTATCAAATAATTTTAGAATAAACGGGTGGACACTAGCTAATTGTTTACCAATTTTATTGCAACTGGTATTCATCCGCAGTTTCGTCCCAGGTGAATACACTTTGAGCTTGGCTACCGGCAGCAGGTGGGTTGTTATCCAATGCTTGTAAAGCGCTGGCAAGGGTAGTGGTGCTTGAGCGATTGAGATTAAAATCTGCAGGGTTGACGTATTCTTCATAGGCAACACTCCAAACTTCCTCACCGGTATCAGCAACAGTGTTGAGCGCTTGTGTTTGTAGGGTGACATTTTGCACTGGAAACACATCACCTATGGCAGGATCGCCGTGAACGGCATCCGCATTGGCATTGAAAGAAAGGGCGGCAGTGGCAGCGAATAATAAAGTAGCTAAGGTTTTCATGGCTATATCCTCGTATGGGTTAAAATATTAAGTTTGTCTTGCTATGGGTTTTACTATACGCTGCTTGAGCTTGCGGGAACCTTGCACCAAGATTAAAGATATTTCATACTTGCCTAATTGAATAGTCATTATCTGCTTGACCGTTATGAGATTAAAAAAACTGTGGGAATAGGAAGCATGTATTTTTAATGTGGGCTGAAAAAATAAGGGACTAGAATGGCTGATAATTTCAAACGACGCTTGTATATCCTTGAAATGCTGAAACGTAAAGAGGATGGTGTGATTACCATACCTGAGATAATCCGTCGTTTATCTGGGAAGGGCTTCGAGAATATTCGAAATAGAACTATTGAACGAGATTTAGCTCAATTGTCCACTGAATTTGCTATTGGTTGTGATAATAGTGTAAGACCTTTTCAATGGTGGTGGGCTGGTCTTGAATCATATGATATTCCGGGTATGGGGCGAAATTCTGCCTTAAGCTTTAAATTGAGCCAACAATATCTGGAACCATTATTACCTCATAAAAGTCTTAAACATCTTCAGCCTAAGTTCAGACAGGCAAAAAAGGTATTATCTGGCAAGGGTAAAGAAAAAGATCGTCGCTGGGTGAATAAAATTCGTGTAGTGTCCAAGGCGTTAGCTCAGATCCAAGCTGTGGTTTCTGAGTCAGTCCATGATGCCGTTTATGAAGCGCTTTATGAAGAAAAAATGCTACAAATTGATTATCTGTCCCGTGATGATGATGAGCTGAGTCAGCGTAGAATTCACCCTTTGGCACTGATTTATCGGGGGATCACATCAGAGCTCATTATTTGTGAAGATGGGCAAATAAAACGCTTTATATTGAATCGTATCAAAAAAGCTAAAGTGCAAATTCAGTCAGTGCTTATTCCAGAAGGATTTAATTTAGATCACTACATTGATGAAAATCTCGGCTTTCCGGGAAGTTGTGAGCTGATTGAATTTAAAGCATGGATTGATGCATCTGTACGTCAGGATATTGAAGAAACCCCCTTGACTAAAGAGCAAACCATTGAGGAAGCGGGTGATGGTCATATCATTTTAACCGCCACTCTTCGCGAAACAGCCAGTTTAACGGCATGGATTCTGGGGATGAATGAGCAGATTATTGTGCTGGAGCCAGAAGCATTAAAAGACAAAATAATCGATTTAATTACTGGCATGGTAAAGAATTATCAATAAAGCGTCATTTATTGACGGGTGTATTGTGTAATATGGCCTAAAGTTATTAAATAAGTACCGAAATTCGACAAAATTGAGGCAAATACGATGAGGCACTGGAGAAAAAAGAAGGCAAATAGAGCTCATGATTTTATTAATTTAAAAAATAAAGAAAATGACGCTTACCTTAAATTGTTGAAACGGATAAAAATCAAAGTCATTGATAATCCCATTGAAAAAGCACTCGAATATTACTATGAAGCCAATCCTGATGCTCAAGTGATTTCAACTTATTCAAATAATTTCTTATTGAGATTAGCGTTAAATCATATTCGTCACAATTACTCAAATTATGAGCGCATCATTCAACAAATTGGTGCAAGCTTGTATCATAAACTTGAGTTCAAAGAGCATGTTAATATGGCGATTATTAAGAAATATCATTTTGAAAATCTAAGGGCTATATAAAAGGATGATGGTATGAAAAAATTATTAAATTTTTTAGCACTTTCTATCACAGTGCTTAGTTATAGTGTCTTTTCTTATGATGCGGTTATTAAAGATAATCGTGGCAGAGTCACAGGCTATATGGATACACAAGGTGATAAGACGTATTTTATTGATAAGCGAGGTCGCCGTGGTGATTATATTGAGGCGGATGGGACGATTAAAGATAAGTACGGGCGTAAAAAAGGTAAGATTGAGAAGAAATAATTATTGAATATTAAGAGAAATAAGATGAAAAATAAAATAATAAAGAATTTTAAAATTCCAGCAGAAATTGAAAAATATCAAAAAGATACGGGAGGTAAAAGTAAGCAACCTAGGGGAAATCGTGTTGTTAATGCATTTATTAAGGGAAAAGATGAAGCAGACAAGCTTTATAAAAATGTTAATGGACATACTGAAACTGAGCAATGGCTTGATAATTATTATATTTTCATATCTCTTTTGTTAGAAAAGTTTGAGTTACATAAAGGTGATGTTTTTTTGGATGCCTCTCATCTTAAAAATGGAACTCTTGAGCCCAACAATATTTCTAGAAAAAGAGCTTATGAATCAGGTAGGGTTGTTATTTCAAGTTTTATTGGAGAAAAATCAGAAATGTTAAAAAGTTTTTCTAATAAATCTTCCGATCCAAACGTTAGTTATCCTGGTGCAAAAGATGGTGCTTCGGGCACAAGAAAACCATTTATGGCAAATTTTTATTGGATTATTCAACTACTGAATGAAAAGGGAGTTGAAATTCATGTAAATTTAGAAAACAAGGAAGTTTTAGAAATAAGTGATGATGAGTTCCCCTCTTGTGATGAGTTAATAATGCTTGCAGAAGAACTCAAAAAAAAGCGTGGAAAAGAACCAACACCGGATGAAATTTTTGATCTTTGGCAAGCACTTAATGAAAACAAACAATTAAATGATAATGTACGAGAAAAGTTATGTAATGAGTGTTTTACAGAATTGACATAAATGGAAAAATAATGGGTTATCGAGATAAACAGTGGCAAACAACGAGAAAAACTATGAAAAAAAATTTACCTCTAAATAGTATCTTCTATGGCCCTCCAGGTACTGGCAAAACATATAATACAATTAATGCTGCAATGAATATTATTGAACCTGAACCTGAAGAAGAGCAAAGTCGCCAGGATTTAAAGAAAAAATTTGATGAATATATGGATACAGGTCGTATCGATTTTGTAACCTTTCATCAGAGTTTTAGTTATGAAGATTTTGTTGAAGGATTGCGGGCAAAAACAGATAATGGGAAGCTAAGCTATTATATTGAGCCAGGCATATTTAAAAAAATTTGTGATAAAGCACAAGAAGATAAAGATAAACCTTGTGTTCTAATTATTGATGAAATTAACCGTGGCAACACGGCTAATATATTTGGTGAATTAATTACCTTAATTGAATCATCCAAACGAGCAGGTGCAGGTGAGGCTCTTTCTGTTAATTTACCATATTCAAAAGAACCATTTAGTGTGCCTGATAATCTATATATTATCGGCACGATGAATACAGCAGATCGTTCTCTGGCTTTAATTGATACAGCACTTCGCAGACGTTTTCAATTTATAGAAATGCTTCCTGATCCAAGCCTGATTGATGAAATAACAGTTCAGGGCGTAAATATTAAAGAGCTGTTAACAGTAATCAATAAACGAATTGCTTTATTGTATGATCGTGAACATACAATAGGACATAGCTTTTTTATGTCGCTCACTAACCAGTCAAACATTGATGATTTAAAAACTATTTTTAACCAAAACATATTACCACTATTGGAAGAATATTTTTTTGAAGATTGGGAAAAAATTCGTCAGGTACTGGGAGACACATCTAAATCAGATGAGTTGCAGATTATCAGACCAGAAATTGATGAGGCAGAAATAACTCAGCTATTAGGAAATGATTATAACAATAATATGATAAACAGCTTGTATTCACGCAATGATGAAGCTTTATCTAAGCCTGATGCTTATATTGCAATTTATGAGGGATAGCTAAGTGGCGACTTGTATTGTTTTAAAAGAATATGAGATATTTTCTTCTGTTGAGCATGGGGGCAAACTGCCTGTAGTTTGTTATCAATGGCTAAAAAAAATTGCCCTTGAACGCCAGGAAGATAATAATGCTGAATTTCTAAGACTCATTTCACGTGATGGCAAAGAATCCTTGCAAGTCAGAAATTATGTTGGCCTGTTGCAGACGCCTGATGGCACATGCATCGAGATATTACCTAAAATATCAGAGGGCAAAGAGGATAGAAATGATTCTATAAAGCTATTATTTAAAATGCTGCAGAAGGTTCATGAACTTCCTGCAATAGAGACGACAGATGCTTCGTTAGATATACAAAACAGTCCACTTATTGAAGTCTTAATTGGGCGGTTTTTAAAACTGGTTGCAAATCTGGTACATAAAGGTATTCGTTCAGATTATATTCGAGTTCAGGAACAACAAAATTTTATGAAAGGTCGCTTGCGAGTTGCTCAGCAAATTCGCCAACCTGTTTCAAAACAACATCGGTTTTGCATTGAATATGACCGGTTTTCTCCTGACAGACCAGAAAACAGATTAATTCGTTCGGCTTTAGAGCAAGTCTTAAAATGGAGCCAAAATCCCAATAATCAAAAATTAGCCAGAGAACTGCAATTTTCATTTATTGACATTGAACCCAGTTGCCAGCACAGGGTGGATTTATCTCGCTGGAGTCAGCAACGAGATATGATTTATTATAAGCCACTTAAACCGTGGGTCGAACTGATTTTAATGACGCAAACCCCATGGTTTATGAATAATAAATGGCAAGGACTATCCTTGTTATTCCCAATGGAAAAGCTCTTTGAAGCTTATGTAGGAAAAATATTAGCAGAAAAATTAACTCGTCCCTATACAATAGCCGAACAAGTTTCAAGCCATTATTTGACACAACATAAAGGCAATAATTGGTTTCAGTTAAGACCCGACTTTGCAATTTATAATTCAGGCCATATTGAATCTATTTTAGATACAAAATGGAAGTTATTAAATGATTCACTCAGTGACTCAAGAAGTAAATATGAATTGAGTCAAAGTGACTTTTATCAACTTTATGCTTATGGTCAAAAATATCTATCAGGACAAGGGAATTTGTTCCTGATTTATCCAATGCATAAAAAATTTAAGGAGCCATTAGCAGAGTTTTCATTTGAAGAAAACCTGAGTCTGTGGGTTGTGCCATTTGATTTGAAGAATGATGAACTTTTACTGCCTGAGCAATTTCAATCTTTGTTTAGTGCTAATTCACTTTTAAAAGATCGTGTTGCGTAATTAAATTGAAATTAATGATCGATCAATATGAGTAAATATGTATATAACAAATAATGCAATGATCTTCTCACCATCAGACTTAACTGTTTTCCTAAACAGCCCTTTTGCTTCCTGGATGGATCGAGCAAATATTGAAGATTCAAATTTTTCTATTACGCCTGATGAGTCTGATCCCTTCATGGCTTTATTGGCAAATAAAGGCTATGAACATGAAACTCAGTATCTCAATAAGCTAAAAAAAGATAAAAATCTGAGTGTTATTGATATCAGGGAACAGGATGAGTCTGACCCGGTATCAGCAACATTAGATGCTATGCAGCAGGGCTATGATGTTATTTTTCAGGCAACATTAGAATCTAAACATAATAACCTTCTTAATGCTAAAGCGTATCTCTTTAAAGGTCATGCTGATTATTTAAAAAAGGTCTCAATTCCCAGCCAATTAGGTGATTATTCTTATGAAGTCTGGGATGCCAAGTTAGCGACTCATGTAAAGCCTTATTTTATCGTTCAACTGTGCTGTTATGCTCAATTATTAGAGCAGATTCAGGGGATCAGACCGAAAAATATTGTTGTTATTTTAGGTAATGGTAAAACGGCTCGTTTAAAAACAGACGACTATTACTATTATTATCAAAATATTCAATATCAATTCTTAAAATTCCATCAAGATTTTGATTTGAATCAGATGGAAGATCCCGCTAATTCTCGTGAATATGGTCAATGGTCTGATTATGCTCATCATTTATTAGAAGAACGAGATCACTTGTCGTTGGTTGCTAATATCACACGAGCTCAAATAAAAAAGTTGGAACAAAAGGGGATAAAAACTTGCAATGACTTAATGCAATGTACTTTATCCACCATTCCTCGTATTCAGGATGAAACATTTTCACGTTTAAAGAAGCAGGCCAGCATGCAAATAAAAAGTCGTGGTTTAGCTGTGCCACTTTTTGATTTGATTCCTAATTCTCCTCATGAATATATTGGCTTTTCAATTTTACCCCCTCACTCTGACAATGATATTTTCTTTGATATAGAAGGTTTTCCATTGGTTGAGGGTGGTTTAGAGTATTTATGGGGGAGTAGCTACTTTGATGCTCATACTCCTAAAAGCAGACAATTTAAAGACTTTTGGGCACATGACCAGGCTCAGGAGAAAACCGCTTTTATTCACTTTATCCAATGGGCTTATGCTCGCTGGGAAAGTGATCCTGATATGCATATTTATCATTATGGTCACTATGAGATTACCGCATGCCGTAAACTAATGGGGCGCTATGGTGTGTGCGAACAGGAAGTCGATCAGTTATTGAGAAATGAAGTGTTTGTTGACTGTTATTCTATCGTGAGAAATTCCCTTTATATTGGTGAGCCTAAATACTCGATTAAAAATATAGAGCATTTGTACCGTCAACAACGTGATACCGAGGTATCGGGTGGGAGTGAGTCAGTCGTGGTTTATGATGCTTGGCGTGTTGCTCCCGATGGTGACGACTGGCAATCGTCAAGCCTGCTTAATGATATTCGGGATTATAATATTGATGATTGTCACTCTACACAGGAATTGGTGAGCTGGTTAAGAGAGCGACAATCTGAAAATGATATTCAATATCTGGGTAAGACTCCTGTTGAAGAAGAATTGCCGGAGGAAGTCACCGAAAGAATTCAACTTAGAGACCGATTGTTACTGCGCAGTGAACAAGAACGAAAAATAGATCCAAAACAGGCGGATTTAAGCGAAAATTTAGCCTGGGTTCTGGAGTTTCATCGGCGTGAAGACAAGCCGTATTTTTGGCGATTATTTGATCGTCTTGGTATGGATCATGACGAGTTATTAGATGATCAAGAATGTCTGGCTTGTTGTGTTCGTACCGATAAACCTGCTTATAAGGATTCAGAACGCTCCAGAAATATCTGTTATCAATATCAGTTTGATATTGACCAGGAGTTTAAAGGAATAGAAGCAAATTATTGGCATCTATTAGGTGCTGATAATGTCAAAGTCAATATGCTACTGGATGAGTGTGATTTTAAAAAAGGGCTGATTGTTTTAAAAACATCTTTTGAGCCGGATAAAAAAATCACACTCATTCCTGATACTTATGTCAGGCAGAAACCTATTTCTGAATCTATTGATCAGGTTGTTACTACTTATGAACAAACGGATAATAGTCAGCCAGCAACAGGTGCAATCTATGATTTTTTAAAACGAAGAGCGCCTAATATAATTGGGCTTGGGCATACTGTCAGCGAGCAAGGTTCAATTATTCAAGACCCTCATAATCAATTGAATGAAACAA
>NZ_JAEHGE010000008.1 GCF_016097415.1 sulfur-oxidizing endosymbiont of Gigantopelta aegis | reverse complement strand
TAAAATAATAGCTTATAAATCAATAGCTTTAAAGATCCAGCCTATGTGCTGCATATATACCGGATTAGTATAGGCGATTTGTATTTGGTTATTAACCAGAGTAATACTGATACGTTGTGGCGCTGCAAAACCACCATACTGCGCTTCCGAGGCGAGAGATTTTAGCTCATCACTGGTAATAACGTAGATATGAGCATCGTCATAGGGTGAATATTCAGCAACTAAAGTGAAGGGAGATTGTTGAATTTGTTGGGCAACTTTTTCCTGTGCATCAGCCATTGATATATTGGTTTGTTCGGCAAGCACAAAAGGTTTGAATGTTTCTTTATTAGCGGCTTGCGAAGAAACGCTAAGAGAACATAAAAAGAGGAAAAGCAGTGTTATTACAGAATGGTGAATATTTCGCAAAAACAACATAAATGAACTCCAGGCCTATTTAAGTATTATTATTATTTTAAAATGGATAGAATTGCTCATTACCTTCCATGATTGATTCTTTTTGTACTGACTTCCATTTGTTATGTAAATAATAGATAAGTATATGCTTATAGAGTGGTTTTCTAACTTACCGTGTTTATTATTTATTCCTGTAATTTAACTCAAGTTTTAAAATATTCAAAGCTTATTCAAGAAAAAATGCGCTTTTTATACTATAAATTGTAAAATAGCGTTCAGAAATAAGAAAACAACTTTATCCAGTAAATATTAGCATTTAAAAATAGGGAATAAATGGGGAACTTAACGAAACAACATCAGTTTCTAGATAAACTGATTGCCTATCAAATAAAGGGGCAACTCAATACTGAACAGGCTGAAAATTTATATGAGCTTGTTGAGTCTTTTCTAAAGTCGCCACAGGCCTCGGATTATACTCTAGAGATAATTGCAATTCGTATCGTAAAAATGAGTGTCGATTATGAGGCCTATGTGTCGGCATTGATTTTTAAAATGTTGCCAGATGAATTTACCAAAAAAGAATTGGTGAAGCTGGAAGAGGAATTGTATCACTATATTGAAAAAGAACTCTATGGCAAGGGACTGGATAAACGCATTACCGCGAAGCTAATTGAGCAAATCAGTAAGCAAAACCCAAAACTGAATGAAGCAATGGCTGAAAAAAAGGCGATGGGGAACTGGGGCTGGTTGCTTCCCCATGCTTTGACACAATTAGTTATTGACCAAATTGTTGCAGCCATTGATGAAGCAAAAATAGAGGCTAATCGTGGTAAAAAGAAGGGCAGAAAGATTCGTATTAAAAAAATGGATTGAGGGGGTATTCAACGGACAAATTAATTATCGTCTAATCAGGGGGCGTAAGTTAATCGCTGTGTCATTTCACACATCTATTCAGAGCTAGTTTATCTTTTGCTTAAATAGACTAAAATTAAGTCATGAAGAAACAAACATTGCTTATGTTCCTGCTCTCAGGCGCATTAATACTGACTTTGCTTTTTGCTGGTTATGCCAATGTCGGCAAGCCAACGACGGATACCCTGATTACTTGGCTGGGCTCCGATCCATCCTGTGATTTACAACAAAAAAACTGTAGTTTACTGACGCCAGATGGTGCTCAGATCAGCTTGCTTATTGCCAATCGTCCAATTCCCATGGTCAAACCTTTTCAGATTAAGGTGCAAGTGAGTAATATGGATGTGCAGGAAGTTGCTGTTGATTTTAAGGGTATTGGCATGGATATGGGGCCGAATAATATTACTCTTGAGCAATTAACGCCGGGTGAGTTTTCTGGTACAGGCATTTTACCGGTTTGTGTCCGAAACCACATGGAATGGCGTGCAGATGTTTATATTAAAACCGCCAAGGGTATTGTGGTCGCCCCCTTTCTATTTGCCAGCTCACATTAGCTCACATTTAGAGCAGTCTAATCTCTGCGAATATTTTTGACGTTATCATAAAATACATTGTCTTCACGCTCTTCATAAGTTTTTCGTTCCAACTGACGTTTTTTGTAGAGCTTAATACCAAGAAAAATGAATACAATGATGATTATAGCTAAATAGAAAAGTTGACCTGCCATAGAAAAAATTAACCCCGTTATTTTTTATCTTATCCTATCTTTTACTTTATTCCATATTGCGCAACAGACAAATAATATGCCTCGAACAAGATAATTAACTGTAAGAGGAGCGGGGCGCTTCGATAGATGAGAAAAATTAACTTTTGTTATCGAATTACAATTTTTGGACTTCATACCTGAACAATACTAGAAGTAACGCCTCAAAAGATAGGAAATTGTCAGTGACAGTAAAAAATAAAATTGTTTTATAGTGATTTGGCTTCGACTCAGGTTTCTTCGCTAAGACTTACTTTTGAACTACTTTATTGATTGCGTTTGGATTGATTGTAGCTGGTTGAAAAATAAATGGTACCGATGGGCGGACTCGAACCGCCACGCTATTGCTAGCGGGGGATTTTGAATCCCCTATGTCTACCAATTCCATCACATCGGCATTTAATTGGAAGCACTATTATAGGGAATTATATTTATCTGACAAGTTTTATCTCTGGTTTTTAGTAGAATATCTCGTTTAGATGGTGGTTATTAGGCCGTTATGAATGCTCTTCGCGTTTATATTTGTTAAAATGCCGTCCTATGAATTTATCTGAATTTAATTTTGACCTACCTGAAGAGTTAATTGCCCAATATCCCTTGGCTGAGAGGACGGATAGCCGTTTGCTCTGTTTGGAGGGTGATATGGGGCATTTGACGGATCGTATCTTTAAATCATTGCCGGAATTATTACACGCCGGTGACTTGTTAGTTTTTAATAATACCGAGGTTATTCCGGCGCGCTTGTTTGGCCGTAAAAGCACAGGTGGTAAATTAGAAGTGTTGGTTGAGCGAGTATTGGATGAGCAATCCTTTTTAGCACAAATACGCGCCAGTAAGTCACCGAAAGTAGGTGCTGTGCTGGAACTAGGCATTGATGCTGAAAATGGGGATAGCTTTCAGGTGACGATGCTTGCCCGTGAAGGGGACTTATTTCATCTGCAATTGCTGGATGCAAAAGAACAAACGGTATTTTCTGTGCTGGATCAATTCGGTCACATGCCTCTACCACCTTATGTGGAGAGGGATGATGATAAAAATGACTTGCAGCGTTACCAAACGGTTTATGCGAAAGAAAAGGGGGCTGTGGCAGCACCGACAGCAGGTTTGCATTTTGACGAAGCCTTATTGGCATTACTTGCTGAACAGGGCATAGAATCTGCCTGGGTAACCTTACATGTCGGGGCAGGTACATTTCAGCCGGTTAGAGTAGACAATATTCTGGATCATAAAATGCACTCTGAATATGTTGATGTACCTGCTGAAACAGTTGCTAAAATAACACAAACCCATGCCAATGGTGGGCGAGTCATTGCCGTAGGGACAACCGCAATGAGAAGTCTTGAAAGTGCCTCAATGAATGGCAGTATTGCTGAATTTCATAGTGATACTGATATTTTTATCTATCCGGGCTATGAATTCAAAACGGTGGATGCCATGGTGACCAATTTTCATTTGCCGCAAAGCACTTTGATTATGTTGATCAGTGCTTTCGCTGGGCTGGAGAATGTTAAAAAGGCTTACCAGCATGCTATTGCCGAAAAATATCGTTTTTTCAGTTACGGTGATGCCATGTTTATTACTCCAAAGAGTGCTCGATTGGATAAGCATAAGGTTTAGACACGTAATAAGCTTAATTATTATACGTTAAAGAAAGGTTGTATCTGTATTATGAAATTTGATTTGTTCACCACCGATGGCACGGCACGAAGAGGCGCGATGACGTTTCCTCGCGGCACGATTCAAACGCCTGCTTTTATGCCAGTCGGCACTGTTGCCACAGTAAAGTCCATGACGCCAGAAGATGTGCAAAGCATTGGTGCAGAGATTATTTTGGGTAATACCTTTCACCTCTTTCTCAGACCGGGTATGGAGGTTATTAAGGCACATGATGGCCTGCATAATTTTATGCACTGGCATAAACCTATTTTAACTGATTCGGGTGGTTTTCAAGTGTTTAGCTTGGGTAAATTACGTAAAATCAGCGAAAAAGGGGTGACATTCGCCTCGCCCATTGATGGACGAAAAGTTTTTATGGGACCAGAAGAATCTATGCAGGTGCAACGAATTCTGGGCTCTGATATTGCGATGATTTTTGATGAATGTACGCCATATCCGGCGACTCATGAAGAAGCAAAAGTTTCGATGGAGCTTTCCCTGCTTTGGGCACAGCGTTCTAAAGATGAGTTTTTCTCGGCCTCATTAGCCCCTAAAGGGGATGATAGTGCTGCCTTGTTTGGTATTATTCAGGGGGGCATGTATCCAGAGCTACGTGATGTTTCCCTGAAGGCATTGACGGATATTGATTTTGATGGTTTTGCGATTGGCGGTTTATCAGTCGGCGAGCCAAAAGAAGAGATGATTAAAATTTTAGAACATACGACGCCACAGATGCCACAGGATAAGCCGCGTTATCTGATGGGGGTTGGCCGCCCGGAAGATCTCGTTGAAGGAGTACGTCGGGGCATTGATATGTTTGATTGTGTTATGCCGACACGTAATGCCCGTAATGGCCATTTATTTACCCATCAGGGCGTGGTTAAAATTCGTAATCAAAAGCATCAGTTCGATACGCGCCCTCTGGATGAAACTTGTCAGTGTTATACCTGTCAAAACTACTCGCGTTCCTATCTGCGTCACTTGGATAAAACCAATGAAATGCTCGGCTCGCATTTGAATACCCTGCATAATCTTTTTTATTATCAGGAGCTGATGCAAGGTATGAGAGATGCGATAGCGGCACATCGTTTTGATGACTTTGTTGATGAATTTTATGCTAAGCGAGAACCGGCGAGCTAAATAGAATGTGTAAAATGTGCTAGGTGCTTTCCCTAAGTTAGGGAAAGTCCCTTGAATTTGTGACATAATAGCGCCACTTTATAGGCTGTAAAGCTGTATAACAAAATAAAATTAAGCAAAAATTTAGTAATAATTAAGTAAATTGAGGATATACAATGAGTTTTTTTATCGAAGATGCCATAGCAGAAGGTGGCGCGGCCGCCTCAGGTGCGCCTGATTTAATTTCACAACTAATGGTTTTTGGCGGAATTTTTCTAATTTTCTATTTGCTGTTCATTCGTCCTCAAAACAAGAAAATGAAAGAACACAAGCAAATGGTAGAAGCGCTGGTCAAGGGTGATGAAGTTGTGACCAATGGTGGTATCTTGGGTAAAGTTGTTGCCCTGCATGATAGTTTTGTGACTTTAGAAGTTTCTCGTGATGTGATGGTGAATGTACAACGTTCAGCTGTAGGCGCTATTCAGCCTAAAGGCACTATTAAGAGCATTAAAGACTAATTAATCTGCTTTGCAAAATGTGCAGCAAATGATTTGTTGCACATTATTATCGATCAAATAAAGAAAACAATATGCTAAATCATTACCCTATTTGGAAATACCTGTTAATCCTTCTGGTGATTGTGGCCAGTGCTTTTTACGCTTTACCGAATCTTTATGGTGAAGATCCTGCCTTACAAGTGGCTGCTTCAGCCCGAGGCGTTGAAGTTGATGGTCAAACCCTGAGCCGTGTGGCAAAGAAATTTGAAAGCGAGGGCATACAATATCGCAATGCCAAGCTATTAAGTACCGGCTTGTTATTCCGTTTTGCCAATAAGGCCGAACAGGAGAAAGCAAAAAAGGTGGCAGAAAAAGAGCTGGGTGATGATTACGCAGTAGCACTCAATTTAGCGACAGCCACACCCCAGTGGTTGTTGGATATGAACGCTGAACCCATGTATCTAGGATTGGATTTACGTGGTGGTGTTTACTTCCTGATGCAGGTAGATATGGAAGCTGCCGTCATCAAATCAGTCAATACTTATGTGAGCGACTCGCGCTCGATTTTGCGTAAGGCTAAGGTACGTTATTTAGGTAGCAAGCGAGTGGCGAATGATATTGTCATTCGTTTTAAATCCGCTGACTTACGTGAAAAAGGCTATGAAATTCTGCGCCGTGATATGCGTGACCTGAGTTTCACTGAAAAAGAAAGTGGCAGCACATTTATGTTGCAAGGTCGTCTGAGCGAAGCGAAGCTGAAAGAATTAAAACTGTTTGCCCTGAAACAAAATATCACCACGCTAAGAAAACGTATTGATGAAAAATTTCATGGCCTAGTCGAGCCAATTATTCAACAACAGGGTGATGATCGTATTGTCATTCAATTGCCGGGCATTCAGGATACTGCGGGTGCTAAGGATATTCTGGGCGCAACTGCGACCTTAGAATACCGTGCCGTTGATGAAGAGCATACGGTAGAACAAGCTTTAAATGGTCGTGTGCCTGCGGGCTCAAAAATCTACTATACCCGTGAACGTCATGAAGGCAGTCGGGTGATTCCTTCTGTGCCGGTATTACTGAAAAAACGTGTCATTGTTACGGGTGAACATGTTACCAATGCGCAAGCTGGTATCGATCCGGATTCGGGTGGTGCGAAAGTAAATGTTTCTTTGGATGGCTATGGTGGTAAGCGTATGGGTGCTTTCACCAAGGAAAGCGTTGGCAAGCGTATGGCGGTCGTTTATCTGGAAACAAAACAAGAAACCATGTTGGATAAGCAGGGCAATATTGTTAGAGATGAAAATGGTAAGGCGAAAGTTAAGCGCCATACCACTGAGGAAGTGATCAGTAATGCGGTTATTCGTGGACACTTCTCTAATCGCTTTGAAACCACTGGACTTGATAGTGTCCAGGAAGCGAATGACCTTTCACTCTTACTCAGAGCGGGCGCATTGGCCGCGCCGGTTTATATCATTGAAGAACGTACGATTGGTCCAAGTTTGGGACAGGACAATATTGATAAAGGTTTTAGCTCGGTCATTATTGGTTTTATAGCGGTCTTATTCTTTATGGCATTTTGGTATCGCAAATTTGGCATGATTGCTAATCTGGCGCTGGGCTTGAATCTAATTATTATCGTTGCAGTATTATCTTTATTACAAGCCACTCTGACCTTGCCGGGTATTGCCGGTATCGTACTAACAGTCGGTATGGCGGTTGATGCCAATGTCTTAATTTTTGAGCGTATTCGAGAAGAATTGCGTAATGGTAATTCACCTCAGAACAGTATTCATTCAGGCTATGAAAAAGCTCTGATGACAATTGCTGATGCTAATATTACGACATTGATCGCGGCCTTTGTCCTTTTTGTTGTCGGCACAGGCCCCATCAAAGGCTTCGCTGTCACTTTATCCATCGGTATTATGACCTCTATGTTTACCGCTATTATGGTGACGCGCGCAGTGGTTAATTTATCCTATGGTGGCAAGCGTATTAAAGATATTTCTATTTAATATCTTTCTAATTAATACCTTTGCTATTCGAATCTTACATAAAACATAAACGTAAAAATATAAAACTATGCAAATATTGACAGATACACATATTAATTTCATGGCACAGCGTAAAGTCGCCATGCTTATTTCTGCTGTTTTAATCGTGATTTCATTGGTATCATTAGCCACTCGCGGCCTGCAGTTTGGCTTGGACTTTACAGGGGGCACTTTACTAGAAGTTGCTTATCCTGCTGATGTGAAACTTGCGCCCATTCGAGATGCTCTGCACAGCAACGATTTTAAAGATGCTATTGTGCAGCATTTTGGTACTGAACATGAAGTGCTGGTACGAGTTGCACCCAGAGAAGGCCTATCCAATGCTGATATTTCAACGCATTTGTTTGAGCTGCTTCGAGAGCAAAATTCAGCGGTAGAAAATCGTCGGGTAGAATTTGTCGGACCTCAAGTGGGTGAAGAACTGACTGAAACAGGTGGCATTGCGATGCTGGCGGCTTTAGTGTGTATCTTAATTTATGTTGCCCTGCGTTTTGAATACCGTTTTGCTTTGGGCTCGGTGGCTGCTTTGGCACACGATGTTATCATTGTGCTCGGTTTGTTTTCTGTCTTTGGTATTGAATTTGATTTAACGGTTTTGGCTGCTGTGTTGGCGGTGATTGGTTATTCCTTGAATGATACCATTGTGGTCTTTGACCGTATCCGTGAAAACTTTCGTAAAATTCGCAAGGGTGATGCGATTGATGTGATTGATGCCTCATTAAATCAGACCTTGTCTCGGACATTAATTACTTCCTTAACGACCCTCTTAGTATTGTTTGCTTTGTTTGTTTTCGGTGGGGAATTAATTCATGGTTTTGCAACGGCATTACTTGCCGGTGTTTTAATTGGAACCTACTCATCGGTTTATGTTGCCAGTACCGTATTAGTGGCAATGAATGTCAGTAAAGAAGATCTTGCACCAGTGAAAAAAGAAGGTGAGCAGGAAGAAGAGGTTTACGAAGAAGTATAAGTCATTTCAATATAGCTAAATGCCTCACTGAGCCTTGAAAAAATTACCCTTGGGGTATTTTCAAGGATTATTCTAGGATTATAGGTATATCACATTATTTTCTTGGTATGTTGGTTAGAATGGTATTTTAACCACTCCAGAATAGATTTTATTCTGCTCTGAAAAGAGGACATGCTATGAAACCATCAGCACTGAACGCCATAAAATATCTCTCATACAGCTTGTTTGTTAGCCTGAGTGCCAGCCACTTTGTTGTTGCTCAAAGCGTATCTCAAGGTGAGCAAATACAAGAAAAAATACATCAACAAGAAAAATCCTATCATTCTCAGCAGCAAAAATTAATGGCACTGGATAACAAGCAAGATACCTTGCAAGAAAAACAAAGCCAAAGAGAAAATGAACTTCGGAAGAAAGAGCAGAAACGGTTGTCGCAAGAAAAAAATGCTTATTTAAGCACTGTTGCTGATCAAGAAGCTGACGAATTGGCAGAAAAAGAAGCACTAGAAACAATGTCCCAGCCGGAAATGGAGACCGCTTATGAAAAAGAGCAGAAGTTTAAGCAGTATGATGATAGGTTAGAGATGCAGGGGAGCTATTAGAAAGGAGAGTTATTAGAAGTCGTTATTTAAGCGTTATCTTAATGGGTTTTAAT
>NZ_JAEHGE010000007.1 GCF_016097415.1 sulfur-oxidizing endosymbiont of Gigantopelta aegis | reverse complement strand
TGTTTAAACGGCGACTCAACAAGCTGAAGTCGTTTTATCAGGACCTTATAAGGGCTTCTCAATAGTCATTTAAGATCGGTGTATTTGATGGTGCATTAAGTTCAGTGATCAAACGTTGAAATTCAGGCGACTTATTTAATAAGATTCTTGCCACACTACGCAACTCAACCACTTGTTCGGCGGGCAAGGCTAAACTGGTGGAAATCGTATGCAGCAGGCGATTTCTTTTCTTATCTTGTATACCATTAAAATCAATTTGAATAAAAAAAGGTTTAACTTCATAGTCTGCTGTTTTTGACAATTTTGACGCCCATGCCTGCAAAGAATCTTTTATCAACTGAATCGTCTCTATATTGTATCGATTGATTTGTGCTGCTGAAGCCGCACTCAATTGCTCAAATATTGCGGGTTCTTTAGGGTCTTTATCCATCCTTTTTACTGGCGATACGGCAGCATTAACAATGAGTAATACTAAATATTTTGGCGGATTAGAGGCCGCTTCATCGGATATTTCAGGGATATTACTCAGGATGTTCGCAGTATCATATAGCACTCGCACGCCTAAGTTGTCAGAAACACCACCATCCACTAGGTGAACATAGTCAACAAGATCTTTCTCGATATAGCGAAAGAGTCCACTTTTTATTTGCTCTGTTCGAGTATTATCCTGATAATGTGTTTTTATTGCATCGCCCGCTGACTCGGATTCATGACAGCCATGATAATTTTTTAAAACAATGGGAGCAAATGCAACAGGTACTGCTGATGAAGCAGCTACCGCTCTTGAAACTGGAAACTGTGATAAATCGGAACACAAAAAGTCAAAATATTCTTGCCTGAAAATAAACGGCTGACCGGCACTTAAATCGGTGGCATTAATTTGCACAAATGGCATATCCGATCTAAAATCAGCGAAAGTTTTACCATCAAAAATATGTTTGTCATAATAATTAACGGCTAATTCTGAACGGTTAAATCCACTACCAATAAACTTCATCCAATTTAATGGATTGAGAATACCACTAATCAGTACATGCTGGATATTCCGCTTTAAGAAAACTTCTTCATAATCGTCAAATATTTTATCGCCATACAGACCATAATAAGCGGCTGTAAAACTACCACCTGAGACAGCGGTAATGACATCTACTTCAGACAACAAACTATTCCTGCCTGTTGCCGTGCTAATCATTGTGTCCCTTAATACTTCAAGCACACCATATGAAAAAGCCGAAGCACGGGTTCCACCACCAGAAAAGGAAACAAACAAGTTCACCTCGCCTCTGTTTTTTAGATTGTTTTTATAGGAGTATTGGTTTTCAGGCGAATGCTCTGTTATTTCAAAATTTTCAATCTTTGACTGACTTGAACAGCCAGATAGAAATAATAAAAAAAGAAAAAATGGATACAATTTTATAAAAAGATACATAATAACTTGATATTTAACTCTGACTATAATTTGATTAAGTGAAGTATTACTTTATATTTTCATTTTGTAAAGGCATGACTCATTCTATAAACTGAGGGATTTTTTTGACAAGTTTTTTGGCAAGAGTGATGCGGTGAATAAATTAAATCTGGAAAATTGGACTTAGATAAATCAGTTGAAGCACTGAAAAATATTAGCCTGCGCTAATTCAGTGCTTCCACTATTTGACTATTTTTTCTTCGGCAGATAAATATCCGTACAAGTGCCCTCAGCAACTTCCGTGGCAAAGTTAATGGTTTCAGACAGGGTAGGATGTGGGTGAATCGTCAAGGCGACATCTTCCATTTCTGCACCCATTTCGACCGCTAATGTCGCTTCAGCAATGAGTTCTCCAGCATTTTTCCCCAAAATACCCGTACCTAACATGCGATGGGTGGCCTTATCATATAAGACCTTGGTCATACCCACATCAGCACCTACCGATAAAGCCCGACCACTGGCTGCCCAGGGGAAAACACCTTTTTCATATTCAACACCTTCAGCTTTAAGCTGCTCTTCTGTTTGACCACACCAGGCAATTTCCGGCTCAGTATAGGCAACTGAAGGAATCGTGCGGGCATCAAAATAGCGTTGCTGACCATCAATCACTTCAGCAGCAATTTTTGCTTCATGAGTGGCCTTATGGGCCAACATCGGTTGTCCCACAACATCACCAATAGCAAAGATATTGTCCACATTGGTGCGTTGTTGGCTGTCAACAGGGATAAAGCCCTGCTCATTGACCATAACACCAGCTTTATCCGCATCAATTAGCTTGCCATTAGGTGAACGACCAATTGCCACTAAGACATTGTCAAAAGTATCTTGCTCAGGGGCTTTTTTACCTTCAAATTTACAGACTATGCCTTCATCTGTTGGCGTCAATTCTGTCACTTTAGTCTTCAGATAAATATTTTCATAACGGCGTTTTAAAGTCCGCTCAAAAGGTTTGAGTAAATCACGATCAGCACCGGGAATTAAACCTGCGCCTAATTCAACCACCGTGACTTTTGCGCCTAGCGCATGATAAACCGTGGCCATTTCCAAACCGATAATACCACCACCAACAACGAGTAAGCGCTTGGGCACATTATGCAATTCTAAAGCATCTGTTGAATCCCAAACCCGTTCATCTTCCCAGGGAATAAAGGGTAATTTAGTCACCGATGAACCGGCGGCAATAATACAATGCTCAAAAGCAACCACTTGTTTCGTACCATCAGCCGCTTCAACTTCAATGCTATTAGCCGAGGTGAATTTACCATAGCCATTAACAATTTGTACTTTACGTTGTTTGGCCAACTGTTTTAAACCGCCCGTTAAGCGACCGACAATTTTATTTTTATGCTCACGTAACTTATCAGTGTCGATTTCTGGTTCTTGATAAGTCACACCCAAGTCTGAAAATTCGCGTGTTTCATTTAACACTTCAGCAACATGTAATAAGGCTTTTGAGGGAATACAGCCCACATTCAGGCAGACACCACCCAGATAATCATCTTTCTCAATCATGACAACTTGCTTGCCCAGATCTGCCGCTCTAAAGGCTGCGGTATAACCACCGGGGCCGGAGCCTAAGACTAGCACTTGAGCCTGAATGTCAGACTCACCGGAGAAACTGCTAGCAGTCGGTGCAGTCTCTTTTGCTGTTTCCGGCTCAGCTTTAGTTTGTTTTTCTTGCGCTGCTTCAGCAGGCTTTTCAGCCGCACTTTCAACACTAGTAGCAGATGCCTCAAGTTCTATTACCACACTGCCTTCAGAAACCGAGTCGCCCAGACCGACTTTAATGCTTTTCACCACACCGGCATCCGAGGATGGAATTTCCATACTGGCCTTGTCTGATTCAACCGTGATCAGTGGATCATCAACATTAATTGAATCCCCCACTGTGACCAATAGCTCAATCACTTCCACACTATCAAAGTCGCCAATATTCGGGACTTTTACTTCAATGGTATTACTCATTTTTTAAATTCCCGTTGTTTACATTAATAAATAGCGAACATCTGCTAACATTTTGCTCAAATAAGCGGTAAATGCAGCGCCTTGAGCACCGTCAATGACACGATGGTCATAGGATAGGGCTAAAGGACACATCAAGCGGGCATCAAAATCACTGCCATTCCAGACCGGAGCCATTTTAGAGCGCGAGACACCAAGAATAGCCACTTCAGGGGCATTCACAATCGGAGTGAAACTAGTACCACCAATGCCACCTAGACTTGAGATAGTGAAACAACCACCCTGCATTTCTGAAGGTTTGAGTTTCTTATCACGGGCTTTCATTGATACTTCGCGTAATTCACCGGCTAAATCGCCTAAGCTCTTCTTATCCACATCACGAATCACCGGCACCACCAAACCGTCCGGAGTCGCTACAGCGATGCCGATATGGTAATAATTTTTCTGGATCAGTGACTCACCGGTGACATCCAACGAAGAATTAAAACGAGGGAACTCTTTCAGTGCCGCAACCACTGCTTTCATCATAAATGACAGCATGGTGACTTTAATACCCTTATCGGCATATTCAACATTACTCTTCTTACGAAAAGCTTCCAGTTCAGTAATATCCGCTTCATCAAATTGGGTCACATGAGGAATGTTCACCCAGTTACGGTGTAAAAACTTACCCGTCAGAATATTAATTTTGGATAGTTTCTTGGTTTCAACCTCACCCCATTGACTGAAATCAATGTCAGGCATTGGCGCAACACCCAAGCTAGTACCACCACTGGCAGGTTCTTTTAGCGCTTGTTTAACAAAATCTTGCACATTTTCTTTCAAGACACGACTACTATTACCCGTGCCTTTCACTTTCGTTAAATCAACGCCGAGCTCACGGGCAAATTTTCTGACTGAGGGTGAGGCATGGGCTTTTTTGAAATTCTCATGATCGATATTAATCGTCGGTGAAGGTTTTTTGGCCGAGACAGGAGCAAGTTTCTTTTCAGGTACTGCTTTTTCTACCACCGGCTCAGGCGCTGGCTCAGACTTTTCTTCAACCGGGGCCGCTTCTGTGACAACGCCTTCAGCATCTAATAAGATGACCAGTGAGCCTTCGGCAACACGCTCACCGACAGCCACTTTAACCTTGGCCACAACTCCCGCATGACTGCTGGGAATTTCCATGGTGGCCTTGTCCGACTCGACAGTAATTAACGAGTCTTCAACGTTAATCGTGTCACCCTCAGATACGAGCAATTCAATGACTTCAACATCATCAAAATCACCAATATCCGGTACAAATACTTCTATCATTTTACTCATGGTATTACTCCACTGTATTCTTTATGTCCTGAAACCAAGCCGACCCAAAAGTCGGCAAGCAAACTGCAATTAAGCAGTGGCTGGATTTGGTTTTTCAGGATCAATACCATATTTCGCAATGGCTTCTTGTACTTTGCCTGCTGGGAACTGACCATCATCCGCCAGTAATTTCAAAGCAGCAATAACGACATAAACCGCATTCACTTCAAAATGCTTTCTTAATTGTGCACGGGTATCAGAACGACCGAAGCCATCGGTGCCCAGTACATCATATTTAGCAGGTACCCATTTTCTGATTTGATCAGAATAACCCTTAATATAATCCGTTGCAGAAAGCACTGGACCACGACGATCTTTCAGACATTTCTCAATGTACGAAATTTTTGGCTCTTCTAATGGGTGCAGCATATTCCAGCGATCGACATCCTGTGCTTCACGACGTAATTCGTTGTAGCTAGTCACACTCCAGACATCGGCATCGACTGACCAGTCTTCATCGAGTAAACGAGCTGCCTCTATGACTTCACGTAAAATAGTGCCCGAGCCCATCAATTGTACTTTCTTACGACGCTTACCACCGCCCTGAAGAAGATACATACCTTTGAGTATGCCTTTTTCCACGCCCTTAGGTATGGCAGGTTGCTGATAGTTTTCATTCATGACGGTGATGTAATAGAACACATTTTCCTGTTCTTTATACATCCGGCGCATACCATCCTGAACGATGACGGCTAATTCATAAGAAAAAGTGGGATCATAGGTCACACAATTTGGAATAGTTGCTGCCAGAATTAAGGAGTGACCATCCTGATGTTGCAAGCCTTCACCTGCCAATGTAGTTCTACCGGCAGTACCACCTAATAAGAAACCACGTGCCTGCATATCACCGGCCATCCAGGCCAAATCACCAATACGTTGGAAACCAAACATGGAGTAGTAAATATAAAACGGCACCATATTGACATTGTGATTACTATAGGCAGTTGCCGCTGCAATCCAAGATGACATCGCACCCGCTTCGTTAATACCCTCCTGCAAGATATGACCCGTTTTATCTTCTTTATAAAACATTACTTGGTCTTTATCTTGTGGTGTATAAAGCTGACCCACAGAAGAATAAATACCTTGTTGACGAAACATGCCTTCCATTCCAAAGGTGCGAGCTTCATCTGGTACGATGGGGACAATATTGTTGCCAATATTTTTATCACGGCCTAATAAGGTCAGCATACGTACAAAGGCCATAGTGGTAGACATTTCACGCTCACCAGAGCCTTTAAGAATAGGGTCAAATATTGACAAGTCAGGCACATCCAATGGTGCCGCAGTACGATTGCGCACTGGCATTACACCACCGAGTGCTTCACGACGTGCCATCATGTATTTATATTCGTCACTGTCTTTGCCCGGATGGTAATAGTCGGCCTTACCCGCTTGCTCATCAGAGATGGGAATATTAAAACGATTCTTATAAGCAATCATTTCTTCCGCATCAAGTTTTTTCTGCGAGTGAGTCCGCATCTGACCTTCACCCGCAGCACCCATGCCATAGCCTTTGACACTATGAGCAAGAATAACAACGGGCTGATCGACAGTATCTGCTGCTTCTTTATAAGCGGCATAGACTTTATGGGGATCATGTCCGCCACGGTTAAGACGCCAGATATCATCATCTGACATATTAGCCACCATAGCTTTTAGTTCGGGGTATTTGCCAAAGAAGTGTTCACGGACATAAGCACCATCTTTGGATTTGTAGTTCTGGAAATCACCATCAACACATTCCAGCATACGGCGTTTTAGCAAGCCGTCTTTATCTTTAGCCAGCAAAGGATCCCAATAACTGCCCCACATGACTTTAATCACTTTCCAGCCCACGCCACGGAAGATCGCTTCTAATTCCTGAACGATTTTACCATTACCACGCACCGGTCCATCCAGACGCTGTAAGTTACAGTTAATGACCCAAATTAAATTGTCCAGTTTTTCCCGCGCCGCCAGTGAAATTGCACCCAATGTTTCCGGCTCATCGGTTTCACCATCACCGATAAAAGTCCAAATCTTACGACCGCGAGTACAGGATAGGCCCCGATCATGCATATAGTGCATAAAACGTGCTTGATAAATGGATTGAATTGGACCTAAGCCCATGGATACGGTTGGGAATTGCCAGAAATCAGGCATTAACCAGGGATGTGGATAAGAAGATAAACCGCCGCCATCCACTTCCTGACGGAATTTATCTAACTGCTCTTCATCAAAACGCCCTTCTAAAAAGGCACGGGCATACATTCCAGGTGCTGAGTGTCCTTGAAAAAGAACCATATCACCACCGTGCTCATGAGTCGGAGCACGGAAAAAATGGTTAAAGCCCACATCATACAATGTCGCAGCAGAGGCAAAACTGGCAATATGTCCACCTAACTCTGAAGACTTACGGTTGGCCTTAACCACCATCGCCGCTGCATTCCAACGGATCAAAGAACGAATTCTAGCTTCCATGGCAATATCACCGGGCATCGCTTGTTCTAAATGCGTGGGGATGGTGTTGACATAAGCAGTATTTGAAGAATGTGGCAGGTTGACACCGGAACGACGTACTTTTTCGATCATTTGCTCTAATAAGAAGTGAGCGCGTTCTGGCCCTTCATTTTCTAATACACTTTCCAGTGCATCGAGCCATTCCTGCGTTTCCTGTTGATCAATATCCTGATCGAGGTCTTGAGTTGACATGATTTAGTCTCCTGCCATTTACCAATATCCAAATATAAGCACTTCTAAGACATTAGCATTTTATTATTTAATATTTATGAAAATTGTGAATTTATTTTTTCTATCCCTACTTGTTTATGCCTTTAAATTTACAGGCATGATATTATTTACTTATTTATCATGAAGTTAAAAAGTAAAAATAAATCGCACGTTAAATCTACGCTCAAGTATAGGTAATTATCAAGCATAATTCAATGACCTATCCCCCCTATTGGCAAGTGTTTACCCTAGTGAGAGGGGGGTCAAAAGGACTCACCCAAATATTGAAACATCCATTTTTAGCACCAATTCATTGCAAAACCAAATAACAAGTACGCTATAATCCTAATAATCAACTCATCATCAGGATAGTTCACCCCCCTTAGATGCAAGCACTCAAACAACAACTTAAACAACTACTTCTCCTCGCCGCCCCCGTTATTGCCACTCAGTTCAGTCAAATGGCCATGGGTGTCGTGGATACGGTGATGTCCGGTCATGCCAGTGCCGCTGATTTGGCTGCCGTTGCTGTCGGTTCAAGTATTTGGATACCATTAATGTTATTACTAGGTGGTATTTTGAATGCCATTACTCCGACCGTTGCTCATTTCTGCGGGGCAAAGCAATACTCTAATATAGGTCATACTATTCGACAATCACTCTGGATTGGACTTCTACTCAGCCTATTCGGCTTTGTCACTTTGTACTCCATGTATGATTTATTTGTCTTTATGTCTGTTGAAGCCCCCATTTTGCCCATTGCCGACGGTTATTTACGTGCCATTGCCTGGGGTATGCCTGCTATTGTCGGATTTTTTATTCTACGTTATTTAAACGAAGGCATGAGCAATATTATCCCCGTTATGTTGATCGGCATTTTGGGATTGATCGTTAATATTATCAGTAATAGTATTTTGATTTTTGGCTATTTAGGCGCTCCGGCTATGGGTGGCGTGGGCGCAGGCTGGGCGACTACGATTACACATTGGGTGATGTTCTTTGGCTTACTAATGTATTTATTTCAAAGTAAAAAACTCGCCCCTATTGAATTATTCAAAGCTGATTTACGCCCCCATTTCGAAGAGTTAAAACGCTTATTAGTGCTGGGACTACCCATCGGCATTACTTTTTTTGTCGAAGGGAGTATTTTCTCTATTATTGCCCTATTTCTCGCCTCTATGGGTGTTGTAGCAGTTGCATCTCATCAAATTGCCCTAAGTTTTTCCTCTCTGATTTTTATTCTGCCTCTCAGTTTGTCCATTAGTTTAACCATTCAAGTAGGGCGTTTAAGTGGTGCCAAACAATATCAACAGGTACGGGACACCATCAAGGCCGGCTATATCATCAGTTTGACAATTTCCACGACTGCAGCTATTTTAATTGTTAATTATTCCAGTGGTATTCCGGCCTTATATACGGATAATCGCGAAGTCATTGAACTGGCCAGTAGCCTGATGATATTCACTGCTTTGTATCAATTTTCTGACGGTATTCAACTTTGTTCTGCCGGTTCACTACGGGGCTTAAAAGATACAACGATTCCCATGTTCCTGTCCATTATTGCCTATTGGTTTATTGGCTTCCCCTTGGGTTATAGCCTTGCTTTGACCGACACAATCACCGCCCCCATGGGCGCTAGCGGTTTTTGGATTGGCTTATTGATCGGCCTGACCATATCGGCTTTTTTTATGAGCATAAGACTCTACTACCGACCGGAAATACGCTAGAATAGCTATTACCAATCGACTCAAAGCTGTTAAACTGTATTCACACGGCTAAGAAAAAGGCGTTCAAATATGGATCTGGAAATTCGTCACCTAAAAACTTTAGTTGGGCTCAGAGAAACCGGTAGTCTAGTGGCTACGGCAGAATTACTGAATTTGTCACAATCGGCATTATCTCACCAACTCAAAGTATTGGAAGACTATCTCGGCACGCCCGTATTGGTCAGAAAAACCCGCCCCATGCGCTTTACCCCGGCTGGTCAAAAACTGCTGGAGCTCGCGGATAAAATTCTTCCTCAGGTCAAACAAACAGAGCAACAACTAAGCCGAATCAAAACCAGCGATAGTGGCAGTTTACGTATTGGTGTCGAATGCCATAGTTGCTTTGACTGGTTGATGCCCACCTTGGATCAATACCGTCTGGACTGGCCCGATGTCGAATTAGACTTGTTAACCGGCTTTGATCTTAATCCCACCGAATCACTCTTACGTGCTAATACCGATTTAATTATTACTTCAGACATTCGTGATCACGATGAAGTGACTTATATTCCATTATTTAACTATCAAATTCTTTTAGCGGTTGCCAAACAACACCCCCTAGCTTCTGAGGCCTGTATTTTTGCCGAAGACATGTATGATGACACGCTGATCACTTATCCCGTGGAACGCGAACGACTGGATATTTTTACCCGTTTTCTAGGGCCTGCTGGCGTTGAACCGAGCTTGGTACGTCATTCACAAGTCAATGCCATGACCTTGCAATTGATTGCCAGCAATCGCGGTGTGGCCGCCCTGCCGTGTTGGGTGTTAAATAAAAAAGTGCTACAGCAATACGGCATCAAAGCCCTGCCGCTGGGAGAAAAGGGTTGTTGGGGCATCTTATATGCGGCTATCCGCAAGGAAGATCGGGAACAAGCTTATTTTATTGCCTTTATCAAGCAGGCTAAGGCCATTATCGCCACGCATTTAGAAGGTATTATTCCGATTGATAGCAAAAGCTAACTAGTATCCATCCGTAAATAGGTTTTTTTATATAAAGAACCGTAGGGTGGGCACGCTTTTTGTGCCCACGCTGAAAGTGTACATAATAAGCGCTTGAGTCAGCGTGGGCAGATAAAGCCATGCCCACCCTACGGTCGCAATTATCAAATAATTTTAGAATAAACGGATGAATACTAACTAATGAGCAAACAAACAATTCTCTTCATTGGTCATCTATGGCCTGAACCCAGTTCTTCTGCAGCTGGTTATCGGACTTTAGCCTTGTTAAAAGCCCTACAAAGTGAATCCAATTGGCAAATTTATTTTAGCAGTGCCGCCGATAAAACTGAGTATTGTGCGAACTTAGAGCAACTGAATATTACCAGTCAGGCAATCAAACTCAATGACAGTTCCTTTGATGATTTCATTCTAACGATCCAACCCGACATTGTTATTTATGATCGCTTTATCACCGAAGAACAATTTGCTCCCCGGGTACAGGCGCATTTTCCAGCAGCCATTAATATCCTCGACACTCAGGACTTGCACTTTCTGCGTAGAGCCCGACAAAAAGCCTTACAAAGTAAGCAAGAACTGGATTTATACAGTGATGACTGTGTGCGTGAAATAGGGGCTATTTTACGTTGTGATCTCAGTTTGATTATTTCCAGCTATGAAATGCAATTGCTGACGGAGCAATTTAACATAGCAGCGGAAATTTTACTCTATTGTCCCTTTATGCTGACATTAGAAAACAAGCATCATATTATTCATAAAAATTCTTATAACAGCCATCAGCCATATAACAGCCGTGAGCATTTTGTCATGATAGGCAATTTTCTACACCCACCCAATTGGGATGCCGTCTTATGGTGCTATCAATCTATCTGGCCACTCATTAGAAAACAACTACCACAAGCAGAACTACATGTTTATGGTGCTTACCCATCAGAAAAAGTCTGGCAATTACACCAGCCCGAAAAGGGATTCTTTATTAAAGGTCGAGCAGACGATGCTCTTGTAACTCTAGGCCAATACCGCGTTAATTTAGCACCCTTGCGCTTTGGTGCAGGCATCAAAGGTAAAATAGCGGATGGTTGGTTATCAGGTACACCTTGTATCAGTACCGCCATTGGTCAGGAAGGAATGGCGCTAAATGAGAGCAAAAACAATGAGCCTTCATCGTGGGGTGGACTCATTGCCGAAACACCTGAGGAAATTGCCCAAAGTGCCATTCAACTCTATCAAGATAAAACACTTTGGCAAGTAAGTCAGCAGCATGGTGAGCAAATTATTAAGCAACAATTCAATGAATCACAACATACGCTCGCCTTTATAAACACCATCAAACAATTAATGAATAATTTATCAGCACATCGAAAAAATAATTTTTATGGCCAAATATTACGTCATAATCTTTATCGTAGCCAGTATTTTATGAGCAAGTGGATTGAAGAAAAAAACACCAAAAAAAATGACTAATCAAAGCTGATCATCAATCGGAAATAACGAGAAAAAGAACACCTGTAGTCGTTGTAGCGTTGAACGAGCAGGCTCTTTATAGTACTTTTCATCACCCGCTTCCCAATACATTTTACCGGCATCATCTAAGCGGACTTGCCAACTATTTTCGGCTTGAAGATCACGCTTAAAAAGTTGCGAAATCCGTTGCGAAAGTTCTTTGCTACGGATCAACAAGGCTATTTCCGAATTCAAAAGCTTCGAACGTGGATCAAGATTAGGCGAACCCACCATCACTTTATCATCATCCAGAAGAACAATTTTAGCATGTACACTGAGGTATTCACCGGATGACAATGGCGTACGATAATTATCCCAATGCTCCCCATTTGCCTTCATTTCATAAATATTTATACCATTACTGAGCAATGTATTGCGACTTTTTGCATAGGCACTAAAAGTAATATTTTGATCGGCGGCGGCAAGAGAATTAGTCAGTAACTGAACTGTCACATTCCGTTCCATTGCGTCAAACAAATGTTCACGTATACTGTCTGGCAGTACCACATAGGGTGATACCAATAATATTTTTTTGTCCGTTACATGCAATAAATCACGAAAGCTAACAATCACCCTTTGCACTGGCTTGTCCGATTTTGTCCCCGGTGGACAGTCATAAATCACCTTGGCACTGGCGTGTATAAACCGCTTACGAGCCTCAGTCAATTTATCTTCCCAGTTATAGCCTAGGTCTTGCAAATAAGCTATCTTCTCTGCCTTTGATAACCACTGCCGTGTTGTCTCACGAAAAACATCAAGATCGTTCTGGTTTTTTCTTTGTTCGGTAATTTTTTTCGGTGCATAAGTCCAAGTGCTATGCCAGAAGGTTTCGAAACTCTCATCCAATTGATAAGACACCGGACCTGATACCAGCAAATCAAAATCACGGAAATCAAGATGACTCCCAAGACCAAAATATTCATTAGAAATATTTCGACCGCCCATAATGCCGATTTTCTGATCTACCAGAAATAACTTATTATGCATGCGGCGATTTAAGCGTGAAATATTAATCAGCCACTCGGGTCCTCTCGCCAACCAATTATCATCACGGGTTCTAAAAGGATTAAATAATCGTACTTCTACATTTTCATGGGCACTGGCCAAAAGCCATTCACGATCCAGCCCTCCCATGAGATCATCCAATAAGATCCGCACCTTGACGCCCCGATCGGCTGCACTCAATAAGCGTTCCAGTATCAGTAAACCCACCTCATCCATGTGCCACATAAAATATTGCACATCGATACGCTCTTGAGCCGATTCAATAAGAGCCAAGCGCCAGGAAAGTGCATCAATACCATCATTGATCGGCAGAAAATCAGAATAGACCGCAGTCTTTGGATCAAACTGTGCAATAGGGGAATCCGGTTGCCAACATGCTGTTGGTTGGTCTTTGGGGCTCATTATACGAGGTGTAAATGGATTCCATACACTGACGATAAAAGCGACCATAAACACCAATACAATGATGCCCAATGTTAAAATACGTGTGTTTCTCAAATTAATCCCATTGAGTTGTCAATATAAATAAGCGATATTTCACTTTAATCCATTATAATCGCTCAAGTGAAGCATTTACGTGGTTCAGTTTGATACTGACAGGCTAAAGAGTCAATAAAATAAGGCTAAATAAAAAAAATAGAACGTAGGGAGCTGTCCATCAGCAGTATTCATTGACCGCAATTGGTGGGCAGTGCCCACCCTACAAATTTTACCTGTTAAAGAACTAATGCTTCGAGTTGTTGCTTTATATTTTTGTAGAGCAATTCATGTCCCTTAGCATTGGGATGCAATCCATCGCTGGAAAGGTACTTTTCTTTATTGCCAGCTTCCGAAAAAATCGAGTATAAATCAATAAATTGGCAATGCATTTTTTGAGCAAGCGTGTTTAAAATGACATTATATTTTTGTATGTCACTATCAAAACGCAACTTGCCATGCTGATTTACTTGACCTTCAATGCGGTCAGAGATTGGCAAAACACCTAATAATACTATCTCGGCATTAACACCTTGAGCTATTTCAATACAGTGTTTTAAATTCCTGATAAAATAAGCTTCCGGAACAATATTTTTATCTTTATGAATGACAATATCATTTGCACCATAGGCGAATAAAATAATCAATTGTTGACCATTGATATGACGTGCTTTGAGCTCTGTTTCAAATCGATAAACTAAGCCATCGGTATTTTCTCCGGCAATGCCCAGATTATATAGGCCAATGTCTTGTGTTTGTTGTGCTGAAAATTGGGCAAAAAAGTGCCTCTTTAAACGATCAGCCCAGCCACCCCACTCAAGGTCTAATTCACCAAGGGTAATGCTATCACCAAAACAGAGTATTTTTAGCATCGCCTTATACTCATGATACTATTCTGTAACACCTAAGAGTTCCACATCAAAGATCAATGTCGAGCCAGGGGCAATGGCGCCCATAGCTCGATTGCCATAGGCGAGTTTAGCCGGAATAAAAAAACGGGTCTTTTCACCGACAACCATTAATTGCAGTCCTTCAGTCCAACCGGGAATAACCTGATTTAATGCAAAACTAATCTTGATTACCCATAAAGCTCCGCCATTTTTAGGAGCTTTCCATTCATAGGTGGCGTTTTCATCGCCACGCATAAAAACCTTGGCATCATGTCTTTTTAAGTTAAAGCGTCTATTAAACCGATAACAAAATTCAGCAAGATACCGAGGTAAATGTTTTGAGTTAATGGAATGATAGCTTCCCTTCATAGAGTTTTTTAATATTACCTATCATAGTGTTAACCCAGATAAACTCAATTTTATCAACACTTGCCGCACCACCACCCGTGACGATTGGAACATGCTTACAGTCAGCTTCTTTAACCGCAGGAAAACAATTTAACCCATCTGAGTAAACAGTACTTCCAGGTGTTAAATGAGTTTGTGCCCATCGTTTTATTTCACTGGATTTAAACCCTTTAAGCACATTTAAATTCATTGCAATCGGGTGTCCATCTTCATTAGTAGAAACGGCTGCAACGAACGGTGTTTTATTTTCTGAACCACGACCTCTGGAGCCGCCTCTGTGCTCACCACCCCAGTAGGCATCATCAATTTGAATGATGCCTGATAAAGGATTTACTGTCATCACGTTCTTTCATAACCTGCATGATCTTTTGTTTCATACTCCAGGCTGTATTGTAGCTTACCTTAAGCTGTCTTTAATTCTAATGCTGAAACCGCTGTCTTCAATTGAGTCATAAGATGAATCGCTAAAAACCACTTAGATAAAGGCAGTTTGGTACTATCAAATATTGTCCCACAGGTTGCTGATGTCTGATGATGACAATGGTGGCACTGATAAAGATGGCGATGTTCTAGAGTGCAATAAGTCTTATTGCCACACTCTGGGCAAACAAATCCATCAGGAAATTTCCATTTAAATAAGGCTTGTCGGCACTGTTTGTCAGTGCCATAATCGATAAAAAGCTCAAATAAACTATAACCTTCTTGAAACTGAATTTTATTTTTTGACATCATTCTACTCCACACATAATCTATACTTTAATTATAGTATAATTATAGTATAATTATCGAAATATGGCGGAGCTTTGTGGGTAATCAAGAAACTAATAGGCTCACCACGATCCACCGAGCTATCAAAAACTTTACCGTCCATTAGAGTGCCATGATAATGCACCTTAACCGTTGCTTTCGCGCTAGGATGCTGTGTCCCACTGCCTTGAGTCAGCACCTGATATTGCAAGCCTGATGCTGTTTCTACAACGCCTTCTTTGACTTTGTTTGTAGCCAAATATTCTGCCCCCAGGCGGGTATTTTCTACAGCAGTTTTGCCGTTATTTTTATTTGACATAAAATAATAGGCGGTCAGGGCGATAACGCCAATAACAATAATGAGGCTAAATTTATCCATAAGAGTTCCACTAATAAGAATGAGAGCTGTATTCTACTTGATTGGAGGGATAATTCTAGAAAATAAAAAAAATATTGCTGCGCTTTGTCACTCAAACACATCTTACAAGGTATCCAGTGTTCATTAAACCGATTTTGCTATCACTTTGCGTAACGCCCGAGCCAATTCTATTTTTCGGTAGGGTTTCGTTAATAATTGTCTTGTAAAGCGTTGCTGCCCATTTTGAGCGATGGTGTTCGAAGTGAAGCCCGAAGTCAGCAGCACTTTAATATGTGGATATTTTTCTATGGCTTGCTCGGCTAACTCGTAACCATTAACACCACCCGGCATCACCACATCACTGAATAACACATCAATATTCGGCTGTTTTGCCATGATTGCCATCGCCTGTTGGGCATTTTCAGCCAAAAAAGTTTGGTAACCTAAAGCAGAGAGATAAGTGTCGGCTAAATTTAATAAATCTACTTCATCATCAACAATTAAAACCGTTTCTGAACCGGATGGAATAACGCCTTTCTTTTCAGGTAAAACAGCATTTTCCTGCTCCGAAAGCGTACGCGGTAAATACAAGCGCATTGTTGTACCCACATCGACTTCCGAATAGATTTGAAAAAAACCACCATAGCGTTTCACAAAACCATACACCATCGCCATCCCTAAGCCCGTACCTTCCCCTTTAGGCTTGGTGGTATAAAATGGTTCAAAAATACGCTCCTGAGTGGCTTTATCCATGCCCATTCCGGTATCACTGAGCATAATTTGAACATAATCACCCGCAGTCGCTGTCGAATTAATGTGCGTACAATCACTATCAATTGTTTTATTACTGCTTTCAATTAATAACTTACCACCATTAGGCATCGCATCTCGGGCGTTAATAACCAAGTTTAAAATAGCGTCTTGAAACTCTCCGCCATCCGTTTCTGTTAGCCAGAGGTCATCCGCTAAAAAATATTGGATTACAATTGCAGGCGTGATAGAACGGGCCAACATATTTTTTAACTCTTCTAATTTAGAGTTAATATCGACTACGGTTTTTTCATTCGCTTGGGTGCGTGAAAAAGACAATAACTGGCGCGTTAGATCAGTGCAGCGTAATGCAGCTTTGGTGGCTGTACCAATCCATTTTTGCAGTTTTTTATCATCTTCAACGGAGTCATTGATAAAATCTAAGTAACCGAGCACCACACCCAGTTGATTATTAAAATCATGTGCAATACCACCGGTGAGTTGACCGATGGCCTCCATTTTTTGGCTTCGGCGCAATTGTTCTTCCTGTTTCTTGTGCTCACTGATATCCGTTGAAATACCACACATCGCATAGGCCATGCCAGCAGCATCTAAAATAGGAAATTTAACCGATAAATAATGTCGGATTTCATCCTTATAAGGTGCGCTTTCTTCAGCTTCCAAGGCCTTTCCTGACTCCCAAACAAGCTGGTCGTTTTTGCGGAATGCTGTGGCAATTTCAGCAGGGAAAATATCAAAATCCGTATTACCAATGACTTCCTCTGTCGTGAGTTCAAAAAACGACTTGAACTTCTGATTTACAAAAAGATAGTGACCTTGAATATCTTTGGCATAAATAATAGCGGGAGTATGATCCATAATCATTTGCAGATGATGTTAGCTCTGTTTAGCCGCTTCGCGCAGACTGTATTGCTCTGTCACATCATTAAAGGTCAGCACCATACCCACAATCTGCTGGTCTGCACCTCTAATAGGCGCTGCCGAATCTGCAATCTGAAATTGCTTCCCGGTTCTGGAAATCAGTGTGGTATGATTACTCAAATAGACGGTTTCGCCCGTGGCAATGACTTTGTCAATGGGGTTTGAAATCGTCTCGCCACTGGAGGCATCAACAATAGGAAAAACGTTTTTAACATCCAGTCCGCAAGCATCTTGTAGACTCCAGCCGGTCAATTTTTCTGCCACTGGATTAAGATGGGTGATCAAACCTTGTGCATCAGTCGTCATTACCCCATCACCAATTGAATCCAGGGTTACTTGTATGCGTTCACGCTCTTTTGATAAACGTAAATTAGCTTCCACTAGCTCAGCCCGACTATCTTCTAATTTTACGATATCTCGATAAGCACGTAAGCTAGCGACAACTAAGGTAAATAATTTTTGGGCTGATAATTCGGCTTTTTCTGCATAATCATTAATATCATAATGAACAATGATATCTCTTTCCGGCGCCACCCCCGGTTGCCCGGTTCTGAGAATAATTCGAATGCGATTATTGTTCAGTTGTGTACGGATTTTTTCGACTAACTCTAGGCCAGCATGTTCTGTTTCCATTACCACATCCAGTAATGTGAGTGCAATGTCAGGCGTTGACTGAATAATTTTTAAAGCTTCTTCAGCACTATATGCCTGCAAAAATTCCAAACCTCTATTTTCAAATTTGAAATTAACTAAAGATAATTTGGTAATTTGATGTACTTCAGGATCATCATCAACAATGAGTAATTTCCAGGCTTGCAAATCACTCTTTAATGATGTCTTATCATTCACATTTGTCTCATCATCATCGTCATTAAATAACAGATCATCATCTTCAATCATTTATGTTATCCATTTCTTTTTTGATTGGAAAGCGTATCTCAAAGCTTACACCCTGCTCATATTTTGTGGAGCAATGAATAACACCACCTAATGTTTGTGTGACCAAATTGAAAATAATACTCAGTCCCAGACCACTACCACCGGTACCACGCTTAGTCGTAAAAAAGGGTTCATAAATACGTTTTGCCGTTTCATCACTCATGCCTTTCCCATCATCACTATACGTTATAATGACATCTTTATTTTCAGATGCGATATTAATTTTTATAATGCCAGACTCTGAGTCAGTCTCATAACCATGTGTTAAGGAGTTCATAACCAAATTAGTGATCACTTGTGACAGTGCACCCGGCACTGTTTCAATCATCAATTGTTGATCGCCTTCAACTAAAATCTGATGTTTAGTTTGTTTGATCTTAGGGTGTAAACTGACTAACACATTATTAATATAATCGGCTATTTTTATGATTCTTAATTCCTGACTGGATTGATCAACGGCCACTTGCTTGAAACTTTTGATTAAGGCAGAGGCTCGCTCCAAATTATTTTGTATCGTTGCTGCTGTTGGCATCGCATTATCGACAAAGTCTTTAAATTCTGATTTTGTCAGTTTGCCCTGATCAAAGCTTTGCTCTAATAAGGTGATTTGATCTTGCAAGTGTGTACTACCCGTCACGGCAATACCTATTGGCGTATTAATTTCATGAGCCACACCGGCAACCAAATCGCCCAATGCGGCCATTTTCTCAGCTTGAATGAGCTGTGCCTCGGTTTTTTCTTTACGCCGTAGAATAACTTCTTTAAAGTTTGAAATTGCGCGGGCAATTTTACCAATTTCGTCCTGATTCATCACCAAGGGTACATCCACATTATCTTCGCGTGCCAGTCGGTTAATGACCTCAACAAGTTCCTGAATAGGCTTGGAAATACTATTGGTCAATATAACCGCCGCAGCAACCCCTAGAATTAACGCCAGAGCTAAGGTCAATAGAATGATAACGACAGCGGTTTCTTTAGCATTATCCGCAGACAATTGTGTTTTATGACGAATTTGACCTGCCCATTGCTCAATCTCACGAGCGGCATTCACCATACGTGCTTGCTGTTGCACCTGCTCATTTTCAGCCACCACAACATCTTCAAATTCTTGTGAATAACTTTGTGCAGCGCTAATAATTTTATCCGCTAATTCACGGTTTTGCTTATCCTGAAATCGTTCGCGTAATAATTGTGCCTGACGTACTGCCTGATTCACCAAGGTGCGGGTTTGTTCAACATAAGCTTGCTCCTTACGTAATAGAAAGTTTTTTTCCTGTTGTCTGGCTTCGCCCATTAGCTTAATAATACGATTCGCCGTATCCGCCTTGATGCGTTTATCCAGCCGTTGCTTAGAAGAACGTGTTGAAATGCGCTCCAGGCGCTGTAGTTCTTGTTTCTGATCATCCCTCAATTGAGATGAACGATCTTCCACTTTACGCCCCAATGATGCCATTGAATCCTGAGCTAAGACATTGGCGTTGGTTATCTTAACAATCTTGTTAAATTCATCCAAATACTGTTTTGCAGCTTCAATGACTTGATTGACTAATTTTTTATTTTGTTTGTCCTGAAAACGCTGCCGTAAATCAACCGCCTGTTTGATCATTTCTCTGACCAAGTCATAAGTGACTTCAGCATAAGATTGTTCCTTACGCAGTAAAAAGTTTTTTTCCTGTTGCCGCGCCTCTCCCATGAGTTTAATGATACGATTGGCCAGATCGGCCTTCTCACGTTTATCCAGTCGCTGCTTCCCTGTGTCAGTCGTTTGCTGTTCTAATTTTAAGAGTTCTTGTTTTTGATCTTCACGGAGTTTAACCGAGTGATCTTCCACTAAACGACCCAAAATAATAATGGTTGCTAATGCCTGAGTATTTTCTTTTTCACCCTCAACAACGGCTTTTAGATCCTTTTTATATTGCTCGGCAGCATCAATAATTTGTTGTGCCAAACGTTGATTTTCTACATCTTCAAAGCGAGATTTAGTGGAATTAGCCTGAATAATGAGTTTATCGACCAGGTTTTCTGTATCATCGGCATAACGCGGATTATTGCGTAGCAGGAAATTTTTCTCTTGTTGTCGTGCTTCACCCATCAGCTTAATCATGCGATTAGCATCATCCGCTTTTTCTCTTTTTTCCTGGCGTTCATCGGATGAGGTAACGGCCAAAGTTTCCAGACGCTGCAATTCTTTTTTCTGATCATCACGTAAGATAACCGCCGTATTTTCCAGTTCTCGTCCCTGACTTACCATCTCTTTTAAGCTGAGCGATTTTTTATAATTCAATTCAACAAAATTTTCAAATTCAGTTTGATAGTTATCCCGCTCAGCTAATAAATCATTCAGCATCGCATGTAATTCTTTTTCTAAGTCAGACTTGAGTCTTTCAGCATTTTTTCGGATATTTTCTATGCCTTCCAGCGTTTCTTTAATATGGATGGCATCACCACTGAGCATATAGTTTTTTTCGTCCTGACGTGCAGCACGTAATGCACTGACTAAATCAATCGCCTGATTGGCTAAAATTTGTGAGCGAGACTGAGATTCCAGCGTGACCCAACCCACTAGACCAACAACAACGGTGAGAAATAAGATGGTGCTCACACCGATTGTCAGGCGTGCACCAATACGCAAATCATTCCATGCTTGTTGTATATAATTTATTTTATTACTTAAGCTCATGACTGATTGATACTTTTACCTTAATAGATTATTGAGTAAACAATTTACGATGAATATTATGGGTGAAGTTTGACACAGCCATTAACCTAGAAACGTATGGCAAAACCAAAGCCTGCAAAATCAGATGAGCGACGATCCGTTGCTAGGCCAAAATTAAAATCGACCTGTATTGAATCCGTTAACAAATAAGTAAGTCCTGCATCAAACACGCTCGCCGGTGCAACACTCGTATTCATAGCAATATCACTGTATATTTCTACATAGCTACCCAATTTATCAGTATGCTGATAGGACAAGCCTATCGCTGGCTGAAATTGGTTTTTTCGGTCTCTGGATTCAACATAAGAGACCAATTGTAAAGTGCCAAATAAAGAAATATTATCTGTAATGGTACGATCCCAGAGTAAACCAATAAACGGGGAAAAATGCTGAGCATTACTTCGAGTGCCTGTAGGCAACGTAACAAAGCCCAACCAGGATATATTATAGTCTTCATTGGTCACGATGCGTTGTTTCAAGCCCAGCATTAAGTCACCATTGGTCAAAGAAGAATCACCATTGCTTTTATTCCAACCATCCCATAGAAGATTAAGCTCGGTTTCATCCGTCAGCCCCATTCTATAGTTTAATAAGGGTGCGGTATAACTGCCTCGCTCACCAATATTATTGCCCTTATCATATTGTAAGCCAACTTCAATATGACTATAGCCCGGCGCTACGGTATAGGTACCCGTGCTGAACCCAGGTCGATCAGCTTGTATACTGTCTGCATGTGCCATACTTATTATTAAATAACTGGTCAAAAAAAGTGATAATCTTAAACAACGATAGTTCAACTTCCAATAGTTAAAATTCCAAAACTTCAAACTCATTAACAACAATTCCTTTAATTTACAAAGATCTATCATGGCACAGGGGAATTTGTACTACTGTTAATTTATAGGTGTTACTTGCTGATAAGTCAATAAAAATGAGCGAAGAACCTCTCCCTTTATCCCCACCTTGCCTATCCATTTATCTGGTCTACAATTAAAGCATCTCAACGCCCTCGGTCTCACACATTTTAGGCACTCATTGCTATGGATTTTGCTTCACTAATTGGTATTATTTCGGGGTTTGCATTGATTGTTTCTGCCATATTACTCGGTGGCAATGCCTCAACCTTCATCAATGTGCCGGGTATGATGATTGTTTTTGGTGGCACGATTGCTGCCACCTTACTGACCTTTCCTCTTAAAGATATTATTACTGCCTTTAAAAGTGCGGCCTTTGTTTTTGGCACCAACAAACAACGGCCTGAGCAATTGATTCAAACCATGTTGCAACTCACACAACTCAGTCGTAGAAAAGGTTTGCTGGCTCTGTCGGAAGTTAAAACCAATTCACCTTTTTTAAAACGTGCCTGCAATTTAATTGCTGATGCCTCCGATGAACAAATGATTCGTCATGTCCTACGCACGGAGATTAATTCCATGAAAGCACGACATTTCAATGTTCAGGATGTGTTTAAAAAAATGGCCACTTATGCTCCTGCGTTTGGCATGTTAGGCACCTTGATCGGTCTTATTCAAATGTTGAGTACGCTTGATGATCCCTCAACCATTGGCCCGTCAATGGCAGTGGCCTTACTGACCACATTTTATGGTTCATTATTGGCCACAGTTATTTTTATTCCCATTGCTGGCAAGTTGAAATCACGTACA
>NZ_JAEHGE010000006.1 GCF_016097415.1 sulfur-oxidizing endosymbiont of Gigantopelta aegis | reverse complement strand
TGTTGCTTTATTTGAATATTCACAGCCTTTACCTTTTACTTCAATTTTAATAAAAGGCTTACCATTTTTCGTACCGCACTCTATGACTTTTGCTCTATCTTCAACTTCGGCAGAAACCAGTGAACACTCAGGGGAGCCGGATAAATATTCATTAGACTTTGGACCTTGCGCTAATTTTTCTTTGTTAACGGTGACAGTTTTGCAAGCAAAATATTTGCCAAGACCTGCGGCCACACCCAAACTAACAACTTCTTGGCGTGTTTTTGCTTCTAGACTGGCAATTTTATTATTGATACAGGCATGGATAATTTTATCTGAGTTATTAGAATCATCTGGCGTTGTTGTGATATCACCTGAACCTGAACTTGAACCTGAACTTGGGCCTGGGGTTGGGTCAGGGTTTATTGTTGCTAGAGAACACTCAAATGACATTTCTTTTAGGCTAAACTTATAGTCCCCATCGCAGGGCTTGGCCAAATAAATGATTAAAAAGGCCATAATTATTATGGCAGTTATGGCTGTAGTAATACCTACTTTCTTATTGCTCATTTCAATTCCCTGAATGATTAATATTTACCTTGAAATTATCAGACTGTTCACAAAGGGCACATATTAAACCTTGTTTACACTTCAGATGTAGGATGTGGTGAGTATAACGAACTGCATCAATGGCTTTAAATATACGCCTTTGATGTGGTTCGTTATACTCACCACATCCTACAAATGTAAAGATAAATTGGCATATTTTAAGGTTTTATTACATGGTTTTATTTCACTTTAATAAATTATAATCACTTAAGTGAAACCATTTACGGGTAAAGATAAAGTTGACCACAGATTCAGGTGATAGGCTGGTGACATCACCTGTCATATTTTTTCTATAAAAAGCCGTACAAGTACTATTTTGCCAAACGGTCAATTGCATCGTTTGTCTCATTTTTTTAACGTACTCATCCTGAAGGTTCTGTTTAACGTCGATGGCTTTGATGCTGGTATCGCTTTTTATTGCCTCAATTGCCTTAACGGTATAATGGGTCATTGCTTCCATATAGCATAATTGTGAACTATGACCGGTACCGGTATTAGGTCCATTTACTTTAAAATAATTAGGATAGCCTGAAACCATGATGCCCTTATAAGAGACCAGATCTGTTTCCCATTCACTATTGAGGTTTCGACCATCGAGACCATAGACCTGAAATGAGAGTGCTTTTTTCATATTTGAATAAGCATAAAAGCCTGTGGCATAGACGATGATGTCTAAAGGTATTTCTTTACCGTCTTTGGTTTTAATGCCTGTTGGTGTAATCGCTTCTATGCCACTGATATTAACAGTCACATTGTCTCGGGAAAGGGCCGGGAGATAAATATTTGTCGGAATGACTCGCCTGCTGCCCAATTCATAATCAGGCATCATATGTTGGCGTATCTTGTCATCATCAATGTATTTTTCAAGATTCTTCTTGAGTACCTTTCTATAAATACTTTTAATGAATTTACTGAGATTTGTCGTGATTGGATAGCGACGAAAGGCAAGAAATCTGATTTCATGATAACTAAAGATTGCAAAACGAATAATATGCCGTATTCCAGGAAGATTACGAATGAAACGCTCGGTGGAACTATAGTTGCGGTCTGAACGTGGAATGATCCATTGAGCCTTGCCCATAAATAATGTTAATTGCTCAACCTTACTGGCAATGGCTGGAACGACCTGAGCTGCGGAACATCCAGACCCAATCACTGCAACACGTTTTCCTTCATAAGGTATGTTGTGATCCCATCGCGCAGTGTGGAATTTAGCGCCTTGAAAAGTATCAGCCCCGTTAATTTCAGGAATATGTGGATTGGCTAACACACCACTGGTATCAATAATAAACCGAGCGGTATAGTGTTCTCCTGACCCAACCTCTACATGCCATAAAAAAGTATCTTCATTATATGTAAGTTTTGTGACGGTTTGGTTTGTTTTTGTGTGCTTTCTAATATCAAATTTATTGATGATATAGTTGGTATATTCAAGCAATTCACTCTGTGGTGAATATGTTTTTTTGAATTTATAAGGCACAAAGGAAATAGAATATAAGCTCGTTGGAATGTCTACTTCGGCACCCGGATAGGAGTTGTCCCGCCAGGTTCCACCGATATCAGAACTTCGTTCTAATAAGACAAAGTCATTGAAATGCTTTTTTTGTAAACGGATAGCCGCGAGTAAACCTGAAAATCCAGTGCCGATGATTACTGTTTCAAAATGCTGAGAGTCTTTTTGTACATCCTTTGGTATATTGCTGTCCTGTGCTGTTTCTGATGGACTTTCAATAGGCTGATGTGTCAACACTTTTCCGGACAGTTTTCTAAATATTTTTTTGGCTGTTTCAAGTGATTTTTGTCATTTTGTATTTCCTATCATTTTAGTTTCTCATGTTAACTTTAAACAGATGAAGAGAAAGGGCTTTGCCCTCTGGAACGATAGAGCCGTTCCATTCACCCAAGGTATTTTCACAACGGTAATGATCCTGTTACAATATCTTCACGGCACAGGCTGAGGAGCCGATGGCCGTCAACGGTAATGGGCGGCATTTATGTCGCCTTTTACCCCTCTTCAATCAATCGATTTAAGCTATTTCCTGCTGTATTTCATAATCGACTGGTGACAAATAATCATTAGCCGAATGAAGTCGCTCCCGATTATAAAATACCTCAATATATTCAAATATTGCCTGCTTTGCTTCTACTCTGGTTTTGAATCGACAATGGTGCGTCAATTCAGTTTTCAAACTATGAAAGAAGCTCTCTGATACAGCATTGTCCCAGCAATTTCCTTTGCGGCTCATAGACTGAATTATGTTATGATCCGACAATATTTTTCTATGACTATCAGAGGCATATTGGCTACCTCGGTCAGTATGGTGCGTGGTGCGTCAATTCAGTTTTCAAACTATGAAAGAAGCCAAAGCAATCCATCCATTGGTTTACGCTTCCATATGGCCATCAGTAAAGCATCATTGACTAGCTTAAAGGCTTTCATTCGCTCATCCATCGACCAGCCAACAATTTGCCTAGAGAATAAGTCAATGACAACCGCTAAATATAACCAGCCTTCCTTGGTGGCAATATAGGTAATATCACCCACATAGTAGCGATCAGGTTGAGAGACAGCAAACTCTCTTTCCAGTAAATTTGGAGATATACGCTTATTATGCTTGGAATTAGTCGTCGCTTTAAAGCGTCTCTTCGTTTTACAAAACAAACCGGCTTTTTCATTAATCGACCAATTCTCCGGCGGCTTATATGAACGCCTTTTTCAGCCAGTTTTCTTTTAAGACGACGGGTTCCATAAGTCTTGCGACTGTCTTCAAACAGTTTTTTAGCTGCTCAGTAAGCGCTTCATTTTCTTTCTCTCTATCCGTTTTAGGAGAGCTAACCCAATCATAATAGCAACTACGGGAAACATCCATAAAACGGCACAGAATCGTTACCGGGTAATCTTTAGCCTGATCAGTTATCCATGCGTACTTCACAAAGTTTCCCTTGCAAAGTACGCTGTGGCCTTTTTAATAAATCACGCTCCTGAATCACTTTTGCCAATTCTTTTTTCAGACGTTTTACTTCATCATAAATGTGTTCATCACTTCTATTGGCTACCGTCTTCACCGGTTTGGAATATTTACTGATCCAGGTATGTAGAGTATTTACATTAACACCTAGCTCCCTGGCAGTCTGAGAAACAGGTTGATCCGTCTCATTAGCTAATTTGACAGCTGATTCTTTAAATTCTGATGTATAGCTTTTATTCGGTTTTTTTGTTTGATCATTCATTTTAGGTCACACTTTTTATCTTTTAGTTATTTTAAGTTGTGTGTCCGGTTAAGTGTAGCCACATTAGGCATATTTTATCCTTGGGGTATAATCCTAAAAAAATCAGTTGAACCTACTGCGACCGCCTTATGTACTGAATCTTAAGGATTTTCCAGAACATTTTGACTTCACCCGTAGGGTGACTACGAATAAAGCCAAAATAACCTGTAAAACCCTTAATCTTCAGAACCTAAGTCGCTCTCGCTACGATTCAACTGATTATTTTAGGATAATTACTACTAATAAGAGCAAATAGTCTATTCGATGATAATTTAATGAGCGATTTACTTCAAGCGCATATTATATTTACACTTCATTACCATACATTTAATCAATCACTTCGTTTAAGCGCATTTTATAAGGAGGCAGGGCACTAAGAATTTTCTTACCGTAAAATTTTGTGATTACGCGTTTGTCCAAAAGGGTGATTTTTCCTGAGTCGGTTTCTTTTCTGATCAAACGACCACAGGCTTGTACTAGTTTTATGGATGCATCAGGCACAGCAATTTCCATAAAGGCATTGCGGCCTTGAGATTCAATCCACTCGGTTAAAGAAGCATCAACGGGATTGTTAGGAACTGAAAAGGGGAGTTTGGCTATGATAACATGTTCGCAATATTCCCCGGGGAGGTCGATACCTTCGGCAAAGCTATTGAGGCCAAGAATAACGCTACCATGACCCTTGTCAATTTGTTTCTTGTGATCATTGATAATCACTTGTTTATTTCTTTGTCCCTGGGTAAGTAGTAATTTTTTCCAGATGTCATCACTGCGCAATAACTCGTATTCCACATCACTCATTTGTTTTTGGAGGCAAATAAGACCAAGGTGCCCTTATTGGGATCGATGATCTGAGTTAATAATTCAACCACCTCATCGGTATGTGCCTGATATTGAGTCGCATCGCTACGCATTGCAGGGACAATAAATTCGACATTTTCCTGATAATTAAAAGGGCTGGGTAAGATATTAAAGAAACCCGGTACACCGGAGTTTAAGATATACCGATCAAAATTCCCCAGTGCTGCTATTGTCGCACTGGTGACTACCGCGCCATAACATTGTGACCAGAGGATTTGTTCCAGCGTATTGGCAGCAAGAATAGGGCTACAAGATAATTCTATGCCCAGCAGTTCGTTACGGGTGTTAGAGGATGCTTCATTTTTTTTGTAACCATCGAGCATTGGGGGCATACCTTGTTTGTCGGCCTTAGTGAAAAACTCGAACAAATCCATGGCCGCTGTGGCGCGTCCCTCCATAGGTGCTAGTGCGGGCATCCATTGTTCTGCTATTTCACTTTTGAGACCGGTTATTTCGCCTTCCAGACTGTCCTTTAATACTTTATTGATATGCATTAATTGTGAAGAAAGTTTATCAAACTGTTTTAAAAGCTGCTGACATTGCTCTTTCAATATATCGGGAATTTGCCCGAACTCAAATCGTAAGATTTCCTTTTGATTATTGCCTGCTTGCGCTGAGGAGCTTGACCCAGAGAATCGGTTTTCAGGAAATTTGAATTGCCGTGTGATGCTATCCAGATGGTTAAGCTCAGTGCTTATCTCTTTAGCCAGTTCAGGAAAATTTGTAATGATTTGTTGAATTTGTGCTGGCGGCTTAGCCAATGAGGCAAAGTTATTCAGTGTTGCGTTGACTTGCTCCAACCATTTAAGACTACTATTGATATGAAATGAATAGCTGAAATGATTAATCGCTTTAAGCGGTAAATGATGACCCTCATCAAAAATGTAAATGCATTCATTGGGCGGTGGCAAAATATAGCCGCCACCCATATTCAAGTCACTGAGCACTAGATCATGATTGGCAATAATGCAATCGACCTTAAACACGGATTCACGGGCTTTGAAATAGACACATTCATTATAATAGAGCAACGCTTGCCACTGCATTGGTGTTGGTCGGATGTTAGGGGTAGCCAACTACTCTGACCAATAAAATCATCCCAACTGTCGATTTCGCCATCCCATTGTTTTTCTTCCATGCCTGATGTAAGGCTTCATAGAGTTGCATATCATCTTTATTATTTAGCAGGCTTTCATTGGAGGGCATATCCAGCCCCAGTTCAGGCTGATCCCGATGGGCGATGAAGTTTTCTAATTTATAATGGCAAACATAACGTTTGCGTCCCTTGGCAAGGGTAAAGGAAAAATTTAAACCGCTATGGCGATGGATATCAGGTAAATCTTTGAGCAGTATTTGTTCCTGTAAGGCAATCGTAGCGGTAGAAATGATGAGTTTCTTTTTGTTTTCTTTGGCAATGGGTAGGGCAGAAACCAAATAAGCAATGGTTTTGCCTGTTCCTGTCCCAGCTTCAAGCGTGCAAATATTAGTTTGTTCGGTATTCTCTTGATCAATATTCTCTTGATCAATATTGCCCAAGGTTCGAGCAATATCCGCAATCATTAGCCGTTGTCCATAACGGGCTTTTATTCCTTTGCTTTCCAGAACTTTGGAATAAGCATCTTGTATGGTTTTTTTTAGTTTTTCAGTTAGCACACTTTGTAGTCTTTCGTTTTTTATCTAATCAAATGTGTAAAAATAAACGCTATTAAGCGAAATTTTCCACGTATCATGGTTATATTTGTCTATGTATTGAGGGATTTTGCCCTGTTAGGAGAATAATTGCTATAAAACATGACTTTCCGAATAATAAGCTTATTTTTCATCGTATTTAAAAAATACTTTTAATTAGGTTAAAATTAATGTAAAACAATAAGATAGAAGCAATTTCTGTAACTTCTCAATAAGTCTGTGCATTTAAACAGCACAAACTTTACCTTTCAGCAACTCAGGCAGATATGGGATCAAATTTCTCTTGCTGATCCGGTCATTAATAAAATCCCAGAATGAAATTCCTTGTTTCAAACAAGTTTTCTTTAAACTGACAAAGGTATCTCTGCAAAGTTGCCCATCCTTTGAGCGTGTACTACCACTAATTTTACGCTTAATAACATATTCTCGAAAAGCTTGTTTTAGTCCGGCACAATTCATCAAAATGTTCAGCAATCGCTGACTTCAACGGATCATCTGGCTCAAGTTTATATTGTTTGAGATCATAAAATAGTTCCCAAATCTGAGTATGTACCCAGTTCAGTTCTTTATCATGTCGCTCATTGAGTGGTTACATTAATTCAGGAACTACAATATAGCATAAAAGCATTTAAAAGTCTGTCCAATAAATATTTATAGGGCGGCCACGCTTTTTGAAACCACGCTGAAAGTGCACATAATAAACTCTTGAGTCAGCGTAGTCAGATAAAGCCATTGTGATGTGTCAACACTTTTCCGGACAGTTTTCTAAATATTTTTTGGCTGTTTCAAGTGATTTTTGTCATTTTGTATTTCCTATCATTTTAGTTTCTCATGTTAACTTTAAACAGATGAAGAGAAAGGGCTTTGCCCTCTGGAACGATAGAGCCGTTCCATTCACCCAAGGTATTAACGGTAATGATCCTGTTACAATATCTTCACGGCACAGGCTGAGGAGCCGATGGCCGTCAACGGTAATGGGCGGCATTTATGTCGCCTTTACCCTCTTCAATCAATCGATTTAAGCTATTTCCTGCTGTATTTCATAATCGACTGGTGACAAATAATCATTAGCCGAATGAAGTCGCTCCCGATTATAAAATACCTCAATATATTCAAATATTGCCTGCTTTGCTTCTACTCTGGTTTTGAATCGACAATGGTGCGTCAATTCAGTTTTCAAACTATGAAAGAAGCTCTCTGATACAGCATTGTCCCAGCAATTTCCTTTGCGGCTCATAGACTGAATTATGTTATGATCCGACAATATTTTTCTATGACTATCAGATGCATATTGGCTTAAATCAGTTTTTTAAACAACTTAAAGCAATTGCTCCGCAGTTAACTTTAGATGAGTGTTGGGGCTATATTTTAGAGAAAGCGATGGAAAAATTTGAACTGGTTTCAGATAAATCACGACAAATTAAGCTACCTGCTCCAGCCTAGACAAAACCGTTCAGCTAAAAGAAATTTTTTGCAGGATTTTATGTCATTGCAGGGGCTACTGCGGTTTTTAGGTTTACCGATCACTGTATTAATGTGGCTATACTTAACCGGACACACAACTTAAAATAACTAAAAGATAAAAAGTGTGACCTAAAATGAATGATCAAACAAAAAAACCGAATAAAAGCTATACATCAGAATTTAAAGAATCAGCTGTCAAATTAGCTAATGAGACGGATCAACCCGTTTCTCAGACTGCCAGGGAGCTAGGTGTTAATGTAAATACTCTACATACCTGGATCAGTAAATATTCCAAACCGGTGAAGACGGTAGCCAATAGAAGTGATGAACACATTTATGATGAAGTAAAACGTCTGAAAAAAGAATTGGCAAAAGTGATTCAGGAGCGTGATTTATTAAAAAGGCCACAGCGTACTTTGCAAGGGAAACTTTGTGAAGTACGCATGGATAACTGATCAGGCTAAAGATTACCCGGTAACGATTCTGTGCCGTTTTATGGATGTTTCCCGTAGTTGCTATTATGATTGGGTTAGCTCTCCTAAAACGGATAGAGAGAAAGAAAATGAAGCGCTTACTGAGCAGCTAAAAAAACTGTTTGAAGACAGTCGCAAGACTTATGGAACCCGTCGTCTTAAAAGAAAACTGGCTGAAAAAGGCGTTCATATAAGCCGCCGGAGAATTGGTCGATTAATGAAAAAAGCCGGTTTGTTTTGTAAAACGAAGAGACGCTTTAAAGCGACGACTAATTCCAAGCATAATAAGCGTATATCTCCAAATTTACTGGAAAGAGAGTTTACTGTCTCTCAACCTGATCGCTACTATGTGGGTGATATTACCTATATTGCCACCAAGGAAGGCTGGTTATATTTAGCGGTTGTCATTGACTTATTCTCTAGGCAAATTGTTGGCTGGTCGATGGATGAGCGAATGAAAGCCAAGCTAGTCAATGATGCTTTACTGATGGCCATATGGAAGCGTAAACCAATGGATGGATTGCTTTGGCATACTGACCGAGGTAGCCAATATGCCTCTGATAGTCATAGAAAAATATTGTCGGATCATATCAATGGGATTGGTTTTTAGTGGCACCAAAATTATTTGTCCCAATACCAGCAAGCCTTGCAAAGTAAATAACCTCTATCCATATTTGCTCAAAGGAATTGATATTAATAGGGGTGAATAACCAGGTTTGGTGCACAGATATCACGTATTTACGGATGCCACATGGATTTGTCTACCTAAGTGCTGTTATGGACTGGAGATAGCCGTTTTGGTGCTGTCCTGGGAAGTGTCAACCAGCATGGAAGAAAGCTTTTGTATCAGTAGTCTGCATGGAAACAGTAGTCTGGAAACAGCACTGCGACGATATGGAAAGCCAGAAATCTTCAATACGGATCAAGGTGCTCAATATACTAGCAGAGCATTTACAGGTGTTCTAAAGGCCAATGATATAAAAATCAGCATGGACGGCAAAGGCAGAGCAATGGATAACATTATGATTGAACGACTCTGGCGAAGTGTAAAATATGAGGAAATTTACCTCAAGGATTACCAAAGTATTGATGAGCTAAAGAGCTCATTAAAGGAATATTTTGAGTTTTACAACCATGAACGACCACACAGTACACACGGTGGAAAAACGCCTGCAGAGATCTATGGCGTGATGAAAGAAGTTGTTCCAGACTTAAAACGGGCAGCATGATGAGAGGATAATCAACTTTACTGGCAACCGCCTTGTCCACATATCCACAGGCCAAGCCAGTAGCCCTGAGATATATCGCAAGCGTCTCTGGACTACTGGCAGACCTGTGGATATGTGGATAAGACTAATACTATAAATAACCAACAGAATTATATCTTAATATTTGAGAAAGCTGTCTTGACAATGGGGTCCACTGTATAAGTCACTTTACTCTTGCAGGAGAAAATGGCCGATTTTACAAGCAATTGGCCATTTTTTCGAGCAAATCATTGCTGTACTTATGATTTTTTTAGTAGCGCCGTCAGGCGCGTCGCTGGCTCATGAAATTCCCGGGGTGGCCATCGCTACGCTCGGCCACCCCGGGAATTTCATGAGCCAGCGATAAACCAGCAAATATCACAAATACAACCAAATAGTGTTGCACTTATGAGTTGAATCTAAGAAGCTTTAAAAAAAGCAGCCTTCTTTTTAAAATGTCACTACCACATCAGGGACTTTTTACCCATAAAAAATTATTTGAACAATATGGCTTATTTGATGTAAACAATCGTTTTTGTATGGACTATGAGCATTTGCTTCGATATTACAGTAATTTTCCCAAGTTGATTAGTAAAAATATTATCATTTCAAATTGGAAAGCCGGTGGGGTTGGGAGCGGTAGAATATTGGAAATTTATGATGAATATGATGCCATAAAACGTCATCATCAAGTAGCGCCAATTATTATATTGGCCATGATTAAACAATGGATTTTGTTTAAATATTATATAAAAAAATACCTGTTTCAAATTTCTGAATAATTAACTTAAAGTTTACATCCTATGTATGATTTTTTATTTATTACTAATATCCCCTCATTTTACAAGCTTAATTTGTATAATGAGCTCGCCAAAAAATGCAATATTTACGTAATTTTTTTAAGTGCTGGTTCGAAGGTTCGTCAGGCTGATTTTTTTAACGGTGAAATGCTGTTCGATTACAAAATCATTGACCAACATGCCTATGAACAACGCAATTGGTTTTTAAATGGTTTTAAGCTTTTAAAACTGATGAGGTCAATTAACTACTTTAAAGTAGTGGTGGGCGGTTGGGACGCTCAGGAATATTGGTTGACTATCTTAACGAATCGAAAGAAGAAAAATGCTGTTGTGGTTGAGTCGTCAATACATGATAGTACGCCTTCTGGAATAAAAGGTTATATCAAACGTTTTTTTGTTTCTCGATTGTCAATCGCTTTTGTTTCTGGAATCGGACATAAACAATTGCTTGAAGCACTAAACTTTTCTGGAAATGTTATTGTTACGGGAGGTGTGGGTTTAATTAACAAAAATGGTCTTGAAAAAATTGACAATCATTTTAATGGCCGGTTTTTATATGTTGGCCGTTTGTCCGTCGAAAAAAATCTATTTTTCTTAATAAATGCTTTTAAAAATTTCCCAGACTTTTATCTTACCATTCTAGGCCATGGTCCCTTGGAAGAGAAGTTGAAGGAAATTGCTGGCAATAATGTTAAATTTATTGCTAATATACCTAATGATGAAATTCAGAAGATTTATTTACAGCATGATGTACTCCTATTGCTTTCGCATAGTGAACCATGGGGCTTAGTCGTTGAAGAGGCGCTCTTTTATGGTTTGCCTGTGATTCTTTCAAATCAAGTTGGTTGTATAGCTGATTTATTAGTTGCCTGTAAAGGCGGTTTGATAGTCGATACAAGTAGCAAAGACAGTTTAAAAAAAGCATTGCAGGACATCTCTGAATTGGAAAACTATAAGAAATTGCATAAAAGCGTTTCACTCGTTGATTTTGATAAACGCTTTACGGAACAAGTGAATAGTTATTTAAATACAATAAAAAAAATATGAATTGAAATATATTTATCTGAGTATGTTTAATGAAGTCAAAAAAGAATACCGCTAATGTTAAGTTGTTGGTTCATGCGAGTAATGTCACGGGGTTGGGAGCCATTCAAGTTGTGGGCGCTTTTATTAATGCGATAACAAAAATAAACTCGCATGAAATGCTGGTCGCCTGCCCTGAGCAATTGCCTTATTGTCATCGTCTTAAGGTTTCAACAGTAACTCTGAGACGTGTACTGCCTAACTCTCTCTCTAGGTTATTTGAATGTCTTTTTCCTCATTTTTATTTTCCTGGTACAGAGCAGTTAATTGTTTTAGGTGATATTCCTTTGCGAAATTATCAAAATCAGGTCGTTTTGTTTCACCAGCCAAATCTTATCCGTCCTCACATTAATAAAAATACCGGCATGACTTTCAAGTTTAAAATATTACGTTTACTATTTCGTTATAACTTAAAATTTGTTAGAAAAATGATTGTTCAGACTATTGTGATGAAAGAGCAATTAGAGCAGAGTTACCCTGAGTTAAGAGATAGAATTGTCGTTATTCCCCAACCTGCTCCCGATAATGACTTTTTACATGCCAAAAATTGGGATAAGCCATTTAACTATAATAAACATACAAAATTAACACTTTTTCTTGATTACCCATAAAGCTCCGCCATTTTTAGGAGCTTTCCATTCATAGGTGGCGTTTTCATCGCCACGCATAAAAACCTTGGCATCATGTCTTTTAAGTTAAAGCGTCTATTAAACCGATAACAAAATTCAGCAAGATACCGAGGTAAATGTTTTGAGTTAATGGAATGATAGCTTCCCTTCATAGAGTTTTTAATATTACCTATCATAGTGTTAACCCAGATAAACTCAATTTTATCAACACTTGCCGCACCACCACCCGTGACGATTGGAACATGCTTACAGTCAGCTTCTTTAACCGCAGGAAAACAATTTAACCCATCTGAGTAAACAGTACTTCCAGGTGTTAAATGAGTTTGTGCCCATCGTTTTATTTCACTGGATTTAAACCCTTTAAGCACATTTAAATTCATTGCAATCGGGTGTCCATCTTCATTAGTAGAAACGGCTGCAACGAACGGTGTTTTATTTTCTGAACCACGACCTCTGGAGCCGCCTCTGTGCTCACCACCCCAGTAGGCATCATCAATTTGAATGATGCCTGATAAAGGTTTACTGTCATCACGTTCTTTCATAACCTGCATGATCTTTTGTTTCATACTCCAGGCTGTATTGTAGCTTACCTTAAGCTGTCTCTTTAATTCTAATGCTGAAACCGCTGTCTTCAATTGAGTCATAAGATGAATCGCTAAAAACCACTTAGATAAAGGCAGTTTGGTACTATCAAATATTGTCCCACAGGTTGCTGATGTCTGATGATGACAATGGTGGCACTGATAAAGATGGCGATGTTCTAGAGTGCAATAAGTCTTATTGCCACACTCTGGGCAAACAAATCCATCAGGAAATTTCCATTTAAATAAGGCTTGTCGGCACTGTTTGTCAGTGCCATAATCATTAAAAAGCTCAAATAAACTATAACCTTCTTGAAACTGAATTTTATTTTTTGACATCATTCTACTCCACACATAATCTATACTTTAATTATAGTATAATTATAGTATAATTATAGTATAATTATAGTATAGTTATCGAAATATGGCGGAGCTTTGTGGGTAATCAAGCACTTTTTTATCCGGCAGCAGGCTACCCTCATAAAAATCATAAGATTCTGAATGACATGGAAAACTTTGAGGAATCGAGTCAACTGATTAATGAAATGTGTATTACACTTAAATATGAGGAAAAAAGACATTTTCCAATGTGGGTCAATAATTTGGGGAGACTATCTAGTCAGGCATGTGGTGAGTATTATCAGTCTGTGGATGCACTTTTTTTCCCCTCCTTAACTGAAAGTTATGGATTACCTTTAATTGAAGCAATGATTTGTGGTCTGCCAATTGTTTGTGCAGACTTAGATTATGCACATTGTGTTTGCGGAGAGCAGGCAATTTACTTTGATCCTGATGACCCTGTGTCAGCGATAAAAGCACTTGTTTTATTAAGATGTAAATTAGCAACTGGATGGCAACCGGATTGGTCGATTGCATTGGCTAAACTTCCTGCGAGTTGGGATGAGGTGGTGCAGAAATTTCTAAAACTACTGGAAAAATAGTAAACTAAAGATATTTATTATACTAAGGCTTTATTTTGAGAATTTCACTGATAACTGTTTGCTATAATAGTCAGAATACCATCGAAGCGACATTTGAATCGGTCGCAGTTCAAGATTATAATAATTTGGAATATATTGTTGTTGATGGAAAATCGACAGATGAAACAATGTCTATCGTGAAAAGATATGCTACAACAATTAGTCATAGTCTTTCAGAACCGGATTCGGGTATTTATGATGCCATGAACAAGGGAATTCGCCTTGCAACAGGTGATGTTATCGGTTTTATCAATGCTGATGATGTCTTGGTATCACCGGACGTTATTTCTCAAGTGGCAAAAAACTTGTTGAGCAAAGATGTGGATGCCTGTTATGCTGATTTAGAGTATGTGGATCCAGTAAATTTAAATAAAATTATTCGCTTCTGGAGATCTTCAGAATTTGTTCCAGGATTATTCTCTCAAGGTTGGGCGCCTCCTCATCCAACATTTTATGTTAAAAAAAGCATATATGAGCAATATGGTCTGTTTTCACTGAGCTATAAAATGGGTAATGACATTGAAATCATGCTACGTTTTTTAGAAAAATATAAAATTCGTAGTCATTATATTCCACGGACATGGGTGAAAATGCGCATGGGTGGTGTTTCAAACCATTCTTTGAGCAATATTTATACACAAAATAAAGAAATTATAAAAGCAGCCAGAGATAATGGTATTTCTTTTTCACTACTTTTGTTTGTCGTAGGTAAAGTAAAGAACCGGCTGAAACAATATTTGTTTAAGTAGAGCAATTAAATAAATATAGCAGGTATTTGTATAATATTATCACTTATGTTTTTTACATGAAATTCAATCGATATGATTATTAGTAATGATAGTGCCACCGCCTATTAATCTGATTTTGCTATTGCACCCTTTATTTATACCTTATTCTAAAGTGGTGAATTGTTAAATAATTCAGGATAGGCTCTAGTTAACTCTGAAGCCGCTAATTTGTGGCTATTCTTATTAAAATGTATGTCCCGCTCAAAAAATAACTGACTACCTTTAGCGGTTTCGGTGGTAAAGGCTTTTGTAAGATCGATAAAAGGGATGTCATTTTGTTGAGAAAATAGTCGCCATTTATCAGAAAATTGCAGTGTGTCAGATTTGTAGGTGTGTTGCTTTATGCGAAATTTAGATGGGATAATGGTCAGCGCAAACTGTGCACCCGATGCCCGTACTTCTTGAGCCAGCGTTTTAATCAAATTGCCACTGAAAGTGGTGATATCAGGATTTTCTTCTACCATTCCAGCCACGACAACTTTCTTTTTATCTTTGTTGTTATAGACCCATTGCAATTGCAATTGCACCTTGCGCAGAAAACGTACTAAATAGGACTTTCTAAGTTGGTGTCTTAGCCAGTCATTTTTTGGGCCGGGTATTGCTATAATATCGCCTTGCTTGTTCTTTATTGCTGTTTTCAAATATTCGCTATCTGAGGCAATATCATTACTATACAATTGGACAATAACCAGAGACGGCTTGAGTTTTTTAATTTGTTGTTGCCATTGAAGCAAGTAAAAAATAGGACTATAACTCGATACGCCATAATTTTTAACTTGACACTCTGACTTCCTTTCTAATATTCCAACAAATGAATTTTTATAAGGATAATGTGGCTATACTTAACCGGACACACAACTTAAAATAACTAAAAGATAAAAAGTGTGACCTAAAATGAATGATCAAACAAAAAAACCGAACAAAAGCTATACATCAGAATTTAAAGAATCAGCTGTCAAATTAGCTAATGAGACGGATCAACCCGTTTCTCAGACTGCCAGGGAGCTAGGTGTTAATGTAAATACTCTACATACCTGGATCAGTAAATATTCCAAACCGGTGAAGACGGTAGCCAATAGAAGTGATGAACACATTTATGATGAAGTAAAACGTCTGAAAAAAGAATTGGCAAAAGTGATTCAGGAGCGTGATTTATTAAAAAGGCCACAGCGTACTTTGCAAGGGAAACTTTGTGAAGTACGCATGGATAACTGATCAGGCTAAAGATTACCCGGTAACGATTCTGTGCCGTTTTATGGATGTTTCCCGTAGTTGCTATTATGATTGGGTTAGCTCTCCTAAAACGGATAGAGAGAAAGAAAATGAAGCGCTTACTGAGCAGCTAAAAAACTGTTTGAAGACAGTCGCAAGACTTATGGAACCCGTCGTCTTAAAAAGAAAACTGGCTGAAAAAGGCGTTCATATAAGCCGCCGGAGAATTGGTCGATTAATGAAAAAAGCCGGTTTGTTTTGTAAAACGAAGAGACGCTTTAAAGCGACGACTAATTCCAAGCATAATAAGCGTATATCTCCAAATTTACTGGAAAGAGAGTTTACTGTCTCTCAACCTGATCGCTACTATGTGGGTGATATTACCTATATTGCCACCAAGGAAGGCTGGTTATATTTAGCGGTTGTCATTGACTTATTCTCTAGGCAAATTGTTGGCTGGTCGATGGATGAGCGAATGAAAGCCAAGCTAGTCAATGATGCTTTACTGATGGCCATATGGAAGCGTAAACCAATGGATGGATTGCTTTGGCATACTGACCGAGGTAGCCAATATGCCTCTGATAGTCATAGAAAAATATTGTCGGATCATAACATAATTCAGTCTATGAGCCGCAAAGGAAATTGCTGGGACAATGCTGTATCAGAGAGCTTCTTTCATAGTTTGAAAACTGAATTGACGCACCATTGTCGATTCAAAACCAGAGTAGAAGCAAAGCAGGCAATATTTGAATATATTGAGGTATTTTATAATCGGGAGCGACTTCATTCGGCTAATGATTATTTGTCACCAGTCGATTATGAAATACAGCAGGAAATAGCTTAAATCGATTGATTGAAGAGGGGTAAAAGGCGACATAAATGCCGCCCATTACCGTTGACGGCCATCGGCTCCTCAGCCTGTGCCGTGAATGACACATCAGGAACCTGTCCTGCTTCAGTAAACGAATCACCTAGAAATGTAATCAGACAATTTGATGTTACCTGTTTAATTGACTCGGGATTGTTCACAAGTCTTTCATTGTCATAATATATTTTGTGGCCTCCATACTCTCCAGCAGGGTCATGCGAGACGAATCGATATTCACGGGGATGAACATGGTGAAAGACAGGGTGAGGCTCCTGGGGTGCATTGCCATAGCCAATGTTTAAAATTCTTAATGTCATTTCAGCGATTGATAATGCAATAATAGTGCTAATGAGCAGTAATATGACGGGAAAGATGATTCTTTTTCTAACGTCAAAATTCATAGAGAGTCTCTTGTTCTTTGTCTATTAGGGTGAATGAATAGCTGATTTAATGAAAGAAAGTATATCATTAAATACAAGTGCTAAGGGATGAAATTGTCTAGAAGTTTATTCATTGCATCTGTTATATTGAATGAGCAATTTGGAGAGCCTCTATCTGAGGAATTACTTTTATGCATATTTGTTTCAATATGATAATATTCAACATAAGCAACTAAATAAACACCGCCGGTATTTGTATAATTTTATCACTGATGAGTGCTATTTTTTCAGAATTGTTAATTACGATACCATAAGGCGCATTGTTATCGGTAATAAATTTTTGTAGGCCTGTTAACTGCTTTCTTCGAGTGTCTGTACCATATTTTATTTCAATAGGCAGCAGGCCAAATTCGCCGGAGAGGACAAGATCAACTTCAGAACCTGATTTGGTTCTAAAATAAGAATAATTCCACCGGGTTGCTTGGCTTGCTTGTACCCCGCGAATAACCTCTTCAATAATAAAAGATTCAAAGTTTTGTCCTACTAAGGGGGAATTATGTAATTGTTCAAAGGTGATTAAGTTTTGCAGATAATTGTTTAAGCCACTGTCACGGAAAATACCTTTAGGCATTTTTATGATTGATTTTATTTTAGAACGCTCAAAGCTGGGAATATTTCGCCAAATCATTGTGCCATGCGCAATATCGAGATAATTTTTTACCGTGCTTTCATTAACATCCAGTGAGCGTCCTAATTGGGAGCGATTGATTATGGTGCCGGATAGAGCCGTTAACATCATGCTGAAGCGACGAAATTTAATCGTGTCCATTTTAGGAAATAAATTTCTAACGTCTCTTAAAATATAATTTGCAAAATATTGTTCCATCCAGTTTTTATGCAGTGATGAGTTGTTGGTCAATGTGGGTGTTGGATAACCACCCTGAAGAAAATGATTGAGTAGTTGCTCATGGCTCACAATGGGCTGAAGCCGATATAAAAAATCAAAATCTTGAATGGATAATGGTTTATTAAAAATTGAATAGAATTCTGGCAATGGTGTTTGTTGCAGCTCGTTAACCTTAAATGGCGATAGTTCAACCGTTGCAACGCGTCCAGCCAAGGTTTCATTGGTTTTACTTAACAACTCGGGTGAGCTAGAGCCGGTTAGAATAAAACGGTTGTTGAGCGACCGTTTGTCATCAATGACACCTCTGAGGGTGCGAAAAAGATCGGGCGAAAGTTGCGCTTCATCGATGATGACATCAGTATTATTGTGTTGAAAAAAAAAGTTGAGGTCATCGTGAATTTTGTCAAAAGTTTGTGGATTTTCCAGATCAAAGTAAGCCCAATTGGGTCTAAGCATTTTTGATAATACTGTTTTCCCGCATTGGCGTGGTCCCCAGATCACTAAGCAGGGGAAGTAGTCCATGAGTTCATTGATTTTATTGTGTAAGTTTCTTTTTATATCTGCCATATTCAGATGATACATCTGAAATAGTCGAATGTAAATGGTGGTATTGCATGTCTACTGTCCTACAATGCTTATTTGTAGGTTTAGATGGTACTAAAAAACACTTTAATTTTACGAATTTTTTAATCAGAATCTTGGTTAGTGAATCGCTTTTATGATTGTTGCTTGGGGTATGATAATATTCAGTCTATGATATTTGAACTGTGGTATTTGAGCTACGGTATTCAATTCACAAAATACGCTTAGGAAGCCGCTTTGCTTAAAGTCTTAATCACCGGTAGTAATGGTTTTGTTGGCCAATCACTTGCTTCTTCACTTGTTGAAGAACCTATGGCACTTATAAAAACCTATCGCCATTTACCTGAATCTCCAGGCTATCATAGTGAATCAACTGAGGACATGGTCAGGTGCTTTGCCGTGGGTGATATCAATGCTCAAACGCAATGGCAAGCAGCCTTAAGCGGGGTAGATGCCGTAGTGCATTTGGCAGCACGGGTGCATGTGATGCAAGAAACCCATGCTGATCCCTTGGCGGCTTTTCGTGAGGTGAATACTCAGGGTACGCTCAATCTTGCTCGACAGGCAGTGGATGCGGGTGTTAAGCGCTTTATCTATCTTAGCTCGATTAAGGTTAATGGTGAGAAAACGGCGGATAAACCATTTTTTGCGGATGACGTGCCTGCGCCACAAGATCCTTATGCGATATCTAAATTTGAAGCAGAGCAACAGCTTTTGCAATTAGGTAAGGAAACGGGACTGGAAATCGTTATTATTCGTCCTACATTGGTTTATGGTCGGGGTGTTAAGGGTAATTTTCGACGTCTTATCAATTTAGTGAACAAATCATTACCCCTGCCTTTTTCGGGTATAAAAAATGCGCGTAGTTTGGTGAGTATCGACAATCTTTGTTCATTGATTCAAGTGTGTTTGTCCCATCCTAAAGCTGCTGATGAAGTCTTTTTAGTGAACGATGGTCAGGATGTGTCTACGACAGAATTGTTTGAAACTATTGCTACAGTCTTGCATGTAAAAAGTCGTTTATTTTATTTACCCAGAGGCTGGATTCGATTTTTTGCCGCTTTATTGCATAAAAATGCAGAATTTGAACGCCTATTTGGTTCGTTGCAGGTTGATATTAGCAAAAATGAGCAATTATTAGGCTGGAAACCAGGGCTTTCTGTTAAAGATGGGATAAAAAAAATGCTTGAGTCTCGTTAATGCTTGCTGGGCATGGTAAAATTTTTTATGCCTAAAAAAGAGCTCTCAACCCATTTAAAACAATTGATTCTTATCACTGCTGATCTGATATGGCTACCTTTGGCACTGTGGCTGGCCATTGCTCTGCGTTGGGGGGATTTACCTTATACTACCGAACTGAAAGATTTACTGGTTTATGCTTTCAGTGCCAGTCTGAGTATTATTGTCTTTTTACGCCTAGGCCTCTATCGAGCGGTGGTTCGCTTTATGGGCACTGAAGCCATTATTGCCGTGGTTAAAGGTATTTCTATTTCAGCTTTAATCGTTGGCACCATGGTGTTTTTTACCCGTGCAGAGAACATTCCTCGCTCAATTCCTTTTATCTACTGGGGCATTGCCTTATTTTTTGTCGGCGGTTCCCGTTTCGCCATTTGGCTGTATTATCAATCGATCCTGAAAAAAGACAATGAAAAAGTGGCAATTTATGGTGCGGGTGATGCAGGGCGGCAATCATTGAATGCACTACGTCAAAGTGGTGAATATGAGGCTATGGCTTTTATTGATGATGATCGGGAAATAAAAGGTCGAGTCATTAATGGTGTTCAAGTTTATCGGCCCCACCATCTTGATAGTTTGATTGAAAAAAAGGGTATTTCACAGGTCTTATTGGCCATGCCATCGGTTTCTGCGCACCAAAAACGCAATATTATTGCCAAACTTGAAGTGCTGCCGGTACACGTAAAAACCATTCCCGTATTGGCTGATATTGTCAGTGGTAAGGCAAAAATTGAAGAGTTACGTGAAGTAGACATTGAAGATCTGCTTGGGCGTGATGCGGTTGCACCGGATCATCAGCTTTTTGAACAATGTATCAAAAACAAAGTGGTGATGGTGACAGGGGCAGGCGGTTCGATTGGCTCTGAACTGTGTCGGCAGATCATCAAACATCAGCCACGACAGCTTATTTTGTTGGAAATTTCTGAGTATGCCCTGTATTCCATTGAACAGGAACTCAAAAAAGCTTTATCTAAACTTAAACTAAGCGCTGATGTTGATATTCAACTGACCGCCTTACTGGGTTCGGTACAGGATAAAAAACGCTTGCAAAGTATCTTCACAGTCTATGGGGTGCAGACGATATATCATGCGGCAGCGTATAAACACGTTCCCATCGTTGAAGAAAACATAGTTGAAGGTATCCGCAATAATATTTTTGGCACTTTACGCGCCGCAGAAGCAGCATTGGCAGCAGAAGTCGAAACCTTTGTGCTTATCTCCACCGATAAAGCTGTGCGGCCAACCAATGTGATGGGAACCACCAAGCGGTTTGCTGAACAGGTTCTACAAGCGCTGGCGGTTGAGTCCGAAAAAACCCGTTTTTGTATGGTACGTTTTGGTAATGTATTGGGCTCGTCGGGTTCGGTTGTGCCCCTGTTTAATCGGCAGATTAAACAGGGTGGTCCGGTTACTGTGACCCATGTAAATATTATTCGCTATTTTATGACCATACCGGAAGCCGCTCAACTCGTTTTACAAGCCGGTTCATTGGGGGCTAGCAATGAGCGTGGTGGGGATGTATTCGTGCTAGATATGGGGGAGCCGGTTAAAATTGCCGATTTGGCAAAGAAAATGATTCATTTATCAGGCTATGAAGTGAAGGATGACAATAATCCGCAAGGGGATATTGAAATTACCTATACTGGTTTAAGACCGGGTGAAAAACTCTATGAAGAGTTATTAATTGGTGACAATGTGGCTGATACCCAACATCCACGTATCATGCGGGCAGAAGAAAAGTTCATGGCTATGCCGGTGCTAGAAGAAAAGTTACGCTTATTGGATGAGGCTTGTAATGATTTTAATGTTTGCTGGGTGCGGGAAATCTTATTAGACAGTGAAACCGGTTATGTGCCTGATAAAGAGCAATCGGTGGATTTGCTCTGGTGTGAATTGAATAAAAAAAACGGGAATTTGCTTAATAATTAGTGCCCATCCGTAAATAGGGTTTTTTATATACAAACCGTAGGGTGGGCATGGCCTTATCTGCCCACGCGGATTCAAGCGCTTATTATGCAGACTTTCAGCGTGGGCACAATTAATCCCATTCCCCGGTTAAATGATGCATGAGATCATCGGCTTCCAGTTCTGAAATTACCTTGCCCCGTACTGAGTTGCCTGAACTGTGTACGGTGTCTTTATTTTTACTGATTAAAGGATGCCAATCAGGCAAGGCTTTACCTTCGGCGAGTAGGCGATAGCCACAAGTGGCTGGCATAAAATAAACCTGTTCTAGATTACTCATATTTAAAGTAACGCATTCCGGCACTAAGACACTGCGTCGGGCATAATCGCCACAATGGCAAGTGTCGGTATCGAGGTATTGGCATACCACATTAGTGCCATAGATGATGCCGCTGTCTTCATCTTCTAATTTATGTAAGCAGCATTTTGCACAGCCATCGCAAACTTGTTCCCACTCATTTTGCGTCAATTCGCTTAATGTTTTGTTTTCCCAAAAATTTGCCATAAGTATCATTAGACTCTATATTTATGCTGAGTATATCCAGAACAAAAATGCCCCAAGGACACGTCATCTGAATGTTTTTAATTATAAAAAAATCCTATCGTTTTTTACGCATTATTTTGCACGTTCATTGGGGCATAGTGCAAGTGCTTTACTATCTGGATGATAAAAAGTCACCAAGTGCCACGCAAAAAATTATTATTCAACGCTGGTTTAAGCGTTTTGTTCGACTCTTGAGTATAGAAATAAAAATTCATGGTGAAGTTGAAGAGAATAGCCCGTTAATGGTGTCCAACCATATTTCCTGGAAAGATATCATCCTGCTCGGCTCAGTCTACCCAACCCGTTTTGTGGCAAAAAGTGAGATTGCACAATGGCCGGTAGTGGGTTGGATGAGTGCCAAAGTGGGCACTATCTTCGTCAAACGAGGCAGTATTGCTGACATCCGACAATTAAACACACAAATTGCTGACTTAATTTGCGCAGGGGAGCGAGTCACCATCTTTCCTGAAGGGGGTACCAGTGATGGCCGTCAATTGGCGCATTTTTTCCCCGGTTTATTGCAATCGGTTGTTGGTTTGCACGGGGAAAATATCAGACCGGGGGTGCAACCCATTGTCATTAGCTACAAAGTGGCAGATCAATTATCAGAGCAAATTCCTTTTATTGGTGATGCCAATATGTTGCAACACCTCTGGGCGCTCCTAGGGCTTGATAAAATCACTGCTGATCTGCACTTTACACCCTTTATTTCCTCTGAAAATACCACTCGTAAAGCCTTATCGACTCAATCTGTGCAACAAATGCAAGAAATTTTAAAAAATAAAGTCTAACGCTATCAAATAGATAGAGTGCCTATGTTGTTTTATTTTAAATAAAATAACATAAATCAGCAAATTCGCAGTTTTTTATTATTTTTACGCTATAGTTAATTCACAAGTATTAATTGCAGATAAAAATAAACGCGGTGAGGTAAGATTATGAACTTCAATAGAGAAACTATTTCCAACGATGAGCAATATAGCCATCATGAAAATAGTACAGCATCGGTTGATAAGGATGCTAAAAAATCCCGAGTTTATAAGCGTTTCATGGGCATGTTGCCAGCCTTTCGTCATACTCGCAGTGGTGAGACGCATCTTTCATGTGAAAAAGATGGTAGCTTAGCACCCGTGCATCGTGTTGATAGCCTACCCAGCAAATGGCTCTTATGTAACACCGACAAAAGTGAGTGTAAATTAAAAGACAGTGTCGAAAAAGGTTATGTGGTCATGGGACACTTTTTTAACCAACGTGATGCTGCTCAACTATCACCGCATTAAGCGATAAACCCACAAACCCCTCCCCCAAAACCCCATCGTATTTTATTCCTGAAAGAACTTGATTTTTTCGGTCTGGGACAGCATATTAGATCCCATCAACCTTTCTAGAAAAAGCACAGTATATTATCAGGAGATAAACATGTACGGTATCCACGTAACAGTGAATTGTGGTATGGAAGAAGCAGAACAAAGAACCCTCGAAGCATTAAAGGCAGAAGGTTTTGGTGTCTTGACTGAAATTGATGTTAAAGCAGTCCTGAAGAAAAAAATTGATGTTGACCGTAAGCCCTATAAAATTCTCGGTGCATGTAATCCTGTCCTAGCTAACAAAGCACTGATAGAAGAACCTGATCTGGGTCTTTTATTACCTTGTAACGTCGTTATCCGTGAAGAAGAAGATGGTAGCACCACTGTTGCTATCGTCGATCCCGAATCCATGTTTACCGTTGTAGACAAACCCGCTATGGCTGAAATGGCCAAAGAAGTGCGTGAAAAATTTGATCGTATCATGGCTGCCATAGAAGGCTAGTCAAGTATCACGAATATATGGATAGCTTTGTATGTGAGTAAGCAATATACAAGCCTATCCATTTTTTTCACCCCAGACATAAGCCACATAGAAAATGCCCCTTCGTATTAAACAAATCAAACAATGGCTTGAAAATGAATTGCAGGCTGAGTTGCAGAGCTTTGCCCCTGCCTCGAATGATGCCAGTTTTAGACGTTATTTTCGGGTCAGTTTTAAACAGGCAGTCCTAAAAATGCCTGTGGATCAGAGCTTTGTAGTGATGGATGCCCCCCCGGAAAAAGAGTCTCTTACTGAGTTCATCAGTATTGCTTCGAGTTTGGAAAAAACCGGCATTAACGTACCCCATTTATATGCTGTTAATGAAGCGGATGGCTTTATTCTTATGTCTGATTTAGGCAATACAGCCTATCTTAGTTTACTAGACTCATCTCTGAACAATGCGCCGGACTTTGCACAAGCTGATAAACTATATTCGGATGCGATGAGCGCCCTGGTGCTAATGCAAGTCGGCATGCAAGAGTCCGGTACAGAACGAAAAAGCTTAGCGCTACCAGAATATGATGCTCAACGTCTGAGAGCGGAAATGGACTTGTTGCCGCAATGGTATATCAAAGTCCATTGCCAGCAGGACTTGGATGCCAGCCAGCAAGCCATGCTTGATAATACGATGGCTGTTTTAATCCACTCGGCTCAAGAACAGCCGCAAGTTTTTGTTCACCGTGATTATCATTCCCGTAATCTGATGTTTTTAGCGGCACACAATCCCGGTGTTATTGATTTTCAGGATGCAGTGATAGGACCGATCACTTATGATCTGGTCTCTTTGCTGAGAGATAGCTATATTGCCTGGCCAGAAGAAAAAGTTTATGCCTGGGTTGAACAATATCGGCAGATATTGCTCAGCAAAGGACTGTTAGTCAAAGATGATAAGGCTCAGTTTATACGCTGGTTTGACTGGATGGGTATACAGCGTCAGCTTAAAGTTGTCGGTATCTTCTGTCGTTTGAATTATCGTGATGGAAAAAGCAATTACCTCAATGATATTCCACAAACCCTAAACTATTTGTTTAGCGTGTGTGCCCGCTATCCTGAATTTGCTGACTTATTGCAATTGTTGCAGTCACTTGAGCATAGCTCTGGCTCTGCCAATAGCACCGAAAAAGTCAGCAGCGCATGAAAGCCATGATTCTGGCCGCAGGACGTGGCGAGCGTATGCGACCGCTCACGGACACAAGGCCCAAGCCACTACTCACTATTGCTGAAAAAAGTCTCATTGAATACCATATTGAAGCCTTAGTTAAGGTGGGTATTAATGATATTGTGATCAATCATGCCTGGTTGGGTGAGCAAATCGAAGCCAAGCTCGCGGCTGGTGCTAATTATGGTGCAACAATCCAATACAGCCGCGAAGAGCAAGCACTGGAAACCGCTGGCGGGATAAAAAAAGCCCTGTCTTTATTGGGCGATGAAGCTTTTGTGGTCGTCAATGCCGATGTTTTTACTGATTTTCCCTATGGAAACATCGTTAAAGCCTGTCAAAACTTAGCCACAAGTCATTGTCTGGCACATTTAATTTTGGTCAACAATCCAGAACATCATCCTGATGGTGATTTTTATTGCCAGAACAAGCAAGTGATCGATCCCATAAAACATCCCTTAGAAAAGACTCTAGCCTATACGTTTAGCGGTATTGCTTGTTATCAGCCGACATTTTTTTCAGATTTAGATAGAGGCAAACAGGCATTAGCGCCCATGTTGCGCAGTGCGATGGAAAAACAGCAAGTATCAGGAGAAATTTATCAGGGCGATTGGTGGGATATTGGTACGCCGCAGCGTCTAGAAGACTTGAACCGTAGGGTGGGCACAGCCTTATCTGCCCACGCTGAAGCCCAATGACAGCCTCATAACGTGAACAAAATAAATACCTTCTAACTCTTCTAAAATTAAGCGCTAGCGGAAATTAAGCCTTCGCTTTTTCCATTAATTCATGAATCCGAGGCGCTAGAATTAATTCCATGGCGAAACCCATTTTGCTACCAGGCACAACCATGTTGTTGCGACGAGACATAAATGAATCAGGGATCATATTTAATAAATAAGGAAAATCAACGCCTTCAGGGTGCTTGAAGCGAATAACGATGAAGCTTTCATCCGGTGTTGGAATATCACGGGCAATAAAAGGGTTCGAAGTATCAACTGTGGGCACACGTTGGAAGTTGATGTCAGTACGCGAGAACTGAGGTGTAATATAGTTCACGTAGTCAGGCATACGACGTAAAATAGTATCAACAATCGCTTCGGCAGAATAACCACGCTGAGCATTATCACGGTGAATCTTTTGAATCCACTCTAAGTTGACAATCGGTACAACACCGACCAATAAATCAACATACTGAGCGACATCATCGGCGCCATCTTTAGCACCGCCATGTAAACCTTCATAGAATAACAAATCAGTACCGGAAGGAATATTATCCCAGTCAGTGAATTGTCCTGCAGTTAAAGGCGCATAAGGCTTAGCTTCTTCATCACTGTGTAGATAATAGCGACGCTTACACATGCCTGTTTCGCCATATTCTTTAAAGGTGTTAGATAACACATCAAAGTGGTTGGCTTCAGGGCCGAAATGGCTGAAAGTATCACCTTTTTCTTCAACCGCAACTTTCATGGAGGCACGGTCATAACGGTGGTAGCTATCGCCTTCGATAATGGCTGGATTGATGTTTTCACGAAAGAAAATATGCTCAAATGCATCTTTTACGGTAGTAGTACCAGCACCCGAAGAACCGGTGACTGCAACAACTGGGTGTTTACTAGACATAATGTGTTCCTTGTTATAATTTACCTGTAAATGCTTGAGAGCATCTTAACGTAAGAGAGGCTTCTGGAAGGAAATTTATTCACTCCAGAAGTCATATTTTACAGGCGACCAGAAAATTTAATGTGGGAATATTAACCTATTTTACTGAAAGTTTCAATTTTCAGTCATGCTTGTACGTGTTTCTTAGGACTCTCGTGCAATGGCTCGATAGCCAATATCGGTGCGATAAAAGGCATCTTTAAAATGTACTTGTGCCAATTTTTCATAGGCTAATTGCTGTGCCTGAGTGACTGTATCGCCCAAAGCAACCATACAAAGCACACGGCCACCACTGGTCAGAACTTGCTCATCATTAGCGTCGATTGTCGTACCGGCATGGAAAATCTTACTGCTATCGCTATCCACTAAATCAAGACCTTCAATCACCTGACCGTTTTCATAGCTGGCTGGATATCCGCCAGCGGCTAGGACAACCCCAACGGCTGCACGGCTATCCCATTGGGCGGTGACACTATCTAACTTATGGTCAATCGCGGCCTGGCAAAGTTCGACCAGATCAGATTGCAGACGCATCATAATAGGCTGAGTTTCCGGATCGCCGAAACGGCAATTGTATTCTAATACTTTGAGTTCACCATTGGGTGAAATCATCAGTCCGGCATAGAGAAAACCGGTATATTCATTGCCTTCAGCCGCCATGCCTTCGATAGTAGGAATAATAACCTTTTGCATGACTTTTTCAGCTAATTCATCAGTGACAACGGGGGCGGGTGAATAAGCACCCATGCCGCCGGTATTAGGCCCTAAGTCGCCATTGTCACGGGCTTTATGATCTTGTGAGGTGGCCAGTGAGAGAATGTTTTTGCCATCTGCCATGACGATAAAGCTGGCTTCTTCACCCGTTAAGAATTCTTCTACGACAACCCTGTGTCCGGCTTCGCCAAAACTATTGCCTGCCAGCATGTCTTCGATGGCACTAATGGCTTCGGCTTCAGTTTGCGCAACGATAACGCCTTTGCCAGCGGCTAGGCCATCAGCCTTAACAACAATCGGAGCGCCTTGTTTTTTCACATAGGCGATGGCGGGGGCAATTTCAGTAAAATTTTCATAAGCAGCAGTGGGAATATTATGCCGGGCAAGAAAGTTCTTGGTGAAGGCTTTAGAACCTTCTAATTGCGCTGCTCCCTGAGTAGGACCAAAAATTCTCAGTCCTTGTGCATTGAATTGGTCCACCACACCCTCAACCAAGGGCGCTTCAGGCCCGACAATGGTTAATGCCACATCATTAGCTTGCACAAAGTCAATGAGCGCGGGGATATCGGAGACGCCTATATCAACATTGGTGACATGAGCTTCCCGGTGGGTGCCGGCATTGCCCGGTGCGACGAACACCTCGTCTACTTGAGGCGATTGAGCTGCTTTCCAGGCCAGTGCGTGTTCGCGACCGCCATTACCGATGACTAAAATTTTCATGCAATAAACCTATTGATAGGGGGATGAATTTTTCTGAGCTAAAGACTGATCATCATCCTGAATAAATGACCGCACATTTTACCACCTCTTTTTACCCTGTTGTTGGAAAATAGATAAATTGTTGGAAAAAATATAAATCTTCTAGGGAAACACCTAATAATAATCAAAAAAGGCCTTGGTTATAATTCATGCAGAAATTATATTAATTCATGGAAAATGTAGTAAGGATGCTGGCAGTTACTGCTTCAGAGACAAAATAAGAACTAGGCAATCATCGTTTTTAATAGGATATTAAAGAACAATTGCCAAATAAAATGTCACGATGTAGCTGTTAAATTACACCTAACTCCCCGCCTTTACCTCAGGAGGAGTTATTGTTTTCAATATAAGCCCTTACTGCTTCCAATCTTTACGCTAGAAGGGAATCGCTTATGTCTACCGGAAAATCTGCCACCACTTCACCCCGAAATTTGCTCAAAAAAACATTGCTCGCTATCGCAGTCAGCACAAGTTTTATTATCACAGCCACCAGCTTAACTGGTTGCCAAAGCACTCAGCCGATGTCGGTTGACATGCTTGAGACAGAGTTTTTGACCGATGCTTCTTTGTTACAAGAAGTCCCCGGTGAGCCCAGCAAGCGTTTTTATGAAAAGCAGGATGTAGACTGGTCACAATACCATAGTGTCATGATTGAAGACGTGACCATTAATGAAGGTGAACTCGATAATTCGAAAAAAATGTCCCGCCGGGATCGGTTAATGATGGGCATTTATTTTCAGAACTCCATGCGTATGTCAGTACAAAAAAAATACGCTGTAACCAATCGTCCTGATAGCGGTGTGCTCATTATTCGTGCTTCGATCAGTGAAGCGAATACCGGCTCAACTCTGGGTGCAGTGATTGGCGGTGATTATGGCAATGTCATCATTGAGGGTGAAATAGTTGATGCCATGAGTGGTGAACCACTGGTCGCCATTATTGATCGTCAAAGTGGTGAGTTTTTATCTGCCTACTCTAATTGGGATGATGTTGCAGTCGCCTTTGATGAATGGTCTGAACAACTCTATGGTGTATTACAATCACACATGGACAGTAGCCCGACTTATGAGCGACAAGCAACACTGCAAAATAGAATGCAAGTGGCCTCAGCACCGGTTTATGCAGCACCTGCTGTAAACACTATTGCCAATAGAGCCTCAACAAACAACTCAATTGCCATCAGTCGCCCGCATATCAATGTTGACAAACAAATATCTTCAGCCGCCAATGAATACGAACAACAGCAATATCAATTGCTCATTGATGAGCAATTGATTGCTGCAGCCGGAGACTTAAAAGCTGATCGCTTAACGGCACCACCGGGAAAAAATGCCATGGAACGTTATAACCATGTGCTCAGTATTGATCCCGATAATGCTCATGCTCAGGATGGTTTGAATATTGTTGCTAGTCGTTACTTGGTTTGGGCAAAATCAGCCTTAACCAATGGTGAAATGAATAAAAGTAGAATGTATTTAAGTCGTGCAAAAAATGTGAATAGCACCAGTAGCTCGATTAGTCGTTCCATTGCTGAAGTCGATAGAAAACTGAACTCACCTATTGAAGCTGAAGCCATAGCGATGGTGCAAACAATTAGCAATCAGCCAACAGCAGCAGGCATCTCTCAGACTCAAAAACAGCCGCCAATGCAATGGCAGGATTCAGCTAAAATGCTGGCTTATAGCCCTAAGCCAGCAGTTAATAGCCCTAAGCAAGTAGTGAGCTCAAAGCCAGTTGCTAAAACAACAGCTAAGCCACAAGTCACAGCCTATAAAACACAACCAAAAGCCATCACTACAAGCACGGCAGTTGCTAAAACTTCAAGCAGCCAGCCTAGCCCCTCTATAACCCCTGTTACAGTAACTTCTGCAGCAAGCAATGTGGTCACTACTCAAGCCATCACCTCAGTAGCTGTAGCACCTGTGCAAAAGCCTGTGCAAAAAGTTGCTTACGATCCCTGGGATAAGACGGATATGGGGAGCGCTCAACTGAATAGCTCAAAACTTCGTCCCTTTGTTTTGGGACTCAGTACCAATGGCAGCATACAAAAAATTGTTGGTGCTACAAAAAGCCGCTTAAAAAAGTCAGGCTTTGAAATAGTAGGAGAATATTCGCCGTATAATAAAGCCACTATTATTATCGTGACCAATAAAGCGATGAAGACACAAGCATCCAAGTCTAAGTTTGGCGGTTATGGCGCACCTATTCGTATCGCAGTAACTCAGGCGGCAGGTAGAGTTCAGGTATCTTATACCAACCCCTATTACACACAAAATATATATCGGATGAAAGGGGATGCAGGTGCGACCACCAACAAGCTGGCAAAAACACTGGGACATCAAAAGGTCTATGGCTCTAATAAAGGAATCGCAGCCAATGACTTGCGTGACTGGCACTATATGTTCGGTATGCCTTATTTCGATGATCAAATCACCCTACAAAAAGGCAGCAGTTATAGCACTTTAGTACAGACTGTAGAAAACAATTTAAGCAGTCGTAAAAATGGTACTAAAAAGGTTTATCGTATCGATATCCCAGGTAAAGAAGAAACCGTCTTTGGTGTTGCTATCACCAAAGGAGCAGGTGCTGATAGAACAGTGATGGGGAATATTGATGTAGCCAGTGTAAAGCATTCGGCTCATCTGCCTTATGAGATTCTTGTTTCAGGCAATAAGGCCTATATGCTTAATGGTAAATTCAGAATTGCAATAAGTTTTCCTGATTTAACCATGGGACAGTTTATGGCCATTAGCAGTGCGCCGGATTCAACAGAAGATACCATGAAAAGTATTGCCTTATCCGGGGCGCAAGTGAGCAGTAATTAATAAGCACGATAGGTACTTGTAACGTTGCTCTTGACTTCCCCCTTCTTTTAGAAGGGGGACTGAGGGGGTTGCTTCTTCTCCATCCCTATCACAAACATTAATAACGATGGAATTACAAACAAAGTAAAAATGGTAGAGAAAGCCAAACCACCGGTGATCACACTACCCAAGCCTCGATAAAACTCAGAACCTGGCCCCGGCGATAGCAACAAGGGCAACATACCAAATAACGATGTTAAAGAACCCATAAAAATAGGGCGTAAACGACTGCGTGTTGATTCAATGATCGCCTCTTTATGTGCATAGGCTTCATTGCGTATTAAATTCAATGCTTGATGAACGATCAAAATAGCATTATTAACAACAATACCAATTAAAATAATAAAGCCCAACATTGTAAGTACATCGAGTGGCTGATGGGCTAAAAATTGATTGGTAAAAGCTAGACCAATAAAGCCACCTGCCGCCGCTAAAGGCAAAGTAAATAAAATGATCAATGGATAAACAAAATTAGCAAATAATGCTGACATTAATAAATAAGTAATCACAATGGCAAGGATGATATTGAGATACATCGAATCAACGGTTTCAGTGAGTTTATCCGTTGTGCCGCTTAAAGAAATGCTCACACCCTTTAACTTACCTTGTTTTTCTAAGCTGGGAATAATCTCTTGTTCAAAGAGCTCCATGCCTTCTTGCAAGGTCATCTCATCGGGTGGCGTCACTTCTAAAGTGATGGTTCTTTTGCCGTTAAAATGACGAATTTCACTGATGCCACTGGTTGCTTCAAACTCAGCCAGGGTATTAAAACCAACTAACTTACCCGATGGTGTGGCCACCAGGCTATAATACAGTTCTTCCGGAGAATGAATATCTTGTTTATCAGCCTGTAAGATCAAATCGATTTTTTTCTCACCTTCTACTTTAAAGTCATCAATCTTGCGTCCTTCTAATAGCACGTCGGCGAAAATCCCAAGTGATAACAAATCCATACCCAGGCGTTGTAATTGACTGTGTTTGGGCTTGAGTAAGACTTCAGGGTAGAGCAATTCAATCGAAGGAATGGGACGGATTTGCATCTTAGGTGCAGATTTTTTTATTGCACCAAATAAGGTCGCACCCACCAGAGTAAGTTGTTCTATTTTTTCACCGCTGATATCAATGTCAATGGTTCTGCCCTTGCCTATGCCTTGTTCAAACACACCAGCTTGTTTAGTGATGCCAAAAATACCGGGAAAGCTATTCACAATAGGAATTAATAAGGGCTTGAGCTCTTTTATTCGACTATCTTCTTCGGCAATGACACCAAAAATCATAAAGCTACCGGATGCCACATAAAATAAGCGTTCTATAGCAGGATAGGCCTTATAATCCTGATTGATATGGGGCTTTAATTGTTGGTAGATAGAGTCACCAATGGATTTTTTTTCCTGATAGGAAAGCCCCGGGGGTGGAATGAGAATGTTGAAATATAAATTGCGATTGCCCTGAGGTAAATACTCCATTTTTGGTAAGAGGCTATAAACACTTAAAGCAGATAGGCATGTTAAACTAAAAATAGTCACTAAACGGCGTGTCTTAGTCTGTAAAATTTGACTGATTAAGTGCATAATAAAATGACTGATCCAGCGCCCGACAGCAACCAGTGCGTCATTAATTGCATGTGTCAGGCGATTAGAAAATAAGCGGCGGGGCGTATTTGTTTCAGGGGAATGCAAGGTCATTAATTGATGCCATAGCATCGGTATCACTGAAATGGATACAAACAGTGAAAATGTCACGGCAGCAGTCACCGCAATGGCAATATCTTTAAATAATTGCCCTGCTTCATTTTGTAAAAAGATAATGGGCAAAAAGACCGCTATCGTTGTGAGTGCAGATGCGATTAAGGCTCCCCATACTTCGCTAGTGCCGTCATAGGCCGCAGCAAAAAATGACTTGCCCATTTTTTTATGACGATCAATATTTTCCAGCACCACAATGGCTGAATCAACCAACATACCTACAGAAAAAGAGATGCCGGCCAATGAGATGGTATTCAGTGAGCGCCCCATAAGATGGAGGATGATGAAGGTAGCAATAATTGATATAGGAATTGCCAAAGCCACCACCGCAGTGGCAGATATTGCCCGTAAAAATAGCAGTAAAATGATAATGGCTAGCAGTCCACCAATCAAGATGTTTTGCTGCACTAAACTAATCGCACCTTGAATATAAGCACGTTTATCATGAAGCCAATTAAGGTGCAGTCCCATTTCTTTA
>NZ_JAEHGE010000005.1 GCF_016097415.1 sulfur-oxidizing endosymbiont of Gigantopelta aegis | reverse complement strand
CAATCCTGAGACTAGAGAACCTAACAGGATTCAAAGAAAATATATCGAAACGGTTATTGAAACGTGTGCCAAACGGGTTGAAATTACCAACAAAGGCGAACTTAGGGAATGGATAGTATCTGACATTATCAATCAACAACAAAATACCGATACAGAATTTAACTGGAAAAAGGCTCTAAATGAAATCAGCAAACAAATTCGGTTTGGACAATATACAGAGCCGTATTGTCACAAGTATTTAGCTGATTCATCAGCTAAGTTTGATGAAGATATATATCAAAAAATCAAGACCCTAGAATCAAGAGGCTATTATAAAAAAATAAAGGAAATGTTCACTGAGGAACAAATAATTGCTAATCGGTTTGGGTTTATACTTGATGACCCTAATACTATTTAAACACTATATGTTGTGATTTGGCCAGCTCCCACATACACAATATATTGGGGTTTTAAAGTTTGACACTATAACGGTAAAGTGTTAAAATAAAACCTGATTTTTTAAACACCCGGAGGCTGAAAGGAGAAGTCACAATGAATCAGAGTGAAAAAATCAAACTTGCTCAACAATGGCGTTCCCAGCAATCAAGTGAACGCTCTGAATTTGGAATTGTTCTAATTTGGAACAATGTTGTATATGGATGGAAAAATGAGCTAAGGGATGCTGGCCACGAACGACCAGGCGTGATCGCGATAGATGCGGCTGGCCATATTTTTGAAGCAAAGGGGGGGGATGATGTGAGTGGAGCGAAATGCTGGGTGGCTATTGATGGATAAGCAATACAATTCAAGTCGGCTATTACAAAACCTTATAGAAAATGGACTTTCCTTTTCTGTTAAAGGAAAAAACCAAATTGAAAAAGAAGAAAATATTTTTAGAGCAGTAGCATATAGCAAAGGTAAAAATTTCTTTAAGGCTAGTCCATTAGCACCAATACTAAAAAAAATAAAACTACATGGTATTGTCAAAGCTGGTACTGGAATTGAAGATAAAGAAATCCAATCAATACTGGATGAAGCAATGGAGATTTGCGACATTCTTGATGTTAATGATTCCCTTTAACAAGGAAAACTTACCATGTTTCTTGAAATGATTTTGGTTATAGCGATTACAGATGGTGACACAATAAAAGTCCTTGATAAAAACAATCATCAAATAAAAGTCAGGCTGGCATCTATCGACGCTCCAGAACGTAAACAGCCGTTCGGAAAGAAGTCTAAGCAAATGTTAGCTAATATGATCTGGAATAAACGAGTGAACCTTGATTGTCCCAAAAAAGACCGTTACCAACGATTGATTTGTACAATAATATTTTATGGTGTCGATATTAACAGAGAGATGGTGGCCACCGGCGGGGCATGGGTTTACAGAAAATACTATAAAGGCACAGATTATTTGAAGGTTGAGCGATATGCAAAAAACCATCACTTAGGGTTATGGAACACCAGTGAATATCAAGCTATTCCACCTTGGGAGTGGCGAGGGATGGATAAACGGAAAAAATAATGATTAAAAATTTTAAATTTATTTTTTTGCTTCCACTTCTGAAAAAAAGTGGTATTCCGGTTGTCAATGGCCAAAATAATTGACCCCCTTTCGGACAATAATTTTGACCCCCTTGGATCAAAAAAATTATGTGTTGGTTTTCTGTTTTAAACGATAGCTTTCCCCTCCTAACATGAATATTTTTGAATGATGAATCAGCCGGTCAATAATGGGTACAGCCACATTTTCATCCACGAAGAACTCACCCCAGGCAGTGAAATCCTTATTGGTGGTCAGGATGATTGAGCGGTATTCGTAGAGGGCATTGATCAGCTGGAACAGGTTGTAGTTACCCTGTTTGTTCATGGGCAGGTAGCCCAGTTCATCAATAATGAGCAGATCAAATTTACAAAGGCTGCTGATTTTCTTTTTCAGCTCGCCTTTAAGTTCGGCCACTTCCAGGGTTTCGACCAGTGATAAGGCATTGACAAACAAGACCTTGTAGCCGGCATCAATGGCTTTGAGGCTAATACCGATAGACAGGTGGGTTTTACCGACACCCGGCGGCCCGATAAAGATCAGGTTGTGGCGATTGTCGATAAAGTCAAAGTCCAGCAGTTGATTGACCTGGCGTTTGGTGATGGTGGTCTGATGCCGGTAATCAAAGCTTTCCAGGTGTTTTTCGATCGGGAAGCCGGCCTTTCTTCGATTGGCACTCAGGCGCTTGTCATTGCGGGTTTTGACTTCATGCCCTAACAGTAGGTCGGTATACTGGAGATAGGACAGTTCATTGGTTTCGGCCTGTTGCAGCAGTTCCGGCAAGGCGGTGGTCAGGCTACTGAGCTTTAAATGCTGACACTGCCGGTTAACCTGTTCAATGAGACACATGGCTGACCTCCTGGGTGATCAGGGCACGGTAGGCATCCAGTTGACCTTCTGGGGCATGAACTGGCACCGCATCGGCCGGGGTCAGGCGTTCCGGATGCGCCTGATAGGCGTCCAGGAAGTCTCGAACCTGGGTGGCGCTGAGCCTGGGTCTTTGGCAGAGTTTGTCCAGCAGTGCCGCTGTCACCGGTTGATGTTTTTTGATTTCCTGAATGACGCCGGCCAGTTGGTCTTTATAGATTTTGGGTTCGCTTTGCTTGAGAAGCGCGGCCAAGGTATCGGCCTGAGCTTGCCCGACAAGCGCCCGCAGTGCTTGCTCTAACTGTTCAATCCGCTGCGCTGGGTCGCGGTAATGATGGTTGTTTTTGCTGATGTTGCCGTGGCCTGTGGTCAAAGGATGCCGGGCGATTTCTTTGTCCTTTTCCAGGTCCATGATAATCAGGTATTCCCCCTCAACACGGATGCCCACGGTGGCTTGCTGATAGGCCATGGGGACGGAGTATTTGTTGGACTGATAGGAAATCAGCCCGGTCTTGTCCACCTTGCGGGTCATCAATGCCTCATCGGCCTGCACCATTGCCGGAGACAGATAGGGTTTCATCTGTGCACGTTCGTGCTGATCATAATACACTTGTGGCACGTTGCCGGTCGTCGCATGCACCCGCTGATTGGCTGTGTTGTCCAGCCAGTCGGCCAGATAGGATTCAAGCTCTGCCCAGTCTGCAAATACCTCGCCGTACAGGGCATTGTTTTTGACATATTTCACGCCCGCCTCGACCTTACCTTTGCTTTCCGGGTCATAGCCTTCACAAGCGTGTATTCTGAACCCCGCGTGCGTGGCATATTCATTAAAGCGCGCATTCACCGTCAATTCCCGGTACAGCTCTTCAATCACCACTAACTTGGTCTGATCATAGACACATTCGGCTGTTACACCGCCGAAATAACGAAACGCCGCATCATGCATCTGGATAAAGCGCTCCGTATCAATCGGTTTGTCCGACACACTGACATGCATCAACCGGGAAAAGGACAACACAAACACCACAAAGTAAACCGTGGTTTCCACGCCATTAATCAACACGCCCCGAAGCTCCCCAGGGTCCACCTGACACTGCTCCCCCGGCACCATGTCCAGCACGGGCTGATAATACCGTTTTGATTTGCAGGCAACCGTTTCCCGGAGCGTATTGACATAACGACGGATTGAACGGGACGAAACCTCCAGTTCTGGATACTTTTCTTTCAATTTACGTTGTACCTTGACGGCACTCAGCTGGGGAAAGGTTTTCAGCAGATGGATAATGTAGTCCCGGTAATCATCCAGCTGTTTGTGCCGTGGCCGATTGGACAGATAAGCACTCATCGCCACTTCATCCATCGCCAGATACTTGCGCACCGTGTTGACTGAAATACCCAGTTGCCGAGCTATGGCCTTTTTACCCAAGCCGTTGCCATCATCATATAACGATTTTATTTTATGAATCATACACCACTCCTTCAAAGCCTTCTCCTTTTCTAAAGCTCAAGAAAAGATGAAAGCATACGGGACAATTGCCCCTTAGGTTAAAAAAGGGGTCATTTTTGTTGTCCGCTAGTGGGTCAGTTTAGATGGCCATTAACACCGGTTAAGAAGGATCATATTTTGGTGGCAGTTGATAACGAAACTAATCAAGTTTTCGCTTGGATACGAACTGATCCATGTTTTTTTGATTGCAGAGAAAGTGTTATTGACGCTTTGAATGAAATTGCATCGTGGAATGAAAAAAATGCTGACATTTATTTCATTCATAACAGAATCGCAAAAAAACTTGCCGAAAACAAACTCCTGATTGCTTAAACAGAATACCTCATAGTGTTTCATGTTGACTGACCTCCCAGCCTGCCTGCCCCTGTTTTTTTAATGAAACAGGTTTTTTTTATGGTAAATTGAAACAAAACTTTTAGACTTGTTTCATTAAGATTATGACCACTTTTATTCCTGAAATGCGGCTCCATGACAATCGAGGTCAACGACTTTATTTGACCCAAGATGAAAGGGATCGCTTTTTAAAGGCCGCATCCGAAGAATGCCGGGAAAACCGGGTTTTTTGCCATGTACTGCACTTTACTGGATGCAGAATATCAGAGGCGTTGGAACTAACGACAAGCAGGATTCTGTTACCGGATCAGGAAATCATCTTTAGAACCTTAAAAAAAAGAAAGGTTGACCAAAATGGAAACCCTAGAAAAGAACAATACCGACATATCCCGGTTCCAGCCAAATTGATTGATGAACTGGATTTGGTTTTTGATCTAAGAAGAATCCAAAAACAAAAAAGATACGGCGATGAATTACTATGGAATATGAGTCGGGCAACAGCTTGGCGACTTATTAAAAAAGTCATGGAAAAAGCCGAAATCACCGGGCCACAGGCCACCCCTAAAGGCTTTCGACATGGCTTTGGAATTGCAATGGCACAAACAGGAATGCCACTAACAATACTGAAAGATTTACTAGGCCATGCTTCAACCAGCACCACCGAAATTTATTTACAATTTGCGGGAAAAGAAAAACGGGAAATGGTTATGAAAGGATGGGAAAAAATTAACACCTAAGCGTAAAAGTGTTAAAATAAATCCAATTTTAAAACACACCCGGAGATCATAACCATGAAAATTATGGAAAATGGCGGCAAATGGGAAGATTTATCAAAAATCCAATGACAGAAAAAATAACAGCCGGGGCAACTTTAGCCTCGATGAGAAAAAAAGAGCTAAAAAAATGTGTTGTTTGTAGAGAAGAATTTTTGGGCCTGAAAAGGGCAAAATTCTGTTCAAATAAATGCAAACAAAAAGATAAATATCAAAGAAGCAAATTAAAAGAAAAATAGAGCAAAGGGGCTTTGCCCCTCTGCTTCGCATTCACCCCAAGGTATTTAAGCAAGGATGATTACATTGTCAATGGCCGCATTGATCGCTTTTGTTTGTCCTTTTGGTCATTGATTCAAATATGATCCGCATACTCTAATTAGACACCTCATCAAAAAATCAATATGATATATATTGATTTTCCATCATATTCACATGAATTTTAAAAAGGGTTAAATATGGAATTATTTGCCGCGTTAGCCATGTGCTATGCGCTTTCTAATACGCAAGAATTTTTCGACAACAACTGCCACGAAACCTTTTCAACATACCAAACACAACTGACGAATATTGAAATTTCTGACGAACAAATGGATGCAATTAGCAAAATAACCTATGCAGAAGCAGGCAATCAAGGAAGCGTTGGAATCACGGCGGTCACGTTTGTTATCCTTAATCGCCTAATTAGTAAAAATTTTGGCGATTCAATAGAGCAAATAATCAATGCCAAAAATCAGTTTGAACCAGCAACAAAATCAAAAGGCTGGAAGAACTTGCCAGAACCATCAAGTTCGCATAAAAAAGAAATCAAAACAATCTTGCAACTCATTCAAAGCGGTGACTTGCAAGACCCGACAAAAGGTAGTTTGTATTTTCAAAATCCGTTGGTTGTTGCGAGTAGAGAACAGCAAGGCAAAGTCAGCCCCGGATTGACACGATTCGGAAACAGCAAACCCTCTAAAGTCATTAAGGATCATGAATTTTATCATTCTATCAATAATGATAAGGCAAAAACCGCTGTGATTCCGTCATGGGATATATACCGGAAAGCTCAGGAAAAACAAGGTTGGATGATTTTTTAAAAAACGCTTTACAGATGGAATGAAAAATAATAAGATTAAATCAAAATATGTAATAATGATATTTGGATCTGCTTTTTGTAGTCTATATCGTACAATACCTCATCAGATAAAAACTGTGAGGTAGTATGAAAAGACCAATTTCTGAGAAGGAGTTAGTTTATTTTTCACAAACACAAATAATTGACTGTTTACAGATTAAGCAACTGACAAACGGCCATTATTCTATTTATGTTCAACTAAAGGATTCTGAGACAGAATATTATGTGCAAACTCAGCGCGGTGAAATACGAACTTGGGTAAGTCTTGATAGGCTTATCAAGCACCTTAGAACACATTGCAACTACATTAAAGTCATTAAAATCCTTCTTAAAAAGGAAATACATTATGAAAAAAAGAGAAAACCAAGGTCGTAAATTAGCACTATTAGCAGTAGTTATGGCCGGAACCTTATTGCCAGAGCTTGCCTTTGCTGGTACAGGCGGAAACCCGATCCTGAACGGTGTCAACTGGTTAATGAATCTATTAAATTCCACACTGGCCACCAGTGTCGCTATTTTAGCGATTACGGTATTGGGCTATATGGCATTTGCTGGCCGCCTTGCAGCAGATATTGTTCTCAGGTTTATTATCGGAATTGTGCTGGTATTCGGCGGAGCGCGAATCGTTGCGCTAATCACTGGTAGCATCTAACAAGGAACAAGATATGAGTGATCCATTATTTGCGGGTTTGACCAGACCAACTCTAATTATGGGAATACCGGCTGATGCGTTCAAGGTAATGGTGATGGTGTCATCGATAATCTTTGTAGGGGTTAAAAGTTTATGGTCACTGATGGCATTTCCAGTGGCCTATATCGTTGTTTATTTAATCACTTATAAAGATCCGAACAGGTTTAGACTGCTTTATATGGCCACTTTGACAAGATGGCGGTCAACATTTGTTAGAACGCGATTTATGGCTTCATCAGCCGCAATTTTCAAACCGACGAGAAAAAAATAATGAGTGCCGTTATTGAAGGAATAGACAAAGATGCGCTTAGGCCGGAAAACCCGGCATCTGAGTTTATTCCATATCGCGCGCAAATTGATGATTACACTATCAAATGCCAGTCCGGGGATTTTGTCAGGATTATCAAGTTGGAAGGGGTTGCCCATGAAGCGGCCAGCATTGATGATATAGAAAACTGGAAAGAACAGCTTAACAGTTTGCTGAAAAACATCGCCAGCCCGAACCTGTGTCTTTGGACAAATACCGTCAGGCGTGAGATCAAGCAGTATCCGAAAGGATTGTTTAATCATCCATTTGATAGAAAACTGAACGACAAATACAGGGGATCAATTCAGAAAACAAAAACATTTGTGAATGAGTTGTATCTCTCTATTGTCTTTCGCCCTGAAAATAGCCGGGTTGTTGGGCTGTTTTCAAAATTTGAAACAAATATTGAAAACCTGAAAGAACAGCAAAAAGAACATTTACAGGACTTCGATGATATAACCAGCTATGTTCAAAGCGCGTTAGCTGTTTACAGACCAAGAATGCTGGAAATTTATGAACGCAACAATAGGCTGTGTTCTGAACCACTCGAATTTCTTGATTACCTGATAAATGGTTACTGGACACCTCGATATTTGCAAAGAAAGCCCGTCAATGAAGTTTTAGCACGATCACGGGTTTTCTTTGGTATGGAAGCCTTTGAAATCCGTTCCGTTGCAGATCGTAAATTTGGGGCAACATTAGGCATTCTGGAATACCCGGAAGAAACAGATGCCGGATTGATAAATTCATTATTATCGGCACCGTTTCAGTTTGTGCTTACTCAATCATTCGGGTTTATTTCTCGCCCGGTTGCTGTCAAGACATTACAAAGACAGCAACGCACAATGATCCAAGACGGAGACTTGGCTGAATCTCAAATTGCGGCTATCAGTGATGCTTTAGATGATGTGGTGTCCGGTAGGATTGTTTTTGGACACCACCACCTGAACCTTTCTGTTTATGCAGACACGACAGAGCAATTACGAAAAAACTTGTCGGCGGCACAGGCGGAATTAGCTGATAGCGGGTTGGTTGTTGCAAGAGAGGATTTATCGTTATCGGCGGCTTTCTGGTCACAACTGCCGGGGAATACACAATATCGACCAAGACCGGCGTTAATCAGTTCGCGTAATTTTGCAGGGTTTTCATCGTTTCATAATTACCCGATTGGCGAAATTGACGGGAATCAATGGGGGCCAGCAGTAACCTCGTTTAAAACATCATCCGGCGCTCCTTACTTTTTTAACTTCCATGAACCTTTGGACAGTTATAAGCGAGCAATCAAGCGGGAAGGTATCGAGGATGAAGAACAGGAAAACAAAAGCGGTCAAAAAGCTTTGGGTAATACGTTGATTATCGGCCCATCGGGGACTGGTAAAACAGTTGTACAGGGCTTTTTAATGTCACAAAGTCAAAAGTTTGACCCGACACAAGTTGTTTTTGACAAGGATCGGGGACTGGAAATTTTTATCAGGGCTAAAGGAGGCGTTTACTTGCCATTGCTGACCGGCAAAAAAACCGGATTTAACCCTTTTCAGATCGATCCAACGGCGGACAATTTAAACTTCTTGGTGAGCTTGGTTAAAAAATTGTGCGGTGGAACATTATCAACCAAAGAAGAAAGAGAAATAGAAAATGCGGTCAATGGCGTAATGAAGCTATCAAAGGAATCCAGACGATTAAGAGCAATTCTGGAATTTCTTGACCCTGTATCAGAAACAAGTCCGTATGAACGCCTCCAGAAATGGTGTTATGAAGGCACTCTGGCATGGGTGTTTGATAATGAAATAGATGAATTATCGTTTTCCGGCAATAAAAATTTTGGTTTCGATGTAACGGATTTTATCGATAATGACGAGATCAGAACCCCGGTCATCATGTACCTGTTTCATCGTGTTAATGAACTGGTCAATGGCGAACCATTACAAATTTTCTTGGATGAGTTTTGGAAACTATTGCTTGATGAATACTTTGAAGATTTTGCATTGAATAAGCAAAAAGTGATTCGGAAGCAAAACGGTATCATGGTTTACGGCACTCAATCAGCATCCGATGTATTGAAGTCAAAAATAGCACCGGCTTTGATTGAACAGTGTGCCACGTTTATATTCATGCCAAATCCAAAAGCCAGAGAGGAAGATTATATTAACGGTTTTCATTTAACAGAACGTGAATTTGAGTTAATCAAGCGCGAACTGTTGCCTAACTCAAGAAAATTCTTAATTAAGAAAGGTCATGAAAGTGTAGTTGCAGAATTAAATCTGAAAGGGTTTGATGACGAACTGGCAATCATTTCAGGAACAACTGATAATGTTTTGTTGGTTTCTGAAATAATTGAAGAAGTCGGGAGCAATCCAGATAAATGGGTTCCAATCTTTCACGAAAGGAGAAAAAAATGAAAAAGAAAATCAGGTTAATTGCATTCATCCTGTTTGGCTTTGGTTCAACCCAGAGTCAGGCGGGAATACCTGTCATTGATGCGACAAACCTTGCCCAGCAGATTATTCAAGTGGCCAACATGGTTCAACAATTGGCAAGGTTGGCGCAACAGGTTCAAACAGCACAATCACAACTTCAAACAGCCAATAATACATTACAAAGCATGAGTGGATCGCGCGGCATGGGTAGTGTTTTAAATAGCGTTTATGATCCTAATATGGCTGTAAATACAAACAGTATTTTGCAAAACAATGGCTTGCAAACAGCACAAAACCTAGGGATAAATGGTGCGACTGCCGCCCTTTATAATGCGGCAAATAATCTGTCAGCTCAATATTTGGGTCAAACTGGAAAAACACTACAGCAGGCGCAAACCCGGTTTAATGAAATTATGCGACTGGTGAATAAAGTTAATGCTGTTCCAGATCAAAAAGACGTTCTTGATTTACAAGCGCGGATCGGTGCTGAAAACGCGATGCTTCAAAATGAGTTAATAAAAATAGCCGCGCTTAGAGCGCAAAATGAAGCGAATCAAGCAATTTTGGAAAGAAAAGAGCAGCAACTACATTTACAATATTCAGGTGAAGCTGACGATATAAACTGGTGATAAAATGAAGAAAATAATTTTAATATTAGCAATCTCAACATCATTAGCTGGATGTTTTGAAGAAGAAAAAAAAGAAGAAACCCGTACTGTTGACTGGTTCTTAAAACATGAAGATGTATTATTCAAAACTCTAGATCAATGTCAAAATGATCCAGGTGAACTGGAAAAAACTCCAAATTGCAAAAACGCTACTCGTGCTTACCATATAAGATAACAAAAAATGGCCTTAACCTTTTTTCAAGATACGTTTACTAATGTTGATGAGGCACTAGCCAATTATATTGTTAATGCTAGTGATAATTTGATTACTACTTTAACCCCCATCTTCACTAGCATGATGATTATTTGGATAACAATTTGGGGCTACATGGCCATGATGGGTAGAATTGAAGGACTATTGCAGGATAGTTTCTTTAAAATTCTGAAAGTAGCATTTATTATTACACTGGGACTAAAAACAGCACAATACAATGAAATTATTGTGCCATTCTTACAAGGAATGCCAGAACAAATAGCATCAACCATTTCTGGAAACCCTACAAGTAATATATATGGATTATTAGACAATATAATGAATTCTATCTATTCCGCAGGTAAATCATCGTGGGATAGAGGAGGCATGACAAAATTTAGTCCGCTAATAATTGCGTTAATAATCTGGGGTTTTGGTGGTTTCATGGTCGTTCTATTGGGTGCTTTATTGATGTTATCTAAAGTAGCGATAACACTTCTTTTAGCTATTGGGCCAATCTTTATCATTGCTACTTTATTTCAATCTACGCAACGCTTTTTCGATTCATGGATTGGTGTTTTAATGAATCAAAGTTTCACCTTAATTCTTGTCGCTGGAATCGGCTCTATATTTACGACGATAGGAAATAACTATATATCCAGCAGATTAAATCCTTCAACAGCAGATGCTTTTGGAGTGTTCATTATTTACTCGATGTTAATTTATTTTATTCAACAAATACCAAGTCTAGCCGCTTCATTAGGGGCCGGGTTTGGCCTATCCATTTCGGGAATGATGAGTCGATTCACAAGCAATGTTAGAACTGGCAAAAAATTATTTAGTAGCGGTGCACGAGCAGTTGGCAAAGGTTTAAACCATATTGATAGAACACCGGCTCATATTGAAAACTTAAAAAACAAAATTCCAGCGGCGGAAAACAGATTCAGAGATAGTAATAGATTGAGTGCGGCTGCTTATCGAAAATTTAGGCCAAACAGAATATCTGGGAATTGAATGAGAAGGCTGGTTAATATCCGGCCTATAAACCTGCTTGATGCAGGTTTTTTTTGTCTATAAATATCAAAATACTATATAATGATAATTTTACAGGAGTGAAATATGGTTTTTTTAAAACCTTTTTTAGTAACCCTTTTACTGGTTTCAATGGTTGGGTGCGCAACCCCTAAACCCGTTCATTGCACTGACATTGACGATCAATTAAGACCTGTAAATAAAGGAATGGTGGAACTTCATGAGCAACGATAAACAGGACAAATCAAAGGAAATCAAAAAATCATATTTTGATGAGGTGGCCGAATGGGATACCTCCATCACACAAAATTTAAGGAAGTCTGAAAAACGGGCTTGGTGGGTAGCTATTGGCGCATCAACTATAGCGGTTTTAGCGGTTGTTGCTGTTGCTTTTCTCGCCCCTTTAAAATCGATTGAACCATTTGTTGTCAGGGTTGATAACAATACGGGCTATATTGATGTTATCTCAACGATAGCTGAAACAGATGGACAGATTAAAGAAGAAGCACAGGAATTACTCGATAAATATTTCTTGGCCAAATATGTCCGGCATCGTGAAGGCTATCATTGGAATACAAGAGATTATGATAGAAATGTAACAGCCTTACTTTCATCGCCAGAAGTTCAGTTTGCATACGATGAATACAGCGATCCAGCCAAAAATCCTAATGCACCGGTAACAGTGTACGGTGAACTGGCGGAAGTCATCATTGGAACCCCACAAATCAGCTTCATCCGAACCGAAAAGGTAAAGGATGAAAAGCAAATAACCGCATTAGTCAGATATACAAAACAGGTCAAAAAGAAAGGTGAATTTAGCCCGTTGACTCACTGGGCGGCGACAATCACATACGTCTATCGCTCAACACCTATGCAGGTTAAAGACAGAACAATTAACCCGCTTGGGTTTCAAGTTATTTCATACAGGAACGATCAGGAAGCACCCCAATGAAAAAAAACATAATTTTACTGTTAGGGCTTCTTTTCTCTTTTGACGCTCTAGCAATTGAAATTCCGCATCATGGCCAGCATGACGACCGGATCAGATTTATTGATTACAAAGATGATGAAGTGGTTAAGTTAGTGAGTCATTATGGCTATTCAACACACGTTGAATTTGATCCTAGTGAAGAAATTAAACAAATTGCGTTAGGCGACAAAAAAGCGTGGGACATTGCACCAACCGGTAATCACCTTTTTATCAAGGCCATTGGCAACAAAGCTTTGACAAATATGACGGTACTGACAAATCGCAGAACATACAATTTTGTTTTATATGCTCACAAATCCAGACATGGGGCAAATTCAAATGACATGATGTTTCAGATTAAATTCAAATACCCGGAAGATGAATTGAAGCGTCAAATCAGACTGGCGAAAGCAGAAAAACTCAAAAAAGAATTGGAAAAAGACGACAAGGAGGATTTATTCATTAACTGGGACTACTGGGCAAAAGGTAGCCGGTCGATTACGCCTGATAAAATCTATGATGATGGTCGTTTTACCTATTTTACTTTTTTGCCTAGTCAGGAAATGCCCGCTATTTATGTTGTAGATAAAGAACCTGACGACCCCGATGATCCTGATGATGTGGAACTGGAAAGCCTGGTAAACAGCCACATTGACCCTAAAGACAAATACACCATTGTCGTTCATAAAATCGATAGTCATTTTGTTTTAAGGAAAGGAAAGCACGTTACCTGCATCATAAACAAAGGATTTAAAAGAAAACGGGAAGTAGCCACTGGAAAAGGCACAACAATCAAAAATGTTAAACGAGTTATCAAGGGGCAACGATGAATCAAGATAATGATTTACTAAATTCAGACGTTGAAAGGGGTATGCCTGCTGTTACAAAGTCAGGCGGTAAAGGAATCATGAATATCATTGTTCCTACCCTTTTGGGGCTGTTTGCAATAATCGCGCTAATCTTTGTAAATGGCGGTTTTGATGACAAAGAAAAACCGAAAAGTGATTATGCAACACCCAATAAAGATGTTAGAAATTTAATTGGTTCGGCACCGCCTCCGCCGCCTCCGCCACCCAAGCCGCCTAAACAGGCACCACCGCCGCCGATGATTACAACACGGGTTGCACCGCCACCACCACCGCGAATGGTAAACAATGGAAAAAGAGAACTTACGCCAGATGAAAGGAAAAGGCTTGGCGGCCTATTTGTCCTTGCTACCAATACTGGCAACATAAATGGAAATAGTAACGGTAACGCAAATAGTCAACAATCATACGATATAAAATCAGCATACGAACAAGCCAGAATGTTATCCGGCCAATCACCGGAACTCGAAGATAGCGACCAAGCGGACGGTATGGAAGCCGCGCTAACAGCAACTAGGCTGGAAGGGGCTAGAGCCAGTTTATTGGTCGATAGAAATATGTTCATCACTAAAGGCGCATTTCTCGATTGCGCCTTAGAAACAGCTATTAGCTCTGATCTGGCAGGCATGACAAGTTGCCGACTGACAAGAGATGTTTATAGTACCAGCGGCAAAGTGCTATTGCTTGAAAAAGGCTCAAAAGTTGTCGGTGAATATAAGTCTGGCATTAAACGTGGCATTGCCAGAATTTTCGTCCTATGGTCGCGCATCGAGACACCCACCGGCGTAATTATCAATATTGATTCTCCGGGAACCGGGCCATTAGGTCGATCTGGCCATGACGGATACATCGATTACCACTTTTGGGAGCGGTTCGGCAGTGCCATTATGCTGACAATGCTGGATATTGCCGGGGATTACATTCGCAACCAAGCGGCCAGCAATGGAAATGTTAGTGTAGGCGGGGGCGATCAAGTCGAAAATACAGCGACTATAGCCCTTAAAAATTCAATTAACATTCCACCGACCTTGATTAAACACCAAGGCGAACACATCAGTATTTTTGTTGCGAGAGACTTAGACTTTAGAGGCGTATATGCACTCCAAACAACCGATTAAACTTGTTGAAAGGCAACCTGTGTCCTTGGTTGAGAATTTAAAAATTCTCGACCATTTTTTATCGGATAAAGAAAACACGGAAATTGTTATCAATAAACCGCATGAAGTTATAACCGAAAGCCGTAATGGTTGGAAATATCATCATGTTCCTGATCTGAACTTCAATAAGTGCATGGACATTGCAAAGCTGACAGCAACATACACAAAACAAAGCCTTGATGAGCGTCATCCAATCATTGCAGGCACATTGCCACATGGTGAGCGGATTCAGATTGTAATACCGCCTGTGACGTTGCCAAATCATATCAGCATGACCATACGGAAACCCTCGGACGTAACATTTACACTGGATGATTACAGAAAACAGGGTTTCTTCGATCATTGCATCATTGATCGCAGAGGCATTTCTATTGATGATGAGAAACTTTTGGATTTAAGGCGTGAAAAAAACTATGAGGAATTTTTCAGGCTGGCCGTAAAATCAAAAAAAAACATCATCATTTCAGGGGCCACCGGATCAGGCAAAACAACTTTTAGCCGAACATTGATTAACGAAGTACCCAAAGAAGAACGTTTCATCAGTATTGAAAACGTGGACGAACTAAAGCTGTATAAAACCCACCCGAACAGTGTAAGCCTTTTTTATTCGGCAAATAAACAAGGCGTGTCCCCAGCGACACAACAGCAATTACTAGAAAGTAGTTTGCGAATGAAGCCGGATAGAATATTTGTTGCCGAATTGATACGAGGCGACGAAGCGTTTTATTACTTGCGTAATGTCAATAGTGGCCATCCAGGTTCAATTACATCGCTTCACGCATCGAGCGCAGAACTCGCATTCGAGCAACTGGTTCTATTCATTAAAGAATCAGAAGCCGGTAATACATTGAGCCGTGAAGATATTAAGCAACTGCTTTATTTGTGTGTTGATATTATCGTCCAGATTTCTTGTGAAAACGGACGGCGATATATCAAAGAAATTTACTTTGACCCAAAAAGAAAAATAAATGTATAAGGCATTTAAACTATCACTTATTCTGACGTTGGCCGGAGGAATCATTTACAGCTTTCTATGGATAAGCAGTTTTATTTTTCTCTATCTGGCCCATCTTGATACCAACACCACCCAAGCAAGTGTTATTTATGATTACTGGAAATTCTATGGTGACGACAAAAACACCAAAGAACTCATAAGTACGGCATTCTTTGGCGGGTTAATTGCTATCAGTAGCCCTTTTATCTTGATATATTATGCTGTCAGGGACAATCAAAAACTGTTCGGTGAGGCTCGATGGGCGAATGCTAGTGAGATAAGAAAAGCCGGGTTATTTTCCGAAACGGGAATCATTGTTGGCAAGTTCACCAGTTTTTGGGGACTTGTCGAAAAGTATCTTATTTTACCTGAAAGTTTACACGTCCTTTTAGCCGCACCCACACGGAGCGGCAAAGGTATTTCAACGGTTATTCCAAATTGTCTATCATGGCATGATTCGCTAGTTGTTCTGGATATTAAACAGGAAAACTGGAATATCACCGCTGGATTCAGAAAAAAACATGGCCAGCAATGTTATTTATTGAATTTTGCGCCGCGTGACTACAAAACCCATCGCTGGAACCCGTTATTCTATATCAGTAATGATCCGGCATTCAGGATCAATGATATTCAGAAAATTGGCCAAATGCTGTTTCCAACCAACCCACATGAAGCCCCTATCTGGCAAGCGTCATCGAGGTCGTTATGGTTAGGTTTAATTCTCTATCTGATTGAGTCGGGTTTGCCTGTGACAATGGGTGAGGCACTCAGACAATTAACAATGGGCGACGACCGGCTGGCCAAGATAATTGATGAAAAGCAAAAATCAGACAATCCTTTATCTGAACAGTGTTACTTATCATTAAAAGAATACTTGGATACTCCAGAAAAAACACGGGGATCAGTAAGAAAAGGTTTTTTATCTAGTCTGGAGTTATTTTATAACCCGGTCATCGATGCGGCTACTGCCGGTAATGATTTTGACCTTCGGGAACTGCGAAAAAAACGAATGTCGATTTATATTGGCATTTCCCCGGATGATCTGGATAGACTGGCCCCTTTGATAAACCTGTTTTTTCAACAGTTGATCGATCTGAATACCAGAGAACTACCCGAACAAAATAGCACATTAAAATATCAATGCCTGCTTTTGATGGATGAATTTACAGCAATCGGCAAAATACCAATCCTCACAAAAGGCATTGCGTACATTGCAGGTTATGGTTTGCGGCTACTACCCATTATTCAATCCCCGGCGCAAATCAGAGACATTTATGGCCATGACACCGCCGAAACATTTATTGACAATCATGCCCTGAAAATTATCTTTACCCCCCAAAATATTAAAGTGGCTAAAGAAATTTCAGACACACTGGGTACAACAACCACTTATAACCGCTCAAAGGGAAAATCACGTCCTAATGATATTTTTGGTAAAACATCACGCTCCGAAAATCTTAATGAACATGGCCGGGCATTGCTTCTTCCTCAAGAAGTCATGCAATTAGGGGACGACCAAGAGATTATTCTGTTCGAGAATACACCACCGATCAAATGTAAAAAGATCAAATGGTTTAACGATCCTCTTTTCAAAAAACGCGGGAACCACAGAAACCAGCCACCTGTATTTCCAGCACCGGCGATTCCAACTATTGCAACGGATAATCAACGCGGGGATATTGAATATTCCCCACTGGCCAATGAAACCGCAAAAGAAAGGCCGATCACTGCGAAAGACTTGGAAAACATCGACAATCTTGACCTGAGTGATTTTAGTTGTGATTTTTCAAAAATCGAAGTCCCGGAAGGGAAAATTTCAGATGAACAAATGGAAGAACTTGCCGCTTCCTTTTTATCAACATTGACCGATTCGTAAAGATGAGTAAATCATTATCTAATAGTCAACAATGGACAGTCTGGACAGAACACCAGCGCACCCGACATGGCTTTGTCCAAATTGAGTTCAAAAGTCCACTGGGATTTTTATACGACAGTGATTCATTGAATACGTTTGATAACACCCGATCAGTAGAAAAACGCAATCATCGCCGCCGCCCCGGTTATCGAACCAAAGCATATATAAACATTAAACAATTTTGGATATACAAAAAATCCATTCAAATACTGCTGGTTGATTACAGCTTATACGGGGCAAAATTTACTATCGCCGGAAAAAAAATAGGTAAACTGAATTTAAACAAAGGTGAAAAACTTTCACTCCGATTATCGCTTGCTCATAACTGGTTTACGATAACTTGTGAAATCGTACATAAATCTATTAAACAGGATACTATTCAAGTTGGTGTGAAATTCATCAATCCTAAATCTTTTCAATATATCTTTTTAAAGGGGAAACATCATGTCTGAGTCCGGGGAATCAACAAATGAACCTATCGTCACTGAAAAATTCGAGCAGGACATTGATGAAGTTTTGCAAACTGAACAGCACAATATGAGAGTTGCGGAAGCAAGGCGTATTGAAGAAGAAATCAGAAGTAATCCTGAATCAACCGATGAAGAAAAAATGTGGGCCAAGGAAGATAGGAAATCGACATTGGAAGCCGCTGGTGTTATTGATAAATCAGAAAAACAAAAAGATGCCGAGGACGAATTAAAAAAAACATTGGATGCTTATAAGCAACAAAAAAATATACCTAATGAAGTGGAACCGGCCACCGATATTGATGATGCCAGCACCGAACAGAAAATTCCCCCGGAAATTGATAGACTTTATCTGAATACAGGCAACGGCGTTTATCACTTTAAGGATAAACCCAACCAAAAGGCACTGGTTATTAAAGATCAGAAAATTCAATCCCCTTTCGGTAATAAAACGATTGCAAGGTCCATGGTGGCCATCGCCGAGGCTAAATCATGGACTGAACTCAAAGTAAGAGGCTCAACAACATTCAAGCGGTCAGTATGGCTAGAAGCATCATTAAAGGGAATGGATGTTAAAGGTTACAAACCGGATGAAAAAGACCTGGCGTTGCTTAGTCAGCAACAAAAAGCACAGTCTAATGAAATTATTAACGAAACAGAAAATCAGAAAATCAAAGACAGCACAATTACAGGCACATTAGTCCAACATGGCAAAGCCCCTTATCAGTTTAATGAAAAAAACAATCAAAGTTATTTTGTCACGCTGAAAGATGCCAATGGAAAAGAACATACAACATGGGGTGTCGATCTTGAACGGGTTATGACTGAAAACAAGATTGAACCCGGTCAGGAAATCAGCCTGAAAAACGAAGGCAGAAAGCCAGTTACGATAAAGGAACCAATAAGGAACGAGAAAGGCGAAATCACCGGCCATAAAGAAATCCAGACCAATCGGAACATTTGGGAATTGAAGGCCGACAAAATCCGACACAGTGAACCAGAGGACTTGGCCAAAGAACACCCGGATTTAATCAATGAAATTGCCGCTATTAAAGTGGCGGAAAAATTCAGTCAGGACAAATTTAACAATACCGAAGATCAGCAACGCTTTGTTAGCAGTGTCCGGGAAAATCTAGCCAAAAATCTTGAACAGGGCCAGCAAGACATTTCCGTTAAAATAAACGAGCAACAACAGGTTAAACAGAAAACCAGAGAGGAACCCAGCCATGAGCGATAAAAATCTTGAACAACGAGTACAACAAATCAGAAAACAGCTTGAGGAACATCCGGATCAATATGTTGAAATCACCCACGAAGAAGCAGAATATATGGGCGCATTTGAAGATGACAGCATGAGCATGGAAGATGCCTTGGAATCTCATAATTTTGACACGCAGAGCGATTCTGAAGGACAAAGTATCAAAACAAAGCCTAGAGTAGTGGATGCGGCGGAAACAGCCTCCAAAGGCGAATTTTTAGACATTCCCGCTTATGTTTGTCGAGGCATTAAACAATGACAGAAAAAGCATTCATTGAAAATATTGGTAATTCATTCCTTGATAATCACAAAGGACTCGATGATATTGAAATCCGAGTCGGAAGCCCTGAAGAACTGTTTGGCGAAAAAGGCAAATCATTAGGCGATTTTCAAGGTGCTTTTTTTCCAAAAAGCCGGATAGTTGCTGTTAATAATGAAGCCATCAATTCCTTGGAAGGTCTTGAAAAAACACTCAGGCATGAATTGATTGGCCATGCCGGGATCAACACTTTTTCGCCTGATGACAAAGCTAAACTGCTTGATGCAATTACGCATTCCCCGGATAAGGAAATTCAGGAACAAAGAGACCAGTTAAAAAAGCTGTACCCGAACCACGATGACAACCGATTAGCTGAAGAAGTTTTCGCCACCATCTCGGAAACTGAATATGATGTCCCTGTCCGGTTCAATGAGTCTATCCGTGCGGATAATCTCAGCATGGATAATCTGAAAGCTATCTCAAAATATGTTTCAGAAGGATTGAAAACCGGGCAAATTACCCAACAAACTTTTCCTGAATCAGACCAAGCCCAGTTCCAGAAAACCGGGAAAAAAGAACCTTACTATGAAACGGTTGCCAATAAATTGATTGAGCAACTCGAACAAGGAACAGCCCCTTGGCAAAAACCTTGGGAAGCAAGTTTCGATGCTATCCCTCATAATGCAGTGACAGGCAATCGATATAAGGGCATTAACGCCCTTCACCTTTCTATGCAAGGGCGAAGCGATCCCCGTTGGCTGACATATAAGCAGGCACAGTCAGTTAATGCACAGGTCAGAAAAGGTGAAAAAGGCACTCGGATTGAATACTATAAATTTGAAGAAGAAAAACTGAAACGTGATGAAAATGGTAAACCCGTCCTTGATGCCGATGGCAACAAAGTAAAAATAAAAATCAAACTAGACACACCGAGGGTATTTTCAGCAACCGTTTTCAATGCAGAGCAAGTCGATGGTTTGCCGGAACTGGAAAACAAAAGCAAAGAAATGTCTTGGGAAGAAGTCGAAAGAGTGGAGAAAATCCTGAACAATTCCGGCGTTCCACTTCACCACGACCAATCAGACAGTGCTTATTACATACCAAGTAAAGACGAAATTCATTTACCAAAGAAAGAACAGTTTGATGATGCCGGTAAATATTATGCAACTGCCTTGCATGAATTGGGTCACTCAACCGGCCATCCTTCCAGACTGGATCGGGATTTATCAGGCAGATTCGGTTCCGAAAGCTATGCCAAAGAAGAACTACGGGCCGAAATAAGCAGTTTAATGACTGGAACAGAATTAGGGGTTGGCCATGATCCGGGCCAACATGCCGCTTACGTTAAAAGCTGGATAAAAGTTCTCAAGGATGATCCAAAAGAAATTTTAATAGCAAGTAAAGATGCCGAGAAGATAACAAATTTGGTGTTGAGCTATGAAAAAGAAAAATCTCAATCTATAACATCAGAACAAATTAAAAGTTCAGAAGTATCAGAAGCATTCAAATCTGGCGTAGAAAAAGCAATATCTGCAACTGACTACGACAACCCTTATCATCCAAGCTCACCAGAATTTAAAGAGTTTAGCGCTGGATTTAATAACGCAAAAAGGGAAATTACAGACTCTATAGCCGATAGAATTTATAGTGAAAAAAAAGAAGAAAACCCTCAGCTCTCAGAAGCCTTTAAACAAGGTATAAAAGAAGCAATCTTACCTAGTAATCAATTCGACAATCCCTACCCTATTGGATCACCAGAATATAAAGAATTTAACAATGGGCTACATCAAACTCAAAAAGCCGTACCAATAAAATTGGCTAAAAAATTTACCGAAAATTTTAAGACCGAAGATGATAAAAATAGGTTTATTGAACAAGTACAAAAACAACTTGAAAATAAAATAGAACAGCCTACTTTAAATGTCAAAATTAAAGAACCTACCCAGCCGGATATGGAAAGATAAGCTTTCGCACATGCGAAATTTAACTAAAAACAAACAAAGGGGCTTTGCCCCTCTGCTTCGCTCATAAGCGCCAACTTAAGCCATTAAATCATTGATTACGTGTTGAAAAATAAAGGTGTGGCCACCACATAGAGTCTTTTGCCGACAAAAGTGAAAACCCTATGAAAAAGCAGCCACCTCACATAGATACTCGTTTTGAACAATTTGTGCAAGAACTTCCAGAAGATTATCAACAACAAGCCTATGAATTTAAAGCCTTCACGCGTGCGCGCAAGATCCGTTCGCCCTTACAACTGTTACAGTTGGTGATGCTCTACTGTGGTCTGGATTTCTCCTTGCGGAGTTGCGCCGGCGAGGTGGCTCACTTACAGGGCTCACTTAAGTGATACGGCGGTAAAAAAGACTGGCGGCCTGCGTTCCTTGGGTAAAATCCTTGCTATCGGGCGTATTTGGGTTGCATCAGGTGGTTGACAGTGGTTCATTAAGCTTCGTTATTATTGATGGCTCGACCGTGCAGGAACCCGGTGCGACAGAAACCACGTATCGGCTACATATCGCGATAGATTTGATTTCACTGACATTGCGCCAGGTTGAAGTCAGTACGGACAAGATTGGCGAAAGCCTTGACCATTATGTGCTGGAATCGGGCGATGTCGTGTTGATTGATCGTGGCTACAATCAACCGAAGTCGTTGGTGCCTTTTATTGACCGAGGTGGCGATATTGTGCTGCGCTATAACGCACACAGCATGAATTTATACGAGCTTGACGAGCACGGCAAAATGATAAAAATTGACTGGGAAACGAAATTACAACGTCTCGGGAAACAAGCGGGGGCTATTCCGGTTTATTTGTGCCATGATACTAAACGAATCGCCTGCACGGTACATGCGGTTCCGTTACCTGCCGAAAAAGCGGCGCAAGCCCGGCGTAAAGCGAAACTCAGAGCGCAGAACAAAGGACGTACAGCCCAGGAAAAAACGCTCTATCTCAGTGAATGGGTCTTAATTTTAACGTCCGTGCCGGTCGAGTTGCTCAGCACCGAAACGGCTGCCGCGCTCTATCGTGTACGCTGGCAGGTGGAATTGGTGATCAAACGGCTGAAAAGCCTGTTGGCGATCAATCAATTACGTGCCCGTAAAGACAGTCAATTGGCCGAATTGTATTTACAGGGCAAACTTCTGTATGCGGTGGTTACGGAAAAGATCGCGCAGCGGTGTTTTACCAAGGCCTTGACGAAAATGGATGGGCCGCGTGCATTGACACCCTGGCGTTTGTATAAAACGATTGCTGAGGACATTAAATCAGGATTGAACGCCTGTTTTCCGAAGCAAGAACGCTTTCAGCGTGATTATTTGAAAAGCGTTAGCGAACGCCCGAGAAAACGTTCGTTGCAGAGTCTACCTGAACCGATTTTGGGAATGATTCGACAATGCAGAGAGCTGGGCGTAAGTCGTGTTTAATCAAGTGGTTGGGGGCTTAAGTTGGCGCTTATGTCTGCTTCGCTCACCCCAAGGTATTTAAACAAGGATGATTATTTACTGATCTTTCAGCTTCATCGTTGGATAACCTGACAGAGCAAATAACTGTGCCAAGGCTTCCTTCTCATTATTAGCAAGCGCTATCAAACCAGCTTTATCTTCTGCCAGGCTTAAAAATACTTTACCAATCATGCCATGCCTAAATAATGGACTCATCAAAGTATCTCTAATTTCAGATGCTCTGATCTCTTTATATGCACACCAATGTGGAACAACCCGGATCACACCCTCGTCAAGATACAAAGAACAGTCCAGTGTTGCTTCAACACTCGCATTAACATCCTTTCTGGCTGTAATGACGCTAAACCCTATATCACCTTTTCCAAATAAATCCATCAACTGTACAAACGGCGGATGTGATGTACCATGTGTTAAATCCAAATAACCATCTACTTTACGCAAAAGCCTGTTGACTTGCCGAACAAAATAACGACTATCCACATAATTAGCCAAATCAATAGGGGCTGTTGCCATTTCACATAGGTAACCATAAAAAGGCGCAAGCCAGAGCGATAGAGCCTTCAAAATTTCGTTTGAGTTTGTCATATCGCGTGGCGATCGCTCTGAAATGCTTAAGTCTTGCAAACACATTTTCAACGAGATGGCGATATTTGTAGAGACACCAATCCATTTCATCATTTCCCCGAGTTGAATTCTTTTTTCTTGGGATAACAGGAACAGCCCCTTTGTCTTTAATTTGAAGACGTAATGCTTCACTGTCATAGCCTCTGTCAGCAACTATATAGTCACCTTTTGGGAGCTCTGCAACTAATTTCGGTGCTTCTTTACAGTCATGAACTTCGCCGCCTGTCACTGAGAAATGAATAGGAAGACCACAGGCATCAACGGCCATATGAATTTTACTGGTGTTCCCGGCGACAGATTTCCCTATCGCTGTTTCTTGTTCACAGGCCGCACCACTACTATGCTGATGTGCTTTCACAATACTCCCATCAATAAATTCCCATTCCAGGTCTGGATCAACAACCAAGGCGTTAAAAATACCCATCAGTTTTTCTTTACGAGACCAGTCATTGAATCGTTTATATACCGCATTCCAATTACCAAAAGCCGTGGGTAAATCTCTCCAGGGACAACCTACTCGCAAGCGATAAAAAATACCTTCGACTGTTTTTCGAAGACAAGGTTTGTCATAAATTCCCATTTTCAACATAATTATCTTCAGTTTCTCCCAAAGTTCATCCGTAAGCATTTGTCGGGGCATAGTTTGCTTGTTTTTGAGTCAAAATAAACAATCTATGTGGCGGAGTTATTGAATTTCAAGGGGGATTTTCAAAACGGCAACAGCCCCTAAAATCATTCAGATTCATTTCCACTCGGCCAGATTCATTTTTGCGCAATTTCCCAAAGAAAAAATCCATATAAACTCCTTATAAAATCATTGTGAATAAAATATATTTCAATAAATGAAAAATACCGTAAAGCACTAATGCGACAACACCAACAAAAATGGCCACCGGAATTAAAATCACACCAAGTACAAACCCGGCAATATCCCCCAGAACAAGAATGGCATATTGCCACCCAATAGCGGTATCTAACCACTCAACAAGATGATAATGTGCAAAAACACCACCAAACAAACCGCATATAATAGCCATTCCAAATCCACTTGATCCTTCCCCGGCTGATGAGCTTTCATTCCTCCGCCGCATTTCTTCATTCCATTGTTGCCCAGCCAGTCGATAGTTTTGCTCGGCAAGATAATCATCGCTCATAATTTCCACCTTTGGTAGTTGTTTAATATCTTAATTCTGCTTATAATAATTATGCGGTACAGGCTGAGGAGCCGATGGCCGCCAAGGGTGATATTTATATCACTTATTTTAAAAGGGCGGTTTATCTGCCCTTTTATCTTTCAAAATTCTGATCTTGTGTTGCTTCTTCCTTGATGCTTTCAACTTGTGTATTCACACTGCTAACAAAGCGTTGCTGATCTTCGGTATTGTTAAATTTGTCCTGACTGAATTTTTCCGCCAATCGGGTAATATTGTTCGTTTGTCTCTCTCTCAAGTTATCCAAATTTAAACTTACCTGCAATGCCATTTCATCTAATGATCTATCTTTTAAAATGGAATCTAAGACATGATCTTGTTGATACCGACTTACCAAGGAATCAGGGTCGCTACCAAATTCAGCTAATTTCTCTATATTTTCGGAAGTGAATAAATGTTGATAGTTTCTGCTTAAAAAAGCAATATCATACAAATCTCTTACTTTTGATCTGTTCAATCCTGCATCCAGCTTTTGTGAAATTAAAGTATTTAACTTATAAACTTTGATCCCATTCAAAATTTCTGTTGATTCATTTTCAATAGCTGACTTTCGGAATGATGTTTCTATTTTTAAACTTCGTGGGCGATGCCTTCCTTCATAATTAACAATATACCGCCTTGTTGTCCCAGTATTTTTTTTTACAAAAATCTTACCTATCCTGACTTTTGATCGCTTCCCGGCATCATAAATCCTTTTTTCAAGATTGATAGCCTGAGTGCTATCAAAATCCAAATCTTCTGAGAACCTATCTAAACCATAAGCCAATAATAATGCAGTACCACCTTTTAAAACCATTGGTGTATCGGCTACTGATTTGGTGATTTCCATCATAAAGCTGACATGCTCTTTTTGATCGTCCGTCAGCCCTTCCAGTTGCTTGTTTTCCACGACTCTAACCTTTGATATTCTTTTTTCGTTAAAACGCCCCTAAATTGATCTGTGAGAGAAAACAGCCTTTCTTTTTCCTCCGGTTCAGTCAGCCAGTCATCAAGAATAATCAACATATTTAATTCTCTTTGGGTAGAAACCTTTCTCACTAAATCAAACACCATATCAGCTACAGCCCTGTAATGATCTGCGGCATAAACATTGTCAGTTATTGGTTGCAACCCCGTTTCAACTAAAACCGAATAAGCATCATAAACACCATTATCACCTAGAATTTCATTTGTCGATAATGTATCAATACCGGCAACATACTTTTTAGGAACAAAATCAGCAGTCTCATAAAAAGCATCATAAAAATGCCAATCGCCAGTTCCTTCATCGGAAGGAATATTTAATGCTGTAATACTTGTTAAGTAATGTTCTTTATTCGTCTTTGGAACTGTACATTTAATTAAGTTCTTTATCCTCATTTCGCCATCTCTCCTATAGCTCCATGTGAAGAAACCCCTATTGCTATATTTACTGCCTCATCCAATGTTGCTACCGTTGCTTTCCATGTACTTCTGTCCCATGCGCCACCATCCAAAACTCTAACATCGTACCTCTTTCCAGTTGGGAATTTTTCTTCAAACAATCGCCTAGATTTATCTGTTCTTTCCGCCCATTCTTCTTTAGATTCCACACTGTAATCCATATCATACGATGCCATCCGCTCCATATAATCCTCATAAGACGCATCTGGCGCATAATATTCACTTTCTATTACAAATGCCCTTCCCCACCAATCTTGTACTTCCTGATTAGGTCTAGCATCGTTAGGTGTATAATCGAAATCATCACGCAAAACCGGATTAACACAAACCCCCCGAACAATCCTTTTCTGCTTAATTGGCCGGTGTTTATTTAAGTATTCACTCATCACCAATAACCTCACCTGTCATAAGCGCCAACTTAAGCCATTAAATCATTGATTACGTGTTGAAAAATAAAGGTGTGGCCACCACATAGAGTCTTTTGCCGACAAAAGTGAAAACCCTATGAAAAAGCAGCCACCTCACATAGATACTCGTTTTGAACAATTTGTGCAAGAACTTCCAGAAGATTATCAACAACAAGCCTATGAATTTAAAGCCTTCACGCGTGCGCGCAAGATCCGTTCGCCCTTACAACTGTTACAGTTGGTGATGCTCTACTGTGGTCTGGATTTCTCCTTGCGGAGTTGCGCCGGCGAGGTGGCTCACTTACAGGGCTCACTTAAGTGATACGGCGGTAAAAAAGACTGGCGGCCTGCGTTCCTTGGGTAAAATCCTTGCTATCGGGCGTATTTGGGTTGCATCAGGTGGTTGACAGTGGTTCATTAAGCTTCGTTATTATTGATGGCTCGACCGTGCAGGAACCCGGTGCGACAGAAACCACGTATCGGCTACATATCGCGATAGATTTGATTTCACTGACATTGCGCCAGGTTGAAGTCAGTACGGACAAGATTGGCGAAGCCTTGACCATTATGTGCTGGAATCGGGCGATGTCGTGTTGATTGATCGTGGCTACAATCAACCGAAGTCGTTGGTGCCTTTTATTGACCGAGGTGGCGATATTGTGCTGCGCTATAACGCACACAGCATGAATTTATACGAGCTTGACGAGCACGGCAAAATGATAAAAATTGACTGGGAAACGAAATTACAACGTCTCGGGAAACAAGCGGGGGCTATTCCGGTTTATTTGTGCCATGATACTAAACGAATCGCCTGCACGGTACATGCGGTTCCGTTACCTGCCGAAAAAGCGGCGCAAGCCCGGCGTAAAGCGAAACTCAGAGCGCAGAACAAAGGACGTACAGCCCAGGAAAAAACGCTCTATCTCAGTGAATGGGTCTTAATTTTAACGTCCGTGCCGGTCGAGTTGCTCAGCACCGAAACGGCTGCCGCGCTCTATCGTGTACGCTGGCAGGTGGAATTGGTGATCAAACGGCTGAAAAGCCTGTTGGCGATCAATCAATTACGTGCCCGTAAAGACAGTCAATTGGCCGAATTGTATTTACAGGGCAAACTTCTGTATGCGGTGGTTACGGAAAAGATCGCGCAGCGGTGTTTTACCAAGGCCTTGACGAAAATGGATGGGCCGCGTGCATTGACACCCTGGCGTTTGTATAAAACGATTGCTGAGGACATTAAATCAGGATTGAACGCCTGTTTTCCTCGTTGCAGAGTCTACCTGAACCGATTTTGGGAATGATTCGACAATGCAGAGAGCTGGGCGTAAGTCGTGTTTAATCAAGTGGTTGGGGGCTTAAGTTGGCGCTTATGACCTCACCTGTTCTCAAATCAACAATCTTTCCATCGTTTGTTATACCTCGATCCCTCGGTAATGATTGTAAATAATCCAATCTCTTTTTAAATTCAGGATTTAAATTATCCTTACCCACAATTTCCAATAGCCCTTGTTCAATACCACCATTGAAAGTTTCAGTATGTATCGCAAATTTTTCATCAACTTCCATCGTTATAACTCCCTCATATATTCAGAAACCAAATATTCACAAGAAATTGTTGGCGTTTCAGATGAAGCTGAAATCTTTTTGTTAATGATAGCTGTGATTTTTTTATACTCTATATTCTTATGTTCAAAGCATTCATCAATCATTTCCTTAAATAAAAACACCTCTTCGTTAGCCTTTGGGTCAGTTGGATTCAGTTGAAATGATCCCGGCTTTTTAATCAAAACCTTGTCGGCTGAATATGAAACAGACAAATGAAACAATAAAAAAAACAAAACAAAAAAATAAGAAATTAAACTTTTCATAAAACATCCTTTAGCAGTTGAAATTAAAAATCAGGGTTTATTTTAACACTATAGCGTTATAGTGTCAACTTTTAAAACGACCTTTCTTGTATCTGGATACGCGGCTCTCACAACATATAGTGCTTTATCCACCAAATAATAGATAAATGTACTGGATAAAATCCATAAAAAAACCATTTCATTCTAGTAATTTGAACAGGAATCTTTGATGCTAAATAGATCAGTGGAAACGCCATTAAAAACCACCAATTTCCAATGTTCACAACCAATAAAAAAAACAAAGAAAAACCTAGTAACGACCAAGTTACACCACTATCCAGATTTTTATAATATAACCATACTGCAATCCCTAACCCTAACGCTCCCCACCAAAATTCCACAAAAGCCCCTCCAAATAAAAAAGAACCCCACCCAACCCAATTCCAATAATTATCTGTTTGACCTCTATCGAAACAATATAAGCACCATGTTAGAAGTGCCAAAGTAAATAAAATATTCAGTATCCACCATAGTTCCTGGCCGTCTTTAACCAATGCCAAATCACCGCCCAAACCGACAAATGCCGGTGTCGCTAACAAGCCAAAAATAACCATACGCTTCATTGCCCGTAAATAAACCCCTTTCCTCAATCCATCATCCCTTGAAAGATTATAAGCCAGCACGACGACAAAGATGGGTAATACCAGTCGCCCAAAACTGAACATAACAGGATAGGCTTCGCCGAACAGATATTTATTCACATGATCTACCACCATCAAGCAAACTGCCACCCATTTCAACAATTCAACACTGCCATCTGACAATATAAACTTATCGCTCTTGCCCATTCTCGTTCCCCTTTGCCTGCATTTCCTTTTCCTGTTTAATAGTCATATCCAACATTTTTTCCATCATTTCATGCCGCTCTGTTTTCAATGGCGGCATCGTATTCACATAATCAACAATCTCATTACCTAATTCTTGATCTTCCTGGCTTTTACTTTTTAGCAACTTCTGTGCGGTTCCCAACCATAATTTTCTGATAACATTTTGTCGATTTATGATTTTTTCTTCCCAAGGCTTTTCCTTCTGTTCCTTTTTTGCAAACTCCTTGATGATTTCATCAACCTTATCTTTATCCACCTGAGCCGTTCTGCCACTTTTCCTGATATGTTTTATAACCTGGCTAACACCTTTTTTTACGACACCACGCACCGCTCTTGGTGTCGCCTCAGCATCAATCCCATACCACCGTAGTTCAGTCGCAAACGTCTCTCGCCATATTTGCGGATCACCTTTTTTAATATGTAATCTCTTACCATCAAAACCTAGATTACGAACAGTCAAATGCACATGAGGATTTTCACCTTCTGAATCTTCATGCAGAACAAATACATATTGATAATTATCACCAAATGTTTTGCTGGCAAACCCCCTAGCCGCCTTCACCAATCCTTTTGTATTGGTTCCTTTCGGCATGGATAAAATAATATTTGTGGTCAATCGCTTATTTTTTCGCCCTCTACCCTGACCAACCGCCCATTCCTCTTTTAATTCTTTCATTGCCTCCTTGCCTTCGATGACTTCTCCGCGCTCATTCTCCAGTTTTAAATCACCATTTCGACTGATATAGTCTAAATGTGATCCGGTATGACTAACGCCCTTGGTATTCCCTGTTATCTTCACCATGACCTCTGGACTCCGCCGAATAACTCTTTTTCCCCGTGATGTTACTCGTCTCCCCGGATCAATTTTAACTTTTCCGCGATACTTAACCGGCTCCTCCAAAAAACCATGTAGTGAACTCTCATAGTCTGCCATTATTCAATACTCCACCTGTTTTCAGAACGATCCAGCAATTTCATAATTCGTGTCTGTTGCTCCCGGATTTCCTTTGCTATCTCAACTAACAATTTTTCTTCCGGGCCTTCGGCTTTGTCCGGGTCAATATTTAACTTCCTTGCAATCTGATTCAGGTTTCGTCCGATAGATGATAATTCTCTGTTCGCTTCCCGGATGGCGAAAATTTCATTTTCTGTAAAGGTTGGATGTTTATCCAGTACATTCAGAATAACGGCTCTTATCCATTCGCTTTTAGTTGCAAAGCCTTCATCTTTCAAACGGGCTTCTATCAACGGTATATCTTTTTTGTTGAAGCGCACCCGTAAAACGCCATCCTTGGGTTCCTTGGTTTCATATTGAAAATTAACTTCACCTTGGGTTACATGCTGAATCATTCTTCTCAGCATGGCCGCCCCGGTTACGCCTTGCTTTTGACAGAATGCCTCCCATGCTTTTTTTTCTTCATCCTTTAATCTTACTTCAATTCTGGCCATATTTATTGATTAGTGTTTAGTGCTGATAGTCAAAATGTAACACATTTTACCGGCAAACGTCCACGTTTTGCGAATCCTGCACTAGCACTAAACACTAAAAAAAATTTCGCACGTGCGAAATTCCACAAAAAACGAACAAAGGGGCTTTGCCCCTCTGCTTCGCATTCACCCCAAGGTATTTAGGCAAGGATGATGGAACTGGATCGTTGCGAAACGCCCAACTAACATCCTGAAATTTCATCAATCTGAATTGAATGTGAAAAACATTGCACAGGTTCATCTTCTTCGTCCAATTTCACCCAAAGCAACACATCCCCATTATCGTCAATTTCACATGGCCTTAATAATAAATCACCTTTGTTACCAAGGGCATTCACTCTTATTCTGACTTTCCTAAAATTGGCCTGATCCTTAGAAACATCCTTTTCTGGTTCCTCTCTGGTTTGCTGTTTTATCGCTTTTGATTCATGGGGTTCATGTTTCGGTTCTTGAGGTTCTATTTCCCGCTCATTGTTATTTTCAACTGAATCGGACTTACTATCATCAGAATCCACTAAATCATTATTTTTGTTGTCCTGCTTTTGAGTTTCATCCAGAGACTTGATAAAAAAATCAATATCAGAAACGGACACTTTTTGATGTAGGTTTTTACAGTAATTTTTTACTTTATCAGGGTGTTTTTTAAAGGCACGGTGTAACTTTGCCAACCCTCTAATTGACTCACAATACTTTTCATCAAAAATTGATTTAATACTGTCATCTAATTGCGAAAACACCGCATGATCTGAAACATACGATAATTGTTTTCCCAATCGTTTTGCGATTTCGCTTTTCTTATCCCCAGCCAAAATTCTCGCTTCAATAAACTTAGCCACCTCATCAGCTTTTAATCCTTCCCGAATCAGATTATCGACAACATTATCCAGTTCATCATTTTCATCTGAAATGAAATACGGTAATTCCGTTAGCCCCGCGATCTTTGCCGCCCGATAACGCCGATGGCCACCATTGATAATAAAATATCCCTCCTTGTCTGGATGCCTCCTGACAGACAACGGCTGCTTAACCCCTGTCATCTTGTTTGTCACTGGTGATATAGCTTTGATGGATTCAACCAACTCATTCAATTTATCTGAATCAAATGACTGTCTTGCGTTATTTTCATCCTCGATGAACTTATCAATCGGCGCATAGCTCAATTGCCCCTCATTCGCCCGTTTTGCTTTTTTGTTGCCGGTCAATAACGATGAAACATTAAAATCGTCCAGTCCTGATAAATCAGCCCCTTTACTCATTCTTTTTCTCCTTCCAATTTTTTATCAATAATCGAAAATGCTTTTTTAAATTCTTGCCCGGCAACTCTGGCCGCTGTTTTTTTGAGCTTCCAGACAGGTATCCCTTCATTCAGTGCCTCCGGGATCGATGAACGGATGCCTATCGGCGCAGGTATTAACAAATGAGCATAACTTTTCAGCAAACTCTCCAGCGTAGCCTTTTGTGCCAATGACCTCGGATTGAAACGATTTGGCAACATACCTAAAAATTTTAAATCCTGATTCCACTTATTCTGAACACCGAAAATAGTTTGTAACATTTTTGTAATGCCATCAATACTATATTCTTCAAGTTCGATAGGTGCCAAAACATACTGACTCGCTATCAAAGCCGCAGTCATTCGGATGCCCAGAGTTGGTGGCGTATCAATTATGCAGTAATCAAACTGACCACTGATCGACGATAAATTCTTTTTAAACTTCAGTAAAACATTAGGATCAGAGCGTTCAATATCCGCCATTTTTTCATCAGCCTGAATCAAACTAATAGCTCCAGAGCCATCCGCTAGGTCATCCAGTTCATCGGTAAATAATTGGCTGGCATCAACGGGCAAAACATCCGAAATCTGACGTATTGTTTTACTCGCATTCGCCTGTGGATCTATATCAACAAATAACACCCGATTGTTTTTTTCAATAATATGCTGGGCAAGATGCACGGCTATTGTGCTTTTTCCAACTCCCCCTTTTTGATTGGATATGCAAATTGTTTTCATTTTTTCATGGCCTCCGGTAACTGTGTTTTCTGAATAATATCGCCGATAACATCCTCAGCTAATCCATTTTTTTTCAATTCATAAGTTAAAACTCTTTTCAAAATATGATTATGTGTTTCGACACTAGGCCGCCGCTCGCCTCGCTCCCATTCCTTTACTCGGCCTTGTTGGTATCTCGTTCCTAGCTCTTTGTTTAAGAAAAAAATCACATCAGAATTTAATCCTTTGTAACCTTCCTGTTTCAGTCTGTTTCGTTCTATGCGTAAAAATCGTGTAATCAAGTTCATTTGCAACCCTTAAAAAAACCATTCATAATGCGTTTTATTTTCCTCATAAAATAAAACGTCCTGTAGTCGTGGTGGACTACAGGACACCCTCATCTAGTCAATCGCACTAAACACCTTCATGCCCTCATCCAAGCCATCAGCATATTCAAGCAACAAATGATAAAGGTCAGCAAATCTGCCAGAATCATCATTGAATGACAAATGTGAATATGCAAACAAACAAGCGATAATCCCGGCAGTCTGCTTGCTCACGGTATCATCAAAATAATTCCCATTTACTGTTATCCTCAAGTCCTTTTCTATGGCTGGATACATAAAGAATCCTCCGTTACTCAGAGCCATAAATTCCCAGTATCCGCCGTGATAGTCACAGCTCAATCTTTCCATAAAGGTATAAATTGCGCTCTCCGCGCTCATGAAACGATTACCAAAAACTGATGGTAAAACATTCATTCTATCTTCTTCGGCAATCTTAACAGCAGTGACAACATTATCTTGCAATTCAACATTGGTCATTTTCATTTTCCTCAAGTAGTTAAAAAACCATTCTGAATAGTGGCGCATCAGAATGTAATATAATGATACTACCTATTAGGACACAAGCGTTTTTTATTTTTTCAGATGAAGAAATGAACAAAATCCTTGCCAAACATTTTCCTGGCTCACTACCGCCAAGGCATTAAAAATAAAAAAATTACCAATTTGTTAATTATTGCGCCGCAGGCATCTTGATATACCACTTTGCTTTCCTCGCTGTAGTGTGGTCAAGCTGTGAGTTAGTGTGGTCAAGTTGTGGTAAACGCGATAGCGTTTTCCATCGACTTGTCCATCACGTTCGCTTGCGAAACTCACAACTTGTCCATCACGAAAGCGACTGCACAAACTTTAAATTTTTAACTAATTGATTTATAACAAATAAAAAGTTATCCACAGGTCTTTGCTATATTCTTAAGAGTACATAATAAGAGTACATAATAAGAATACATAAGAGGCTTGTAAGTTATTGATAATAAAAAGTTTCTGGCGTTGAAGGTGGAAACTTTTGTGGATTTGGGTTTAGAAAGGTGGAAACTTTTGTGGATTTGGGTTTAGAAAGGTGGAAACTTTTGTGGATTTGGGTTTAGAAAGGTGGAAACTTTTGTGGACTTGTCTGGAACCCTTGGTTTTACTGGCCTGAAAAGGGCAAGAAAGGTGGAAACTTTTGTGGACTTGTCTGGAACCCTTGGTTTTACTGGCCTGAAAAGGGCAAGAAAGGTGGAAACTTTTGTGGACTTGTCTGGAACCCTTGGTTTTACTGGCCTGAAAAGGGCAAGAAAGGTGGAAACTTTTGTGGACTTAAAAAGGAAAGATTGTTATTATTTGAAGGTGGAAACTTTTGTGGATTTGTCTGGAACCCTTGATTTTACTGGCCTGAAAAGGGCTAGAAAGGTCGTAATTTTCGAGACATTAAAAACTGGAGATAAAAATGAATCAGGAATTAAACGAATTACGGATTGTTAATAAGCAATTCAGTGTCGGCGAATATGATCAGTCATGGTCAAAAATTGAAAGGTATTTATTCATTGAAATTTATGACACAGTAAAGGATTTTTTCATGGATCGAGCTGATGAAAATATCTCAGAATTTGGCAGTAATCACATCACAGTAAAAGTGCCAGTCAAACTGATTCGTGAAAAATTCCTGAAAGGCGGCAATAAAGCCCAGCAATTGTTAGACGTAGCAGACTCGCTATCAAAAAAACGAGTCGGATTCACAAAAAAAGCAGAAAATTCAGATGAAATTGGATTTAGATTCGTTACGATGTTTCCGCAAATAGCGTATAACCCGGACAGTAAAAATCAGGAATTATTTGTTGAAATTCACAGTGCTGTTTATGAAGAAATGGTGCCAATTGAATCCTATTGCCAACTGGAGCTGAAATTACTCAGTGAATTTACATCCGGAAATACAATTCGTTTATACGAAATTTTCAAGTCACATTCGTTCCGCACCCAATTCAGTATCAGGTTTGATGATTTGCGCGGGATGCTGGGGTTCAGAGTAGAAGGTAAATATACGGAATGGAAGTATTTTAACGCTAAAGTATTAAAGCCTGCCATTCAGAATATCAATAGTTACAAAGAATACGATATTGAAGTATCGTATAAAAAAATACGGGGGAATGATCGGATTGATTTTCATGTTACATCACACAAAAAACGCGATTTTAACCCGGTTGCAGTGCTAAACCTGAACCAGACCAT
>NZ_JAEHGE010000004.1 GCF_016097415.1 sulfur-oxidizing endosymbiont of Gigantopelta aegis | reverse complement strand
GGGGCTATGCAGGCACAGGCAGCAATCAACAAAATCGCGGCACGTAATAACCGTATCCAAACATTACTTAATGATAGTAATGGTGCAGATGGAACCGTTCGACAAATTCAAGTCGGTAATCAATTAAATGCTGCGCTGATTGCATCCGTTAATGATATGAACCAATCCATGATTGCGACTCAACGGATGTTTGCGATCAAACATCAAATGGAGATTGCTGAAAGAGAGGCCGGACAGGAACAATATGTTCGATTCATGTCTAGTTACACCAATCGAGGGGCGGCAGTCACAGTTCCATCGTCTTTACCACCTGTAAGATGATTATGAATATTTACTATTAATCGTGAGCCTAAAGTAAAGGTTCCACCATCATTACAACCAATCCAATAATTATTATGAAATATTTACTATTAATACCCTTGATTTTGACTGTTTTAAATGGGTGCAGTCAGGAAGAAGTAGATGCTGCCAACTATGTCAAGGAAAAAACACTTAAAGAAGTATCACTAGATAAAAAAACAGAATATTTTAAAAATCATCAAGATGAGTTGAAATTACAAAGGAATAAATGTAACAAAATGCCCAGGCAGGAGTTTAAGAGTTCTTCAGATTGTCAGGCGGTTTTGCGAGCAATAAATAGTCTTGGTTGGTAAGGTATAGCTATGAGTTTTAATACCCTGACTACCACATTATTGAACTTTATTGGTATTTTCTCATTAGGTTATGGGAATCTTTATCCATCAACCTTGTGGTTGTTCCTAGTACTGTTAGGAATAGAGGTGGTTTTGTTTGGTTTATATTGGGCGTTAGGTGCTGGGCAAATTCTGGATGCCATAAAAAAAATATTATTTATCGGTATCTGGTTCTGGATAGTCAGTTCATTTCCTGTATTGGTGAATCAATTTGTGAATTCATTGATTCAGGCCGGTAGTACCGCCGCTGGCGGGTTGACTTTTAATTTACTTGACCCGTCTGCAATAGCAGGAAAAGGACTGGATGTGAGTCAGCCCATTATGGATAAGGTTGAAGCTTTGCCGTGGACTCAAATAGGACAGAAAATTATTATTTCGATTCTGTATTTAATTGTCATGGCCATCTTTCTGTTAATCGCTATTCAGGTTTTTATTACTGTTCTTGAATTTTATTTGATTGTTGCCATAGTCAGTATTTTTTTACCTTTTGGGCTAATGAAACATACTAAATTTCTGGCTGAGAAGTCGATAGGTGCGGTTATTGCTTCCGGTATAAAGATGATGGTTCTGTCGTTTATTTTGAGTGTTTCTGGCCCAGTTATTCTCGCTGCTACTTTAACTGCTACGGCTACGCTTAATGAAATTTTTTCATTAATTTTAACAGTGGGTGCCATTGGTTTTCTTGCCTGGAACGCCCCTGGTATAGCCGCCGGACTCATTGCAGGTTCCCCTTCCCTATCTGCGGGTACTGCTGTTCAAAACACAGTGGCCGGTGGTTTTATGGCCGCGGGAGCGGCGGCTGGGTTAGCGAATGCAACAAGGGCCGCTGCTTCGATGACCGGAGGTGCAGCACGTTTAGGAGCGGCAGCGTATGGTTCGGCTTCTACTGGTGCGAATCTGGCTCTTGCGGCCAGTTCTTCAACAAATCCAGTCAACAGGGCGGCTTCCGCTGCATTGGGTTCTCTTTATGGTATGGGTTCAGCAGCAGGAAATCAAGTGAAAAGCACTGTCTCGAATATGGCAGGTAAGGCAGGAGAAACGCTTTCTAATGCATCAACTAACGGCGCAAGGGTGACAATGGGAATGGATAAAAAAACAACGGCTGCGAGTACATCATCTGAAGCCCCCGCATGGGCCAAACGCACTATGCAGCGAGCCGCTTCAATGCACCATTCAATACCACAGGAAGCTCGGCCTTCAGGCGGCAATATAAACCCTAATTTATAGCATTCACTCTGGAGTTTTAATGTGAAAGAAGCAAAAACAGCAAAATGGGAAAATGAAAATCCCATACCCGAAACGCCCTATCAACGAGCAGAACAGGTTTGGGATGAACGGATAGGGAGTTCAAGAAAGCAAGCTGAGAACTGGCGGATCGCTGCCTTTGGCAGCATGTTTATTTCATTAGTTAGTGTAGGCGGCATGATTTACTTAGGCCAGTTGCCTAAAACGGAAGTTGAGGTTGTTCAAGTTGACCAACTGGGTAATGCCAGGTATTCAGGTCGTGCCGGACAAAGTATGGCGGAATGGCGACCATCAGAAAAACAAATTGAATTTCATTTACGGCGTTTTCTGCGTATGACCCGTTCATTGTCCTCAGATATGATGGTGGTACGGCAAAACTGGCTCGATGCCTATAACTACATTGCCGATGAAGCGGTTAATCAACTGAATTCAGAAACAAGGGCATTATCGCCGTTCAAACGGATGGAAACACAAACGGTCAGTATTTCGATTGAAGATACATTAAGACTTTCACCCGATACTTGGCAAATAGATTGGAGTGAACAAATTTGGTCTAAAAAAGGCGATATGCTGGGAAAAGAACATTGGCGGGGAACCTTTAAGGTTGAAATGCAAATACCCGACAGTAAAGAAAAATTAGCCAAGAATCCATTGGGAATGTACATCACGCATTACTCTTGGTCAAAGGTATTCCGGTAAGCTTTTTTTTAATATTCGTGCATATATTTTTATATACTTTCAAGGATTAATTATGTATTTACATGCTCTATTTATTCTTTCATTTGCCTTTGTTATCAATGGCTGTGCTACTCAAAAACCCATCAGCCGTGATGATTATGTGAAGGCGGTAAAAACTGAATATATTGAACCTGTTCCTAAAGTCGTTACCGTTCCTAAGGTCATAGCAGCGCATCAATTGAGAACGTTTTCCGAAGAAGATCGCAAGAAAAAGCCAAACAACAAGCCGCCTTATCGCATCATTGAAGCGGCTAATGCAGCGGCCACATATAAACCGGATCATTACGGCTATTTCAATGCCATTATGCAATACGATTATGCGGAAGGAGCCTTGTATCAGATTTTTTGTGCTCCGTTTAAACTGACGGATATTCAATTGCAACCAGGTGAAGAGCTGTTAGGCAAGCCTGGTATCGGTGATCCTGTTCGCTGGAAAGCCGGTTCCAGTACATCCTATAAAAACGGCCAAAAGATTCAACATCTATACATTAAGCCAACCCGACCAGACTTGAATACTACGCTGATATTAACCACCAACAGACGGACGTATCATATCGAGCTGCATTCTTATAAGAAAACATATATGTCGGCTGTGTCGTGGATTTACGCGCAAGATGAACTGGATTTATATTCCGCGCAAGCAGAAGAAATACGCCGTGAAAATGAGATGATTCAAACGTCATCAGTAGATATTAGTCATGCTAATTTTAATTACACGATTGAAGTCGATGAAGGCTCGCCAGTCTGGAAACCTGTACGTGTATTTGATAATGGCAAAAAGACCTATATTCAATTTCCTGATGCACTGGCCTCTAGTGAAGCCCCTGCCCTTTATGTTTTGAAGCACGGTGACTTACAGATGGTTAACTATCGGGTAAAAGAAAACTATTACATTGTTGATCGCCTGTTTAATCAAGCTGAATTACGTATTGCCCAAGAAGGCGGCGAAGAAATTGTTTTAATTATGAATGATAACAAAGGTTCTTAAAATGTTCTCATGAGAACATTTTAAAAGGATGAAATTATGTCAGAAACAGATAAAATTAGCCCGGATAGTGCTTCACTTAGAATGTCCACAGCTCAACCTAGACGGTTAAAGCAAGGCCCGATTATCGCACTTGTTTTTGCTGCAATCGGTATCATTATCATTGCTTTTGCTGTCGCTATGCTGAGTGAACCTGATAATGTAGGTGTTGCTGAAGATAACCTGGTTCCAGCCGATGATAATCGGCTGCCTGGCTTTGTAAAAACTGGTCCTAAAAACTATTCAGAGATTCCAAGGCCCGTGCCTAAACTGGGGCCAGCTCTTGAGGGTGATATGGGGCATGTCGGTGTGGTTGCTAAAACAACCACATTTAAACGACCCGTTGCTCCAGCCAAACGTGAATTAACCCCTGAAGAACAACGCCTGATAGCCGAACGCATACAGGCCATGAAAGCCGATGTTTTTTTTCCAGGATTTAATGAAAAAAGAGAGCAAGATTTATCAGAAAAAAATCAAGCTGAATTACATTCCAATTTAGCCGAAAGACGTTCTGCATTGCGTGGTAATCGACCGACTTATTCACCCGATTTATCGGCTCTGAAACAGAAGACGGAATGGGACTCACAGAATAAACAAAGCGATAAATCCAGCTTTCTTGAAAAATACAGTAAAGATTCACCAAATGCTTACTTAAAAGCCGCAATAACTCATCCGGTTTCACCATATGAAGTGAAAGCAGGAACTATCATTCCAACGACATTGATCACGGGTATTAATTCTGATTTGCCAGGTCAAATTGTCGGGCAAGTTCGTGAAAATGTTTTTGATACTGTGACCGGTAATTATCTATTAATTCCTCAAGGAACGCGCTTGGTTGGGCAATATGATTCTGGTGTTGCTTTCGGTCAGGAACGTGTTCTGGTAGTCTGGCAGCGGTTAATTATGCCAAATGGTGCATCTATCAATCTGGAAGGAATGCCTGGTGTTGATTTGACTGGATATGCAGGTTTTAAAGACAAGGTAGACCGCCATTGGTTACAATTAGCTGGGGGGGTTATTTTGTCCAGTATTATGTCCGCCGCCGTCACCTCTTCGCAAGGTAGTCAGACAGGTTTTAGTCCAACTTTGAGTCAAGGTTTTGTATCAAGTATTGGGCAGGATATTAATAGAACTGGTCAAAAAATTGTCGATAAAATGTTAAATCGGCAGCCAACAATAACAATAGCCCCTGGATTTGCAGTGAATGTTTTTGTTAACAAAGACATGATATTGGAACCATATAACGCCAATAGGGGAATGCGTTTTGACACTAATTTTGCAACAAACTAAAGCTGAACCTGAGCTAGTGAATGCTATTAAAAACTATACAAAAGTACATGATGAAATATTGCAAGAAGTCTATGCTAAAGCGATCAAAGAATTTATTGATTCATTCAAAAATATTGCTCCAGGTGAACATCATCCGATCTTTTATGCCAGTCCGTCTGCTGGCTTGACTATTAATCTTAAATTACCCGAAAAATTGAAAAATGAAGCCGTACAATTAGCAACAAAAGAGCAAAGCAGCGCACGTAGATTATACTATACTGCGTTATTACGATTTGCATTAAACAAAAAACTTATCAATTCAAAAGAGGATATAATGCATGGCAATTAGTCTGACTATTCCAAAGGTTTCTGAGCCTGTTCGTGTCAATTTTAAACTTCGTGAAGACTTGGTTAAAAATTTTAATCTTTATGTGAAAGCTGCGAAGGAAGTTAACCCGAGTTGTGATGAATCGATAGTTCTTGAAGCTATTTTAGAACATCATTTAAAGCGAGATAAAGAGTTCAAGAAATGGTTAAAAAACTATTCCCCTGATGCTGATTCAGATGAGACCAAAAGTGGTTCTTCTGATATTAATGGCGATGAAAAAAAAGAAAAAACCAAATCATCTGATTTTCAATCTGGAATGAGTTCGACTATAAAGGATGCAACGTTAGAAACAAGTTAAGTTTAACTTTTTGAATATTTTTATCCTTTTAATTTTTTTCGTTTTTCTGAATTTTATTGACCTGTTTTTCACGATTAAAATCGTTTCAGCCGGTGGTCATGAGTCCAACCCTTTTATACGTGTTTTTATTAATCGTTGGGGGTATTCTGGTCTTTTAGTATTCAAGCTATTGTTTATTATATTTGTTGGCTGGATGGTTTTTAGCCAGTATTTTATGGAACTTGAATTAATAGCCGCGAATATTGTATATATTTGCGGTCTATTCTTTCTTTATAAGGAATATAAGAAGATCACGGCTGAATAGCATGTTTACTAGGTATCTACCCTCTTTGTGGCCTAGTAACTGCTGTAACCAGCCTATTGCATAAACAAAAGGGGTAACGTGGCCAGCTCACCTGGTTACCATAGACGTTACCCCTCGTTCGCAGCCGGTTAGCTCCGGCCCCCTACCGCATCACTCTTGGTTTAAATACCTTGGGTGAAGCCGAAGGCTGAGGGCAAAGCCCTTCATGATTCATCTTTACTCTGATGTGGTGATAGATGTTATCGCAACTGTTTACTTTTTTGCTAATACTAAATTTAGGTTTAAATGTTCTCATGAGAACATTTAAATGATGGTAGAGAAAACTTTTCTTTTGTTCGTATTTGCGATTAACTTTAGACAATTAGTATCGAAATGTTTTATGTTTATAGGAAAGAAGCATTGGATCGAGCACAAATATATTGTGCCCCTCCAGCGCCAACTAAGACCAACAGTCCTACAGCCAAACTTATCGTATAGCGAATTTTGAGGATCAATTTTTTCATAGACACCTCCTTAGTTTTGGTTGCTTTTAGTATGTTGCGGTTCTTGTTGTTAGTGGGAATTCCACCCAGCAGTCGGACGTTTCTCTCAGTCATATGAATCTGTTTATATTCAAGGCTGATAGAACAATCGGTCTTCTCGCTCCAATGCTCCCTCGATAAAAGCAAATGTAGTCTACTCTCCTAAATTTTCTATTTCGAATATGATAATCATTTAAAATTAGACAAAACGATAACACTTAGGATTGTTAGCAGATCATATATCCATCAAAAGGGCATGTTAGTATTATGCGCAAAGTCTTTCTGTCGGTTCTTGTTCTCCTTTTATAACAGTTACAAGGTCACCCAATAAATTTCGTGTTTTAATACGGACTTCTTCGTTATCAATAAGTAGTTGTCTGACTGAACTCTCGTATTTTCCACGATTCTGAAAACCCAATGCTCCTGCAATTTTATTTAATATTGGTGTTTCTCTAACTGGGTAACGCCCAATGATTGAATTGATATCTTGGGCTTCCATATAAGAATCGAATTTTTGTATTTCCGTTTCCCTGATCGATTTCAAGTCTAAATCGAACCCAAAATCGTCTCTATTTTTAATATATTCCCAATCGGGAAATTTAATTTCGGTTCTTACTTTTCGTTCACAAAGACGTGAACATAGTCGTTCTTTATGTGGCTCAATCGCAGTCATGGCTTCTTGTAAGGCTGTGTTTTTCAATATACCCGCGTCCTCTCCTGTTACAGACGCTTGTTTAAGAGCAATTTGATAGATCATATCTGTACCATAATACAGTGACTCTACTGAATAACATGGCAAAGAAAAAATATTGTTTTCTTTCAATTTATCCAATTCATCTTGTTGTCTATCATCTGCATCAATCAAACCAAAAGCTTTAACCCAATGAAGGGTTTCTGTGGAAGTAATACCATTAACAACTCGCTCAACCGCAGTACAATTTCCTTGAGGAATAACAGATATATCAGGAAATAAAATTTGGTAAATATGCTGGTCTAGGCTATTTTGATTTCCTTCTATAAAAAGCAGTGTGCGCCTTGAACCAAGAATATCTTTCTTAACATGATAATCAATGTCATGATCTGCTGATATAAGATCAGCATCCCAAGCAGAAATTTGCGATCCATTCCACTCGCATCCACGTACGACTAACACATTAGATTCAGGGTTATCCATGGGCAAACCAACATCATGAGTCGCAATTATAAATGCACAGTCTGGCCTTTTTTGGAAAAGCGAAGAAAGAAGGGGGGAAATAATAGAACGATGAAGATGTCGCTCCGGTTCATCTATTAAAAACAAGGTATTTTCTTCGGCTGTTAATACATCAGATGCAATTAAAATTGCGTTTCTCTCTCCATCAGAAAGCTCGGCAATACTGTATGGATTTCCATTGTTCTTTCTGGCAAAAACTTTTTCATTTTTTTCAACAAAAATTTTAATTGGTAAATTTGAAAGCTGAAGAAGATGATTTAGTACTTCTATTGGCGGATGATTAGCTTTAGCATATTCTTCTGCACGAGCAGTATTATTCTGATCTATAGCTTTAGCTATTTCACGCGCACGAACGTTTTCTGCATTAATTAAATCAAAAATAACAATCTGCGACTTTTGTACACCATTTTCATCTTTCCATCTGGACTGTATCTGTGAATCTCTGGAATTTATATTTTGTGCAGCTTGCATTCTAGTTGCAGGAGTAAAATCGAGTGCATTTGAGTTAAACCATGTCTGACGATGAGCAGAAATTCGCTTTGCTTTACCTGCATTCTGAGTATAAATCTTATGAATTAACCCCGATTTTCCAGTTCCATTCGCACCAAGAACAAAAAGTATGTCTCCGTTATTTAATGGGATATTTTGAGTCTGATTATCGACACCCGGATAAGAAAAAGAGTATGAACCATCTGGCATTTGGAATTGCTCCTGTCTTATATTTAATCCTACCAGATATGATGACATTTTTTGTAAATTCAAGCCTCGTATTGTTCTGCTCTATATAGTACTTTTTCGCTGTTGCACCGTACCATTGACAATTATTGGTTGCTGGAATACCGCAAACATTCAACGTACGTGCTAAAGCTTTATAACTGGTAATACCTTGGAGTTGTAGTTCTTTGATAATGGACAACACATTTTCGGCAAAACGATCCGCCTTTTCCTGCAACACTTTTGAACGGATAGCCGCCCCGTTTTTGGGGTAGGGCTACCAAGCCTCACCCCTCGGTTCTTTGCCGCCTGTAGAGCCACCTTTGTACGTTGACTTATCATCTCCCGTTCATGTTCGGCCACAGCGGTCAATATATGAATGGTGAGCCGATTGGCTTCCGGCATATCCACAGCCACGAACTCCATACTGCTTTCCATCAGACCAGACCACTGATGAAATAAACATTGCGAGCAAGACGACCTAGTTTAGCAATAACTAAAGCGGCCTTATTCTTTCGGCATTCATCTAACGCTATTAGTAATTCTGGTCGGTTATTTTTTCTACCGCTTTCGATTTCGGTAAAAGACTGGATCAGATCACCACGGCCTTGCTTGTCTGTCGATACGCGGTAATAGGCTATGAATTTCTTGGTTTCCATGCAGAAAAAGATAACAGAAAAGGTCAGGGTTATAAACTACAAAAGGACGTTTGTAGTTTATAACCCTCTCAAAAACGTTCGTTTTTGAGAGAATTGAGAAGATGTGAACAAATCAACCCTATTTATAGCTCAAGTTATCTTAAAACTGTCTCTTGAAATTAATCTCTTAATAATCCATACTTTATATGAGTTTTGGGAGGTTTTATTATGCTGGTTGGTTATGCTCGCGTTTCGACACAAGATCAAAAACAGGATTTACAAACTGACGCACTGGAAGCAGCAGGCTGCGAAAAGGTTTTCACCGAAAAGGCTTCCGGCGCTCAACGAGATCGACCAGAATTAAAAGCAGCTCTCGAATATATTAGAGAAGGGGATACGCTTGTTGTCTGGAAACTCGACCGGTTAGCTCGCTCTATTAAGCAACTAATCGAAACAGTCGAAGATTTAGAAAATCGAGGGATAGGGTTTAAATCCCTGACTGAAAATATTGATACCACTACATCAGGCGGCAAGTTGATCTTCCATATTTTTGCATCATTAGCAGAATTTGAACGATCGATTATCAAAGAACGAACCAAGGCTGGGCTTGATGCAGCCAGAGCCAGAGGCAAGAAAGGAGGGAGGCCACCCGCTCTAACGGATAAAGATATTCAGGCTGCTAAAGCCATGCTCGCCGACCCTGATATTACAGTCGAGGAAGTAGCTGCCCGGTTAAAAGTAGCCCCGTCCACACTCTACCGACATTTACCTGGCGGTAGAGGGGGGATTTGATAATGAAATATTCATTACACTTCACAAGTATATTTTTATCTTATACATTTTAAATATAAATACTAAAAGGACATCACATGGCAAAGGCAAAAAACACCAAAGAAGAACTGTTAGAAAAACAGCTTTGGAAAGCCGCTGACAAACTACGAAAAAATATTGATGCAGCAGAATATAAGCATGTGGTACTCGGCTTAATATTCCTTAAATATATTTCGGATTCATTTGAAGAACTTTTCGCCAAACTGCAAGCAGGTGTTGGTGAATATGCCGGAGCCGATCCTGAAGACAAGGACGAATACAAGGCGGAAAATGTTTTCTTCGTACCGCCAGAAGCCCGTTGGTCATTTTTACTTGCTAAAGCTAAACAACCTGAAATTGGCAAATTTATTGATGCCGCAATGGATGCCATTGAAAAAGAAAATTCTTCGCTCAAAGGCGTATTACCCAAAGTTTATGCGCGGCAAAATCTTGATCCAACTAATCTGGGCGGCCTAATTGATCTGGTCGGCAATATAGCGCTTGGTGATGCCAAATCACGAAGTGCCGATATTCTAGGGCATGTGTTTGAATATTTCCTCGGTGAATTTGCCTTGGCGGAAGGCAAGCAAGGCGGACAGTTCTATACGCCTCGTAGTATCGTAGAATTATTGGTTTCTATGCTGGAACCCTACAAAGGTCGCGTCTTTGATCCCTGTTGTGGTTCGGGCGGGATGTTTGTGCAATCAGAAAAATTTGTCGAAGAACATCAGGGCAAAATCAACGATATTTCCATTTACGGCCAGGAAAGCAACCAGACCACCTGGCGGCTGGCAAAAATGAACCTGGCCATTCGTGGCATTGATAGCTCACAAGTCAAATGGAACAACGAAGGATCATTCTTAAATGATGCCCATAAAGACCTAAAAGCCGATTTCATTATTGCCAATCCACCTTTTAATGACAGCGACTGGAGCGGTGATTTACTGCGTAATGATGGCAGGTGGCAATATGGAACCCCACCATCCGGTAGCGCTAATTTTGCCTGGCTCCAGCATTTTATTTATCACCTGTCCCCAACCGGCAAAGCCGGGATCGTTTTAGCCAAAGGCGCACTGACCAGCAAAACCAGTGGTGAAGGCGACATTCGCAGAGCCTTAATCGAAGATGGTAATTTAATTGATTGCATCGTAAACCTGCCCGCCAAGTTGTTTTTGAATACCCAGATTCCGGCGGCACTGTGGTTTATGAACCGTTCCAGAAGCAACGGCCATCCATGCAAAAATGAAATTCTGTTCATTGATGCTCGCAATATGGGGTATCTAATTAACCGCCGTACCCGTGAACTGTCGTACGAGGATATTAAGGGAATCGCCGACACCTACCATGCCTGGCGAACCGGTGAAGGTGAGTATGAAGACATTAAGGGATTTTGCGCATCCACTCCAATTGAGCGAGTCAAGGAACTGGATTATGTCTTAACACCGGGACGCTATGTTGGCTTGTCAATAGAAGAAGATGATTTCGATTTCAAGGAACGCTTTACTGCGCTGAAAGCAGAATTTGACGCGCAGTTAGCGGAAGAAGCCGAGCTGAATAAAGCCATTGCTGAAAATCTGGCGAAGGTGAGGTTATGAGTGAGTGGAATCAAACTACTCTTGGGGCAATTTCATCAAAAATTGGTAGTGGGGCTACACCAAGAGGTGGGAGTAATGCTTACAAAGAAGCTGGAATATCCTTAATTCGTAGTCAAAATGTTTTAGACTTTCAGTTTTCAAAAAATGGCTTAGCTTTCATTGACGAAACTCAAGCTTATGAACTAAAAAACGTAACTGTTGAGAAAAATGATGTATTACTGAACATAACAGGAGATAGTGTGGCTCGATGCTGCTTAGTACCGAATTCGATCTTACCCGCAAGAGTTAATCAGCATGTATCTATAGTTCGTTTGAATTCAGAACAGGCCGATTATTTATTTATTCTTTACTTGCTTCAAGCGATGAAAGAGGAGCTTTTATCGCAATCAGAAATAGGCGCTACAAGACGAGCGCTAACAAAAGGAATGATCGAAAACTTTGAAATAGCCCTTCCACTCCTTCCAGAACAAAAAGCCATAGCCTCCGTCCTGTCCAGTCTAGACGATAAAATCGACCTTCTGCACCGCCAGAACAAAACCCTGGAGGCGATGGCGGAAACGTTGTTTCGCCAGTGGTTTATTGAGGAGGCACAGGAGGATTGGGAGGAGAAGCCATTAAGCAACGTTGCTAATTTCTTGAATGGTCTAGCTTGTCAGAAATTTCCACCTAAAAATGATTTAGAAAAACTCCCAGTTTTAAAAATCAAGGAACTTAGCAATGGAATTTCAGAATCATCTGATTGGGTTACGAGCGAGGTTAAACCTGAATATATTGTAGAAAATGGTGATGTAATTTTTGCATGGTCAGCATCATTGATGGTTAAAGTTTGGGATGGTGAAAGGTGCGTGTTGAATCAACACCTTTTTAAGGTTGCCTCAGATGATTTTCCAAAGTGGTTTTATCTCATGTGGTGCAAACACCACCTTGATGAATTCATATCCATTTCAAGAAGCCATGCAACCACAATGGGGCATATCAAACGCGGCGACTTGGATACAGCAATAGTTTTGATTCCTTCTCCTGAAGAAATCGAAGCCATGTCAAAACAAATGAATCCTATACTCGACAAGGAAATAGCAAATTCAAAACAAATAAAATCACTAGAAAAACTCCGTGATACCCTATTACCCAAACTGATGAGCGGTGAAGTTCGGATACAATATGACAAGGAGTTAAAAACATGACGAATTCAGAACTAATAAAACAACTCTTCTTGTCATTTAATAACAAGGATAACGAAGCCTTTATACAGACAGCAAGAGAATATATTGAAAGGGAAAAACGCAAGAAACATACAATTGTTGCCAAGGAGCTTGAAAAAGCACTGTATCAATCTGCGTGCGTTTCGAACAATGCAAAACGCTTCAAACAAAGCCTTCCGATTCCAAGAGATACGGAGAAAGGCTTTCCTTTGTTGGAAATACAGCATTTTGAACAGGATTTCGACAGCCTTATTTTATCCAGTTACACCAAAGACCAGCTAGAACGCATTGTCCGTGAATTTAAGGATGCAGATATTTTAGCGACCTATAACCTAAGCTATAAAAAGAAAATTCTGCTCTGTGGGGATCCAGGAACAGGCAAAACATTTTCCGCACAAATCATTAGCTCTATGCTAAATATTCCCTTAGTTTATATTCGTTTTGATGCAATTATCTCATCCTATTTGGGAGAAACAGCAGGAAATCTACGAAAAGTTTTTGATTTTATTGAAAACGATACTTGGATAGTACTCTTTGATGAATTTGATATTATCGGCAAAAACCGTGATGACGCTTATGAACATGGCGAAATCAAACGGGTGGTCAATAACTTTTTGCAAATGCTGGATAACTTCAAAGGCGATAGCATCTTGTTTGCTGCCACTAATCACCAGAATATGCTCGACAGTGCTATTTGGAGGCGCTTCGATGCAGTTATTGATTATGTACTGCCTGATGAAGAAGCTCGTAAAAAACTTTTTGAGCGTTTTTTACGACCAATCAAACGCGATAAAAAAATTAACCTATCAAAAGCTGCAATAACCAGTCAGGGATTATCACCAGCGGATATAAAAATGGTCACAGAAGAGGCTATGAAGTCCGTCATTATTGATGCAAGAAACATTTTGGAAATGGGGGACTTGGAAACAGCAATTGAACAATTTATCCGCCGAGAAAAAATTAAAAAAAATGGACAGAGGGATGAATAATGGAAAAACATCAACATCTGAAACTCCCTTTATTTCAAGATAATATTGAACGGCAAAAACGTAGGAATACTGGGGGTGGGTTCTCATTACCGCAAGGTAGAAACAAAGCCCACTTTTCACAACAAGCAACCCAAAAAGCCGAAAGCTTAAGCAGTAAATTTTCCACATTAAAAAACCAGCTTTCCGGGAAAATTGACCCCACGTTGATATTTGAAATAGAAATCAACCAAAGCGTCTCGCCTGATGCTTTTGAGAAAACGTTGGTATCTATGGGTATCCATGTTTTATCAGTTGCAGAAGGGAGAAAGGGCTTTTGGGTTGTATTCAGCGACGATGATGACTTAAGCCGATTCAAAAAAAAACTGAGCACGTATGGCTCAGAGGAAGGAGCAAACTACGATTTTTTCCATGCCATTGAGTCATTTGATGAAATCCCATTGGAAGAAAAGATTGGTGAACGACTAAAAATACAACCTTTGGATGATACTGCTGATTTTATTGATCTTGAATTGTGGAAAATGGATGATAAGCAGAGAAATGAACGGTTCATCCAACAAATGAAAGAATCTTACCCTGATTTTTCCCAATTCAGAATTTCTGACACTCTGATAACAAAATCCTTTGTCTTACTCAGGGTAAAACTCACTAAAACTATTTTTGATGAAGTCATTCAATTAAAAGAAGTTGCCCGTGCCGATAGGCCTTCTATGGTTCAATTTAACCCCTTTGAAATGATGCAACCCGATGTGGAAAGCATTGAATTCAAAGCACCTGAAGAAAATGCTACAGGAATTTTAGTGATTGATTCAGGGATTGTTTCTAATCATCCTATGCTGCAAACATGTGTTGGCGATGAAGAAAACTTCCAATCGGGAGAAACAGAAACACAAGATACTGTTGGACATGGAACCGCCGTGGCCGGTTGTGCTGTTTATGGTGATATTGAGGAGTGCCTGAATAACAAAAACTTTTCCCCTTCAAACTGGCTATTCTCTGCCAAGGTGATGTATGCAGAAACAAATGGTATTACAGGGACAGTATCGGCAGTTTATGATCCAGAAAAACTAATCGAACATCAGTTTAAAGATGCTGTAGAAAACTTCTTATCCAACTCTGAGTACCAAATCAAAGTAGTCAACATTTCGTTAGGTAATCACCATGAAATATGGCACAAGCATTATTCTCGTCAATTGCCACTGGCAGCTTTGATTGATGAACTTGCCTTTACTTTTCCTCACGTTGTTTTCATAGTATCTGCTGGTAATCAATCCCCGCTAAATTTTTTTGAACCCATTAATGAAATTACTGAAAACTATCCACGATATCTTATAGAAAATGAAGATTTTAAGATCATAAACCCCGCAACATCTGCTCTGGCATTGAGTATTGGCTCAATTGCAGATGAAATTCGAATTGAAAATGAGCGATATGGTGCGGAGGATATTAAAACAGCAATAGCAAAATACAATCAACCCTCCCCATTTACTAGAACTGGTTTTGGAATCAATGGAATGATTAAACCGGAGTTGGTTGAATACGGGGGAAACCTGATTCTTTCAGACAATTATGGACGTATTGTGGAAGATAAAGGCGGTAAGCTTGCTCTTTTAAATAATAGGGTGATGGATAATATTATCCAATTTTATACAGGCACAAGCTTTTCGGCACCAAAGGTTGCTCATCTTGCTGGGAAAATAGCTAACCATTTTCCGGATAAATCAGCCAACTTTATTAAGAACATGTTGTTGGCAGGAGCAGATTACCCTTTCTCGCCAAATAAGGATTTTTATTGCACTGAAAACAAGAAAAAAGCTGAACAATGTCATTTGTCTGTTTGTGGTTACGGATTGAGCAATTACGATAAATCTTTATATTCCTTCGATAACCGAGCAGTTCTTTGGGATGAAGGGAAAATCGCACTTAACCAAATCAAGGTTTATTCACTCCAACTACCAGAACTTTTTTTTACTGAATCCGGAAAGAAAAAAATAAGCATCACCCTTACTTTTACGCCTGAAACCCGTGCAACACGTGGTGATAGTTATTTAGGTAACCGCATGGAATTTCACCTATTTCATTCAGTGAATCCCCAGATCTTAATAGAAAAATATGGTGTAATTTCAGAAAATTCTGAACAGATCGGAGTACCTAATGATTTGAAAAAATACGAGATCGATTTTTTTCCAGGCGCAAACATCAGAAAAGCAGGTTGTCACCAAAAGGCATGGAAATTATATCAGAGAGAACCTAATAGCAGACCTTCCTCGCCTGTATCACTGGTTCTTTTGAATTTTAATAAATGGATAACGGATGCAAACAGAGAGCAAGATTATTGCATTTCAGTGATATTTGAGCATGAAAAAGAAATAGAACTTTATAATGCCATCAGAACAAATATTCAGACAAGAACAAGGGTTAGATAAGAATTAAATGACCAATCTCACCGAAAACGCCATTGAAGACTTTGCTATCAAGCTGTTTGAAAAACAAGGCTATCAATACATCCATGCACCGGATATTGCCCCTGATGGCGAAAGGCCAGAGCGTAGCCATTATGATGAGATGATTTTAAAAGACCGGCTGTTTTCAGCCTTTCAGCGCATCAACCCATCCGTTCCACTCTCTTCATTACAAGAAGCGCAAAAAGAGGTAGAACGCATCCATTCACCGGAATTACTGACGAATAACGAAACTTTCCACCGGATGATGACTGAAGGGATCAATGTTAGCTTTCAGAAAGATGGACAGGATCGCGGTGATCTGGTTTGGCTGATTGATTTTGAACACCCAGAAAACAATGAATTTGTGGTCGCTAATCAATTCACGGTTATTGAAAATAACCAAAATAAACGCCCTGATCTTGTCCTTTTCGTCAATGGCTTACCGCTAGTCGTCATTGAACTTAAAAATGCAACCGATGAAAACGCCACGATTAAATCCGCTTATAAACAGTTAGAAACCTACAAACAGACAATCCCAAGCCTGTTTACCTATAACGCTTTATTGGTGATCTCTGATGGCTTGGAAGCCAAAGCAGGCTCTTTATCGGCAGGATTAAGCCGGTTTATGGCCTGGAAAAGCGAAGATGGCAAAGCGGAAGCTTCACACCTGGTCAGCCAGCTTGAAACCCTAATCAACGGGATGCTGAACAAAACCACCTTGCTGGATTTGATCCGGTATTTTGTGGTGTTTGAAAAATCCAAAAAAGAAGACTTAAAAACCGGTGTAATTAGCATTAACACGGTTAAAAAAATCGCGGCTTATCATCAATACTATGCTGTGAATAAAGCGATTAATAAAACCTTGACCGCTGTAAGCATTGGTGGAGACCAAAAAGCCGGTGTAGTTTGGCATACGCAAGGTTCTGGCAAATCACTTTCCATGGTATTTTATACCGGCAAAATCGTGTTGGCTTTGGATAATCCAACCGTGTTGGTGATTACCGACCGTAACGATCTTGACGATCAATTGTTTGATACCTTTGCCGCCTCAGCTCAGTTATTACGGCAAGAACCTAAGCAGGTCGAAGATAGACAACAACTCAAAGAACTGTTAAAAGTGGCCTCAGGCGGCGTAATTTTTTCCACGATCCAAAAATTCCAGCCGGAAGAAGGTAATGTCTATGATGAATTATCCGACCGGCGTAATATCATCGTTATTGCCGATGAAGCGCACCGCACCCAATATGGCTTTAAAGCCAAAACTGCGGATGAAAAAAACGAACACGGGGAAGTCATCGGTAAAAAAGTCGTTTACGGCTTTGCTAAATATCTGCGTGATGCTTTGCCCAATGCCACTTATTTAGGCTTTACCGGCACACCGATTGAAAAAACCGATGTCAACACACCGGCAGTATTTGGGGATTATGTTGATATTTACGATATTGCCCAAGCGGTCGAAGATGGCGCTACGGTTCGCATCTATTATGAAAGCCGCCTGGCGAAGGTGAGTTTGAGCGATGAAGGAAAAAAACTAATTGCCGAGCTAGACAAGGAGCTAGACCAAGAAGATCTGACTGATACGCAAAAAGCTAAAGCCAAATGGACGCAAATTGAAGCGTTAATTGGTAGTCATCAGCGAATTCAAAATATTGCTAAAGATATTGTCAGTCATTTTGAAGCACGGCAGGAAGTGTTTGCCGGTAAAGGCATGATCGTGAGCATGTCTCGTCGCATTGCCGTGGATTTATATGATGAAATCATCAAACTCAAACCGGAATGGCATTCTGATGATCTAAATAAAGGCGCTATTAAAGTCATCATGACGGCCTCATCGTCAGATGGGCCCAAAATGGCTCAACATCACACCACTAAAAAGCAACGTAAAGCCCTAGCTGAACGTATGAAAGACAATGACGATGAATTAAAGCTCGTTATTGTCCGCGATATGTGGCTCACTGGCTTTGATGCGCCAAGTATGCATACGCTATATATCGACAAACCAATGAAAGGCCATAATTTGATGCAAGCCATTGCACGGGTAAACCGGGTTTATCTGGATAAGCCGGGCGGCCTGGTGGTGGATTACTTAGGCATTGCCTCCGATTTAAAAGAAGCCTTATCCTTTTATTCTGATGCGGGCGGTAAAGGTGATCCGACTTTAGTGCAAGAACAAGCAGTTGAGGTGATGCTGGAAAAACTCGAAGTGATTTCTGCAATGTATCACGGGTTTGCTTATGAAGATTATTTTGAAGCGGATACTTCCGAAAAACTTTCCCTTATCCTGGCCGCCGAAGAACATATTTTGGGTCTGAAAGACGGCAAAAAACGCTATATCAACGAAGTTACCGCATTATCCCAAGCCTTCGCCATTGCTATTCCTCATGAACAAGCCATGGCAGCCAAAGATGAAGTGGCATTTTTTCAAGCGGTCAAAGCACGGCTAGCTAAATTTGATGGCACGGGCTCCGGCAAGACCAATGAAGAAATTGAAACCACCATTCGCCAAGTAATCGACAAAGCCCTGGTATCTGAACAGGTCATTGACGTATTCGATGCTGCCGGAATCAAAAAGCCGGATATTTCCATTCTTTCCGAAGATTTTTTACTCGAACTTAAAGGCATGGAGCATAAAAACGTAGCTTTGGAAGTGCTTAAAAAACTGCTTAATGACGAGCTGAAAGCTCGGGCTAAAAAGAACCTAGTACAAAGCAAATCCTTAATGGAAATGCTCGAAATAGCGATTAAAAAATATCAGAACAAAATCCTGACTGCCGCTGAGGTCATGGATGAGCTGATTAAAATCAGTAAGGAAATTGTCGCCTCAGATAATGAAGCGAAAACACTTGGGCTTACTGATTTTGAATATGCGTTTTATACGGCAGTTGCCAATAATGAAAGTGCAAAAGAACTCATGCAGCACGATCAATTACGCGAATTAGCGGTTATATTGACGAAAAGAGTACGGGAAAATGCTTCAATTGACTGGACGATAAAAGAAAGTGTAAGAGCCAAATTAAAAGTGATTGTAAAAAGAACCTTACGACAATTTGGCTATCCGCCAGATATGCAATTACTTGCTACTGAAACCGTCCTTAAACAAGCTGAAATGATCGCTACTGAATTAACGACAACATAATTTTAGCCCTAGCGTTTTTATAAAGATAAAACCGGAAAGCAACTTGAAAAAGACCTTACCGATTTCTGAAACTCTATTTGTGACTGGATTACAAATTGTTTCACGATAACAATTGCAAATGATACACCTTGATCTTTTATAACTGCGCCTTGTATTTTTATTATGTTCCTTTAATTAAAAATCAGGTTGGCTTCGGATATAAGTACCCGAAGCCAGGTTAATTACCCTTTTGGTGGATAAGGGTCATTTCCGTAAGAGTTTTTCTCTCTAATACGGCCATTTTCACCATGAATCAAAAGCTCTGACTGCTGGTTCTGTGCAATTTCACGAGCACGTTCAATTGCCTCCCCTTGAGTCGAATGCACTGATGTGGCTTTGCTATTACCTGCGCCTTTTACAGCCCAGTCATCACCGTGTGGAACAACATGTTGATTTTTCTTACTCATTTTTAAGCCTCTTTCGTTTCTGTCTGGGAAGCCCCATTATTACTTAATGCTCACCAGGTTATTAATCCAGGACATTAAACTGAAAATTATTTTTGTCCGCATTTTATATTGCTATGAGCATTCATATATGTACGTACTATAGGAAAAAACATGCATGTAGAATTTGTCGAAGAAGCAGATGAATTTTGGTCGCCATTAGATATTAACAATGCAATTAAGAATTTATCAGAGGTCGATATTTGTAGATTACATAGTATTGCAAAACAATACTCTTATCATTGTTCAATGGATGTTGATGAAATACTAAATGAAGCCATTTTTAGAGCCCTTTCAGGAAAAAGAAAATATCCTATTAATGTCTCTTTAATAGCATTTATATCTCAAACCATGCGGAGTATTGCTTTCAACGAAAGGAGGAAAAACGAAAAGCATGAATCTATTGATGATTCAACTTCATCATTACAGGATAAATCTGTTTCACCAGAAGAAAAGGCCACTGCTTATCAAGAATTGAACTCGATTTTAGAATTGTTCAAAGATGATGAAGATATAACTTCTTATTTAATGGGACTTTATGATGGATTCACACCCAATGAAATATGTGAATTTTGGGGATGGGATAGAACAAAATACGGTAGTGTACAAAAAAGGCTAAGGAGAAGTTTAAATAAACATTATCCAAATGGTAGAGAAAATGACTAAAAAAATCACCAGCATAGAGCAACTTGAAAAACTGACTGATGCATTAGTAGAAGATATTATTGAACTCAGTGATAAAGAAATATTATTAGAGGCAGGAGAACAGTTTAATGATCTATCAGAAGAAAACAATCATATACGTGACGTTATAAATAGTGCAGTTTTACGTGCATCAAAAATCAAATTAACTGAAGCTAAAAAACAAGTTAATGAATATAAAAAAATGACCACAAAAAGTAATGTCATATCCCTTTCTAATGCTCAAAAAAAATCTGTAATAGAAAACTTTACGACAAAAGATCCGGAACTTAACCAAAAATTGACACTTGCAGCCCGTAAAGGTGAAGGTATACAAACAGAAAATGATATTGAGGGAATGTTTGAAGATATGCTGGAACTTGGTCTAATAGACGAAGAAGGCAATAAAAAATGAATGGACTTACTGAAGCAGAGCAACTGCTTCAAGAACTAGGAATTACTGAACCAGAAGAAATAGACCTTGAAGCTATCGCATATCATGTTGGTGCAACAATAAAAAGAAGACCGCTAGATGGATGTGAAGCACGTATTGTTGGTTCTGATAATAAAGCCATTATTACAGTTAACTCTAGCAGCCCAAAAGTGAGGCAACAATTTTCTATAGGGCATGAAATTGGACACTGGTATTATCACAGAGGTAGAACCCTAGTTTGTAGGGCCGATGATATCGGAGGTCATCATTCGGATGTGGCAATATTAGAAAGACAGGCTGATAAATTTGCTTCTAATTTATTATTGCCAAACTATATTGTACGCCCATATTTGAATAAGTTTAAAAAGCTAAATTTTGACACCATAAGAAAAACTGCCAAATCTTTTGGAACAAGTATACCTGCGACAGCAATAAGTTTGGTTGAACGTGGTTCTTGGCCTTCTGTACTTGTATGTAATGGGCAATTAGGTCGAAAATGGTTTACACGCAACACAAAGATACCAATTCATTTTTTTCCAAAAAATGAATTGCATTATGAAAGTAGCGCAATGGATATTCTATATGGCAGAGAACATGATCAAACATCACCTAGAAAAATAGGCGCAGATAAATGGTTCAATTGCAGAGAAGCCTATAATCAAAATATTTACGAACAAAGCATACAAACAATAGAAGGTGATGTTTTGTCTTTACTAACTTTCAATTGAAGAAATATATGATAAAGATTTTTATATCTTACTCTCATGTTGATGACAATTATCGTAACGAACTCCAAAAACATCTAACATGCTTACAACATCAGGGCATTGTAGAAACCTGGCATGATCGGCGAATTATCTCAGGTGAAAAATGGGCAGACCGGATTGATGATGAGTTACGCCAAGCTGATATCATACTCTTGTTAATAAGCTCTGATTTCATTTCCTCTCGTTATTGCTATGAACTAGAAATGACAGAAGCACTTGCACGCCACAATCGTAAGGAAGCAGTTGTTGTTCCTATTATCCTGCGTCCATGTCATTGGACTGGACTACCTTTTGGACAGCTTCAAGCAGCGACAAAAGATGGTAAACCAGTTGAAAAATATCTCAGTTTAGATGATGCATTCCTTGAAATTATCCAAAACATTGAAACAGTAGCCAAACACTTGACTGCGAAAATACCTTCCACGGCAACCAGTTCATTTAAAAGTATAAGCATTCCAACTTCAGTACCCAGTAAACCAGAATTGCCACGTTCAAGTAATCTAGCCATACCAAAGGCTTTTTCAGATCACGACAAAGACACTTTTATTACTAAGGCTTTCGATTATATGGCACGTTTTTTTGAAGGATCACTACAAGAACTTAAAATCCGAAACCCTGGGACAAATACCAATTTTCAAAAGGTTGATTCTCGTTCATTTGAATCCATAATATACATCAATGGGAAACAAGCTTCTAAATGCGGTATTTGGCTCGGCGATTTTCTTGGCTCAAAAGGTTCATCATCGATAATGTATAGTAGCTCTGGGCTTGGTCAAGGGAATAGCTTCAATGAAAGTATGAGTATCAAAGACAATGGTAACATTTTAGGCTTGGAGTCAATGGGAATGTCACATTTGCATCGAACAGAAAAAATTCTTACCAATGAAGGAGCAGCAGAATATTATTGGACTATGTTTTTTGAACCAGTAAAAAGGCAGTACTAGGTGTAACGGTTTGTATTTATAAATTTCAATTCTCATGCTTAAATGTAAGCCTGTCCACAAGAAGTGATTTTATCCACTGGTTTCATTAATTTACTGTCTTACTCATCATTAAAAAACTGCATAAAGTAATGATTATAAAATAAAATGAAAAATTAGAAGGGTTTTACAAAACAAACAGTCCCCGCCTGGTATTAATCAGACCAGTCTGTAAGACTTAAAAATACTAAATACGGCTATCAAGCCTTCAATGTTCCCATGAGAAACTTTTCCCACTTATAAGGATTGTCTTCGCGGGTATGTTGACATCCAAAACAAGAGTATATAAAATTATATACATGGTTGAAACACCACTTTCAGCCTTTTGCTAAGACACTAGGAATTAACTCTGATGTTAATGTTCATTAATTTGACAAATGTTCTCATGAGAACATTTAAGGATTTTCTTTATGTCGAATGAAAATAAAGTAAGCGGTGAACCACCACGTTCACCGCTTGTAGAATCATCTAAGACACTAGCAGAAGATGATCCCGCCTCTATTATGTCGCATGGCTGCACTATAGACAAGGAGCTGGTAAAGCTTAATGAGATTATTGTTAAGCTGAGGAAAAAGGATAAATCTTTAACGGATCAAGGTTGCTTGTTAGCACGTATCCACTATAAAACTGACAGACCCAATATTATGTATATGCTCTTGCCGACCGATGAAGCAGGAAAGCGTAAATATATCCATGTCGGGGTGGATTCTGACAAACAGCAACAGGCCATCGCTAAGGTTTCCCGTTATGAAGAACGAGAAACCGTAAGAAGACAGATTCGTTTGCTTCATGAGCTTTACGATCAATGCCATCTTCAGTTGTCTGCAATGCTTAATCAATTGCGTTGTGATATTAACCAGGTCACCGGTAATACGGATTCTTAAGTTTTTTGATTTAGATTAGGATTATTTATGAAAAAGATTTTTGTTGTATTTCTTCTTAATGTTTTTCTTCTGAGTGGTTGTGCTACGCTCAACAATGCCACCCATAGCACTGATCCCGTTACCGGTGAAAAAAAGGTGAATAATACGACTAAAGGGGTTGGTTATGGGGTAGCGGGTGGAGCCGCGCTGGGTGCTATTATCGGTGCGATTGCCGGCGGCGGTAAGGGCGCCGCTTTAGGTGCGGGTATCGGTGCGGGAGCTGGTGCTCTTATTGGTGGCGGTTCGGGTTACTATATGGACAGCCAGGAAAAGATTCTACGTGAAAAACTGGAAAAAACAGGGGTTCGCGTTGTTCGGCAAGGGCAGGATATTAAACTGATTATGCCTGCTAATGTTACGTTTGAAGTGAATTCTTCAACTATTAATCAGCATTTCTATGAAACGCTCAATTCGGTTGCTTTAGTTTTGAATGAGTTCGGCAATACCCGCTTGAAAGTTTTTGGATTTACGGATTCTCAAGGCAGCTTTGAACATAATCAGTTATTGAGTGAGGATAGAGCGCGGTCTGTTTCCTCTTATCTGATTCATCAAGGGGTGAATCCTTCCAGGCTTTATGTACAGGGGATGAGCGAGCGGTTTCCTATTGCTTCCAATAGTACCCGTGATGGTCGTGCTTTGAATCGGCGGGTTGAGTTGAGTATCGAGCCGGTGAATATATAATTTTTTAAAAGTTTCTCATGAGAACATTTTTATTTTTAGTTGCTGGCTTGTGGTTTCCTTCTCTGGTCTTTGGTCTGGATGGTCGTGTTGTTCGAGTTGTCGATGGCGATACGATTGTTGTTTTAACGGATGATAAGACTTCTGTTAAGGTTCGTCTTAGTTATATTGATAGTCCTGAAAAATCACAGCCTTTAGGTAAAAAGGCTAAACAAGTTTTGTCCGGTTTGGTTTTTGGTCAGGTTGTTCATGTTGTTGAGCAACCTAAACCGGATCGTTGGAAACGTGTTTTGGGTGTTGTCTTTGTAAATGATGGTTTAAATGTTAATCGTGAAATGGTGGCTTTAGGGTATGCCTGGGTTTATCCTAAATATAATCAGGATGCTGATTTACCTGCTTTTCAGTTGGCTGCGCAACGCGCTGGTTTAGGTCTTTGGAGGTTGCAGGCTGATCAGCGAATTGAACCTTGGGTTTGGCGTAAGCTTGCCAGGCAATCTCGCCATTAATTTTCGGGAGGTCTCTGCATGTTCCGTTTGTCGTCTCAGGCTTGTGAATATTTTGATATGTCGGATGATGAGCTGTTTCGTTCTGATGTTTGGAATGATTTGTTGCTTTGGTTAAAAGAAACTCATCAGGTGCCGAGTTGGGATATTGAATCGGGCGAGTCGATTAATTATGCGCTGGTTGAGGAATTTGCCAGGTCTTCTGGCTTTCAGAAAAAAGGTTGTGATTATGCAGTGTGAATTGTGTAAATTTTCAATTCCGCATTCGGGCCGGTTTTTTGTTGAGCATTGTCGTTATTATTCGACTTTGGAAAAGAAACAATTGATGCTGCTTGCGGCTGAAATTGATCAATGTTCTTTTTTTGAACTGGATTCTAAAGAGGGTCCACATTTTGAACGGGAAATCCCTTATGAGAAAAAATAGCGTTCAGTTTTTTACTCTTCCGTGTAAAGGCGGCTGTGGTAAGGAAATTACGACGACGAACCGATCCATTCACGGCCTCGATGTTCTTCATGCAAAATACGCAGGCTATTGCAGTGATTGTTCGCCTTTAAACGAGCAGGAAATAGCCTTAAAACAAGGTCGTGCATTAGCTGAAAAGTTTTATCAAACTAATAGCCATGATTGAATTTATTGACCTTGAATACCAAAGCAATGCAGGGACAAAAATTGAAGCAGAAGGGTATAAAGCGGGTTGTGTTAAAAAAAGTTCTAATGAAAATCCTTACGAAAAATCTAGCTGGCAATATGATATATGGGAGCAGGGGCGGGTTGCAGCTATGCGTTTGTTAAACGTTGAATCATGACAGCGATAGAAAGTTTCTCATGGGAACATTTTGGGCGATCCCTACGGGCCGGGCTTTCCGTTCCAATGAAATAAACGGCTGAGTAAGTTCAGCTAACGGTCAAGCAAGTTCCGTCCCTCCACTTTCTTGGCCGAAGCTTCTCTAACTCATCCTTTCCTTTCATTTCCTCTGCAATCCCTATCGCGGCGGGGTAACATCGAGGGCCATCAGGTCCGCTGGCCACGTAACCCTGTATTCTTCATATCCCCATCCTATCACCTTTGTTGTAAATACCTTGGGTGAAGCCGAAGGCTGAGGGCAAAGCCCTTCATAATTCATCTTTATTCTGATGAGGGATAGATGCTATCGCAACTATCCTGATTTTTAGATTATGGGCAAACAGATGCTACCGCAACTGTTTACTTTTTAAAATCATGTATTCACCTTTCCAACAATGATGTTGCCCCCGTTTCGCCTATTGCGTGGATTCAAGACCAATCAATTCCATTCTGCAAGGTACGCTTCGCTTTTCTCCTGGCAGAATGGAATTGCCCGGTCTCATTGAATCACGCGGCGAAACGGGGGCAACACCAATAAAGCCCTTGTTATGAAAAGCGAAGACAAATGAGGAACGGCGCAGCCGTGCTGATTTAAAACGAGAACCGGCTTGGTTCTCGTAGCTCTCCACGGCAGCTCACCAAGAGCATCACTTTTAGGGTGGTTTGTCAATCCTATATTATTGTATTTATTAATATATTGTTCCATGTGAAACGTTAAAAAGTTTACAAACAGGTTGACGCAGTATATAAAAGTATATATAATTATATACAAGGTTGAGGGACACCACGCCCCAACCGGTTTTTTTAAGACACTAGGAGTTCATAACATGGCTTATTCAAAATCAAAGCGCGATTTATACCAAGAAGTTACCGATAAAATTATTGATTCTTTAGAGCAAGGCGTGAGTCCTTGGGTTTGCCCTTGGGATCGTTCCGGTGAAATGACGTTACCGGTTAACCATTCATCCGGTGATTTTTACCGTGGCATTAATGTTTGTCTGTTGTGGATGGAACAGCAGTTGCGCGGTTTTTCGTCGTCTCGCTGGATGACCTATAAGCAAGCAGCGGCAAAAGGCGGACACGTTAAAAAAGGCGAAAAGGGAACCATGGTTATTTTTTATAAAACATGGGAAAAAGAAACCGGCGAATTCAACGAAAATGGGGAGGGAATTATAGAAAAAATTCCGATGTTGCGCTCTTTTATAGTTTTTAATCTGGATCAGATAGAAGGGATTGAATTACCCGAACCTAAAACCAATTTTGAGGGCGGTTTTGACTCCATAGAAGCCGCTGAAACTGTTTTGATGGCTTCAGGTGTGGTGATTCATGAAGGCGGCACACGGGCGTTTTACCGGCCATCTACCGATGAAATTACTATGCCAGACAGAACCCGCTTTATTTCGGCGAATGATTATTATGCCACGGCTTTACATGAGTTAGTTCATGCAACCAAACATAAAAGCCGTTGTGATCGTGTTCCTTATGATTCCAAGCAGGCTAAAGGGGCTTATGCCTTTGAAGAGCTGGTTGCAGAACTTGGGGCTAATTTCTGTATGGCCGGTTTAGGTTTATCCGGTTCCGTTCAAGATCATGCGTCTTATATAGATCATTGGCTGGGTGTGTTAAGAGAAGACAAAAAAGCCATTTTCAAGGCCGCAGCGCAAGCACAAAAAGCGCATGAATGGATAGAGCAGGCTACCCAGTCTTTTCTGTCTCAGAATGCCGCCTGATCCTCCTATAGCTCGGCGGTCGAAAGACCGCCTTTTTGGTAAGCATGACAAGATGATATTTAAGAGGATAAACAAATGAATAAAGCAGAGGCGGGGAAACAGGCTTTTTATGGCGTTAATGTTATTTTGGCAGGAAAGCTTAGGGAGTCTTACCCCAATGGTTGCACATTAGCGGAAGCGATTTTACTGGCTCAAACGTGGGATTCTGATTTTATCGGCAGAGCTGAACATTTCGCGCGTGATTCCGAGTTAAAAGTATATAAAGATATATTAAAGGCGTGTGTCCACGCCTTTAATCTTCTTCCGAATACCAGACTCGGTTTTCAGGGGTTCAACAATACTTATGCGTTAGCTTCAAAAATAGATTCGTTGCTTGAGCATGAGAAAAAGAATATTTAAAACGTTTTTCATGGGAATATTTTGGGCGATCCCTACGGGCCGGGCTTTTCGTTCCAATGAAACAAACGGCTGAGTAAGTTCAGCTAACGGTCAAGCAAGTTCCGTCCCTCCACTTTCTTGGCCGAAGCTTCCCTAACTCATCCTTTCCTTTCATTTCCTCTGCAATCCCTATCGCGGGGTTACGCGGCCAGCTCGCTTGGTGGTCCTCGGTGTCACCCTGCTAGTTCAAGCGGTTCATACTCGCTTAAATCCAGTTCTTTTTTGGCTTGATGCAGGTTGAAATTGTCCTGCATTTGCAGCCAGCTTTCAGGGGAGCGTCCCAACACTTTTGACAATTTCAGGGCCATAGCCGGTGATACGTCCGTTTTTCCATTGATTAACCGGCTAACCAAGCCATCACTGACTTTAAGGTTTCTGGCAAGCTCATTTGAGCCGATATGACAGGGTATTAAATACACCCGTTTGATGAATTCCCCAGGGTGCATGGGGTTGTGTTGTTCAATCATAATTTTTAATGGTAATCTTCATAGTTGACAATATAAGCGTGGCCGTCTTTGAACTCAAAGACTATCCGCCAGTTACCACTGACATTAATTGACCATAGGCCGGTTTTATCGCCTTTTAAGGCATGTAACCGCCAGCCTGGTAGGTTCATATCCTCAATTGTATTTGCAGTGTGTAGAGCTTGTAAGCGTTCCTCTATGCGGGGAGCATGATTGCTTTGTATCCCTGCCGTGCTGCCCGAGGTGAAAAACTTTTGCAATCCCTTGTGTTTGAAGCTCTTTATCATGAGATGATTTTACATGCTAATTTAATGTTGTGCAATAGTAAATATTTGCGGTGCAAAATTTATTACTTTTTTTTGTAATCCATTGTTTTTTCGTGTTAACTGGCGTAATATTAAAAACGCGGTACAGGCTGAGGAGCCGATGACCGCCAAGGGTGATACTTAACTGTATCCCAAAAGGGCAAGCTTCTTGTTTGCCCTTTTTTATTTCTATTTGTTAATGTTTCATTCGGGAAAGAAGGAAGTTGATATTATAACCTAAAGTATATAGTATTATATACTCCTATCAGGATAAGGGGTATATTGTGCGAGATAAGAAAAAAATGCCTATGAAAGAACCGCCCGAAGAATCAATTAAAAGTGTTCAATATGACCTGTTTACCCAGTTTTTAAGTAATAATAAAAACGATGTCTCTAATATGGTTGAGGTCTGGGAAAGCATTCCCAAGTATTTCTTTACCCCTCGACAAATTAGTCAATTAAGAACAGAAGGGGGGCTTGCAGAGCCTTATAAGTGGAATTTTTCATACAATGATTCTCCCTGTACGGTAAAAATACAACCTGCTTTAATTGAGCAGGAAAACGGAAAATACAAAGCCTTTTTTCCCAGTGTTACCGAAGAATTAGTTGAAGAAGCATTAAAAAAGATTTTTACAGATCAGCAATTCGGAATTCATAATCCCCAAAAAACGGAAAGTTGGGTACGGTTTACACTGGGCATGATTCAAAAGGAACTGAAAAACAGGGGGCGCAGCCGCGATAAAAAACAAATCAAACACGCCATAGAAGTCATGAGTTCGTGTGTAATCACTCTCTATAAAGAAAAGAAAGAAATTTGGAAAGGATCTATTTTACAAGATCTGGTGAGTGTAAATCGTCATGACTATTTAGCTGATACTAACTCGCAACACATTGCACGCCTGCCCCTTTTTATCAGTCATAGCGTGAACACCTTAGAATACAGGCAATTCAACTATGAACGGCTAATGAGCTGTAATGAACAACTAACCCGATGGATATATAAACAGTTAATCAACCGCTTCAAGCAAGCAAATCTTATGAATACCTATCACTTTATGTATTCCAAGGTCTATCGTGATAGCGGCCTGTTACAACAAAAAACAGAAGACAAAAATAGGCAGAAAGTCAGATCATCACTCACAGAGCTTATAGATCGCGGGGTCATTGCCAATTTCACTGAAGACATCCGAAAAGAAGGCCGGAAAATTGTTGATGTTAAATACACAGTTTCACCAACAACAAACTTTGTCTCTGAGCAAAAAGCCGCTAACAAACGCTGTAAAGACGGAAAAACAAAAGCTTTGTCTGTTGGAATACAAATAGATAGATAGCTAATTCTGTGGATAACTTCAAGGAAGTGGTAGTTATAACCGCGTGTAGGTGGTAGTTATAACCGCGAGAAGTGGTAGTTATAACCGCGTGTAAGTGGTAGTTATAACCGCGAGGTACAATTATTGGTCAATTTTTAGCCACAAGAAAGCCTATTTTTTTTCAAAAGGTGGTAGTTATAACCGCGAGTTCGCCCCTGAAGTGGTAGTTATAACCGCGAGAAGTGGTAGTTATAACCGCGAGTTCGCCCCTGAAGTGGTAGTTATAACCGCGAGTTAAAAGAAAGTGGTAGTTATAACCGCGATTTTAAAAAATTTTATTTATTTAAGGTATTGTTTTTTTTGATTTTATTATGACTATCTAAATCCTTATTCTTTTCTTCTTTTATTCTTATATTTAATCTTTATTTATTCGTCCTTTCAATTTGTTGATAACTTCATTAGGCAAAAAATTAAAAGGAGTCCATAAAGGACAACTTCTTTTATAAGGGGCTTAAGCCCCTCAGCCTCCGGCTTCACCCCTACTGTCCCATCTCACTTGCCTTATTCGCTCTATAAGCAACAATAAACCCTATCAAAGAAAGAGATGACTTAAAAACTAACCCTTTTTTCTTTTTCGACACAAACACCTTTAAATAACTTTCCAAGCACCAACTATAAGGAATCCTTACAGGATAACTTCATTTTAATAAGGGCTTTGCCCTCAGCCTTCGGCTTCACCCAAGGTACTTAAACCAAGAGTGATGGGGCAGGGGAGCCGGAGCTAACCAGCAGCGAACAAGGAGTAACGTCTATGATAACCAGGTGAGCTGACCACGTTACCCTTTTTATTGACATTTGTTCGTTATTTGTTAATATGTTAGTTAATTAGTTTGTTAGTAACAAACTAATTAACTAATTCTTAAGATCGCAGGACTTCTCATGGCCAGACCCGAAATACCCGAAGAAAAATACATTGATGCTATCCATCAGCTTTTAGCGGAGGGTATAGACATTGATGCCATTAAACCAGCAAAACTTCAGCAGGCCGTTGGTGGCCGTTATAGCCGCTGTTCTGAAATTCTTGACAAGTTTAAACATGACTTTGTTAAAGAAGATGAATCCGCTACTGAACAACCTCAGTCACCCTGGTTCAAGGATATGGTAGGGGCGACTTGTGAGAATATTCAGAAGTCCCTGGTTTCCACCTGGCCGGTCATTCAAGGTGAAATCAACAAGGCTATTGAAGTCGCTACCCAGGCGTATGAGCTGAAAAAAGACGAGTTTCTGATGCAACAACGGGACGACCGCGAGCAAATAGACCTGTTGGAAAACCAGATTGATTCCCTGACCAGTCAACTAGAAAATCAACAGCAACGAGTGAGAGAATTTGAACAAAAACTGGATATTGCACACCAGGATGTTGCGAAGTTTCAGGCTATCGCAGATGAACGAGGGGAGTCATTAAAATCACTGAATCATGAACTTCAATCATCGGCGGATACCAACGCGCATTTATGCACCGTTAATCAGCAGCAGATGAAAGAAATTGAATCGCTTGAAGCCACTGTCAAGCAGTTACAAAATCAAATTCAAACAGATGAAATTAATGCTGAAAAATCCAATTCTCTGATCCAGTCTCTTAAAGATGAAATCGATTCATTAACTCGTCAGGCAGAAAAAACAAAGGAAGAATACAAAAAACAGTTCCAGAAATTCACCGATACGGAACATGAAAACGCCGAATTAAAGTTAGAAAATGCCAGGCTTAACGAACGATGCGATAACCTGAACCAGTCAATCGAATCATTGAACAAAAAGAATGAATCTCTGCAAAATGAGCTGGTGAATTTGGCTAAATCTAATCAGGGAAAAAGCAAAAATTAGTGTTAAAAAGTTTCTCATGGGAACATTTTGGGCGATCCCTACGGACCGGGCTTTCCGTTCCAATGAAATGAAATAAACGGCTGAGTAAGTTCAGCTAACGGACAAGCAAGTTCCGTCCCTCCACTTTCTTTTCCGAAGCGTCTCTAACTCAGCTTCTTCCTTTCATTTCCTCTGCAATCCCTATCGCGGGGTTACGCAATTAGTTAACCTGGTCGCTCTTAATGTTAACCCGTTCTCCTGTTAACATGAATTCAAGACCAATCAATTCCATTCTGCAAGGTACGCTTCGCTTTTCTCCTGGCAGAATGGAATTGCCCGGTCTCATTGAATCACGCGGCGAAACGGGGGCAACACCAATAAAGCCCAGGTGTGAAAAGCGAAGACAAATGAGGAACGGCGCAGCCGTGCTGATTTAAAACGAGAACCGCCTTGGTTCTCGTAGCTCTCCACGGCAGCTCACCAAGAGCATCACTTCTAGGGTGGTTTGTCAATCCTATGTTATTGTATTTATTAATATATTGTTCCATGTGAAACGTTAAAAAGTTTACAAACAGGTTGACGCAGTATATAAAAGTATATATAATTATATACAAGGTTGAGGGACACCACGCCCCAACCGGTTTTTTTAAGACACTAGGAGATTAAATTATGTGTGAAGAAGTTGAAATTGTTGTAAATTCAGTTGTTGTTCCTGAATCTATCCGTATGAATAAACTGCCTGAATATTTCGGTGGTAAATTTCTTATTTGTGAAAACCTTATTTATCATTACATGGAAAAACTTTGCTCTGATTACCAGGGGGGATATTGGAATTTCTATGAATTATCGAACGGGGGGTTCTTTATGGCTCCCAGTCTTGATGCTGAATCATTGAATTTGATCTGGGCTAATAACTACTTTGATGGATCGCTAAGTCTGGAAGCTGCCGGTATTGTCGCTTGCCTGTTTTCTTATAACCATATGTCATCCATTGGTGGTGGTGATCAATTTATTAATTTGTATCATTGGCTTCTGGAATATTCCTGGTCACACCCCGAAGGCGGAGTTATTGCCAAAGCAATAGATTAGATTCTCATGAGAACAATTATTTTGTTCTTGGATTATTTTCAGTAACATGATTACATAAAGGTTGACACTAGGTATATACATTTATATACTTGGTGTCGGCTTTAATCGCTTTCTTTAAGGATTTTATAATGGGTAAAATCGTTACATGCACCGTTCATAAAGGTGGAACTGGTAAAACAACGCTCAGTGTTGCTTTGGCTTGTTATGCCGTAAAACAGGGTTTAAGTGTGGCTATTGTTGACCTGGATAGCCAATGCAATGCCACTAAACAGTTTATTGCTCTTGATCAGGTTGGTGAGTGTTTAACCGCCAGTGATCTATTCGATATGACGGATTTACAAACTAAAACAGTCTGTTTTGTGCCGCATAAAAAGGGCGATATAGAGCCGGATAATGTTTTACATGATTCATTAGATAATGCAGTTAAGCATAGATTCTCTGTTATTCCGGCGAATGATGTGTTGCTCAGTGTTGAGCGTTTGCCGATTGAGTCAGCATCAATTTTTTCTAAAAATCTACGATCTTTGTCTGAATATTTTGATTTGGTTGTTTGCGATACGCCGCCAACAAAAGGCTTTGGTATGCTGGCTCCACTGATGGCATCTGATTATGCTTTTTCGCCAATCAATCCAGACGCTTTTTCATCTGATGGGGTTGCCAGTCTTTTTGAAAAAATCAGAGCCATTAAGGAAGAAAAAAACAAAAAACTGGAGTTTCTAGGGTTAGTAATAAACAGGTTGAACACGCATAGCCCATTGCAAAAACAGGTGGCTAATTATATGAAAGAGCAATTAGGAAATAATGTTATTTCCCAGGTTATTGCTGAAAGGTCAGCAATCAGTAATTCCGCTTTTTCACGTCGCCCTGTCTGGTATCAGGCTCGATCAGGTTCAACCAGAATTGCCGCTAAAGAGATAAAAAATACGATGAAAATCTTACTCGATAAAATGGAAATGAACGAGGCTTAACGATGAAAAATATTAATCTTATCTCTATAGATAATCTCGCATTGAGTCTTGATCAGCCTCAAAAGGGAGAAAAAATAACCTTGCTTTCACTTGATAAAGTCATTCCTGATCCTGATCAACCCAGAAGGGACAGGAATAAGGAAGCAGATAATGAACTGGCTAATAGTATCAAGGAAGAGGGTGTGATCCAGCCTATTATTGTACGTCCTGAAAATGACGATGGATACCACATGATAATTTGTGGGGAACGTCGTTATGATGGTTCAAAAAAGGCCGGACTTGATACGATTCCTTGCATAGTTCGAGATATTGAATCCAGTATGATTTTAACTATCCAAACGGTTGAAAACATACAACGCGATAATATGTCATTAGCTGATGAAATAGAAGCTGTTGCCAAAATAGCAAAGGCACATGGAACCAAAAAAACGGCGGAATTGTTAGGCAAAAAAAGCCAGTATGTCAGCAAAAGAGTTCGCGTATATAAAGCTAATTCCTATCTATGGGACTTTATAAAATTAGGCTATAGCAATGACTTTGCTGCTTTCTATGAGTTGGCCTTACTTGACAGTAAAAATCATGATGAAGCCAAAATATTAGTCGATTCATGGATACTATCACCCACAATAAGAACATCATTGCGAACGCAAGTTGAAGATATAAAAAGACGGCTTTCAAAGCCAAAGAAAAACAATGTTATTGATATTGATTCTTCAAATGATGTTGATGCTGTAAAACTTAATGATGATGTTATTGAGTCAATTAATACGATAGAAACGGTATTAAATGATAGCTCTGATAGCACTATGGAAAATGGAAAAAAAGAACAAAATAAACCTAAAAAGGTTAAAAAGGATAAGCTATTAAATGTAGGTGGTGTACCAGATTCATTTAAAGTTGAGTCATTACAAGATAGAAAGTTACTGTCTTTCACATTTGATGACGGCGTATTAATTGATATTGAAATATCTAACGATGACTGGATGAATTTTGTCAATGAAGTTAACAAAGAAAAAGTTTAATACTGTTATAAGTAACATAAAAATAAGCGAAAGAACACGACTTATGGCTTATGAAATACTCGTTAATCAAAAGAGTTCTGAAGAAGTCGGTCGTAAGTTTGGTGTCACACGTCAAGCAGCTCACAAAGCTGCTTTGCGTGTATGGCGAAGTTATCTGGAATCAATTGATTGCCCTGAAGGGTGGACTTCAATAGAACTCATTGTTCCACCTGAGTTGAAAGAAAGATTTGAAAAAATTCAACAACAATTGCTGATTAAGCATTCAATTTTATAAATCAATTTGTGAGGCCACTATTATGAAATTTGTACAATTTTTATTATTCATGATTGTTGTTTGGGGATTTTTAGAAATATTTTTTTGATGACTATTGCTGTTTCATTGTTCAGAAAAGATGACAAATTTTACACGCAATTACTTTATGGAAGGCCAACTAAAATAGTTAATAGTGATAATGGTAAAATTGCTCTAGTGAGTGAAAATGAATTATTTCTTTATGAAACGGTTGTCAGAAAAACAAATGTTTATTTATTTCGTGGTGTTGGTGATATATCCATTCCATTTGTAAGTCCTGGAGTCAATCTGATTTCTCATGGGAACAATATCATGCAAAAAAATAAATTGATAAAAACTCTGAAATGGTTAGAAGATCATGGCTATGATCCAAATCAGTTTGATGATGATTTTTGGTTAAGGGTTCAAGCAATTATTAATTCTAAAAGCTATGGAAAAAAACATCTATTATCTCTCCTTGAAAAGGAAACCAGTTAATCTGATTCCTGTTTTATTGGTATTGTCTACATTCATATTTATAGCCATAATTTTTATGAATTCTGGCAAAAAATATCTCGTTTATAACCATACAGATAGCATACCAAAAGGTTTTTATTATCTGAATAATGACATTGATATTGAATCTGTAAAAAATGGTGATCTGATTGTTTTTGATGTTCCCGATCAGGTAAAAGAAATGGTCATTCATAGAAGGTGGCTAAACGTAAGCGATACACTGACAAAGCCTGTTAGTGCAAAGGCAGGTGATTTTGTTTGTACGAATAATAGAACTGTAATCGTTAACAATATTTCGTATGGTCCCATTGAAGAATACGATTCAAACGGTAGAGAAATGCCCTGGTTCAAATATTGTGGAACAGTAAAAAAAGGAGAAGTTTTTGTCTTTATAGATAATTCCAAGAGCTTCGATTCAAGATATTATGGTCCTATACCTGCTGCCGAGTTAATTGCAAAGGCAACGCCACTATGGATATTTTAAGTCTGATTCTTTCATGCTCATTATCAATTAAATTCGATGATAATTTGATTCAGTCAATCATCATGAATGAGAGCTTTAACAATCCAATATACGTTAGAGTTGAAGGTTCTAAATTTGGTGTTGGTTATCAGAACAAAGATGACTCAATTAGTGCTATCAATGAAATTATGAAATCAGGTAAGGAATCCTATATTGGACTAATGGGAATCCCTTTAAGTGATGCTATTAATAACGGATATACAGCCAATGATCTTCTTGATGAATGTTTAAATATACAGTTAGGAACAGCCAATATTGATATGTTTATGGATCATTGTAAAGCTGAAGGTAAAATTGATATATCGACCTGTTCAATAAAAAAATATGCAAAATATACAGGTCAAAAGTCAATCATTTTTACCAATAAAGTGATCCATAAAGGCATTCAATTTGTGTCAAAAAGTAACCAAAAAAATGAAAACTCTTTGATAAAAAACCAATCGGTTCACCTTGATATAGGAAAAGGTAAAAGAAGTAAAGAGAGTGTTTTTATAGACTTCAACATAGACAAAGAACGTGGTGAAATGTTAGATGATAAATAAAAATAATACCTATCATCCTTGTTTAAATACCTTGGGGTTTGGGGCAAAGCCCCAATTAAATTTTAGCGTTTGCGAAGCAAACACTTTAACTTGGTTTTATGCCAATAAAGAAAAAGTGGTCATGTGTAGGCGTTTAATAGATAGGGCAAGATAAAGCAATGTATCTAAAACCTTACAGGTTTTTGATTACATTGATATAAGTGTGTATCCATTTTTGTTTTTATATATCTATTAATATGATATACTATTGATATTATTAGCAATATTATAGATACATTGGTGATTTATGTCCAATTACCCCGATTCCCTAGATGATCTGCCTATCTTTAGTCCATCCACAAGCAAGGCTAAATCCGAACCTGTTCCAATGGTTAAAAGCTTCAGGAACAATGTTTCAAAGCGCGTCGGATTGAGACAGAAAAAAAACGGCAGGAAAGGTGCAAGCCGAGGTGGAAGTCCCAGGCGAGGAAGAATGGCAGAATCCGTTTATAACGTAGGCAGTTCAGCAAGGCGTGTTGTCGTCAAAGCCCGTGTTGTTAAAATGAATAACTCCTACGGGAAAAAATCAGCCGGTTTGCACATGAAATATATTGAAAGAGACGGGGCCGGAAAAGACGGAAAAGAGGCGGAACTATTTGATAGTAAAACATCGAATAAAGACCTAACAGAATGGACAGAAAAAAACATTGAATGGGCAGAACATACAGAAGGAGAGCCACACCAATTCAGGGTTATCATTTCACCGGAAGATGCACACGAACTTAATCTTACAGAATACACTCGCGAGTTAATGGAAAGGGTGCAAACAGACCTTGGCCGTGATCTGGTGTGGACGGCCGCAAATCATTACAACACAGACAATCCTCACACCCATTTAGTGATTAGTGGATTAGATAAAAACGGTGAAGAAGTCTGGATTGATCGTGAGTATATATCGAATGGAATAAGGAACCGAGCAAGAGAACTGGCAACACAAGAACTTGGTCATCGTAGTGAACATGAAATAGATACAACATTGAATAAGGAAATTACACAAGAACGATTCACATCACTGGACTGGAAAATTGATAAAGTTTCTCATGGGAATATTGTTGATATGAGTGTCTATCCTGATGATATAGATGCGCGTAAATTACACGGAAAATTGATTGCTAGGCTGGATCATCTTGTAGGTTACGGGTTAGCGATAAAAGATAATAGTCATGAATATATATTACAAGATGGATGGGATACTAATCTGCGTGAAATGGGGGAGCGTGGTGACATCATAAAAACGCTGCACAAAGAAATTAAGGCTGATCCAACAAAATACAGAATATATGATAAAGATGATCATGATAATGTTGTGACAGGTCGGCTTGTGAGAAGTGGGTTACATGATGAACTCAACGACCGTTTTTATATGATTGTTGAAGGTCAGGATGGAAGTTCTAATTACATTGTAATGGACAAAGGAACTGATGTTACAGAATACAAACGCGGGTCAATTGTCAGTGTTGAAAACTATCAGGATTCATGGATTAAGAAAAGTGATTACGTAATAGAAACATTTGCTAGATCAAATCAAGGTATTTATGACCAGAAAGAGCATGTCAAACAAGTTATAAAGCACCCTGAATTACTTCCTAATGGTGTAACACCAGAGGGGTATACCGATGCGATTAGCCGCCGTGTTAGTCGCTTATCCAGGTTTGGGCTGGCTCAACAATTAGGTAGTGGTTTGTGGAAGATTGAAGACAACTTAACGGCTGAATTGTCACGGCGTGACCAGGAATCACCAAACCCAAGAAAGGTTCGTATCAGTACGATAGATGAAAGATTGTTACAGCAGCAAATAAAGGCCGAAGGCAGGGCGTGGATTGATACCATTCATGTAGAAAACAATGCGCCTTATTCTTTTGGGTCAGAATTGAATCAGGCCATCAAAAAACGGCAAGAATTTATGCAAAAGGAATTGGGCTTAAAGGGGAATGAAAAAGGGCTGTTAAAAATGCTGGATAACATTGAAAGACAAAAGTTAGTACAAGATTACGCAGACAGTTCATTAAGACGTTACAAGCCGTTAAAACAGGAAATGTTTACCGGTACGCTGCATAAAAAAATCACTGCACCCAGCGGCCAAGGTTATGCTTTGATTACATCTGAACATAACAATGGTATTGATAAAGAGTTCTCTCTGGTTCCCTGGCGAGATAATATGAAACGCTCACTGGGTAAGCCAGTGTCATTTGGCCTTTCAAAACAGAATATACCTATTGTCAAAACATTAACAAAAGGTCTACAGCGATGACCGAAAATACACAAGCCCCTTGGGGCATTATAAAAGAGGATTCTCGCTCAATTTATTACATTAATTTAATATCGGGCGTTTTGATAATTACGCTGGGTGTTTGGGGGGCAACGCAATACTGTGCATATGAACTAGGGTATCAAGAAAATCTGGGTGATCCCTGGTTTATTTTATTTGGCTATCCCGTCTATATACCCTGGCGTGTTTTTGAATGGACGTATTACTATGAAGTTTATGCGAGAGGTGTTTTTGCAACGTCTTATTTATTCATTTATGGATCATTTGCAATAGAGGCTATTTTACTGGTTTATATTGCGGTTTGGAGGGCAAGGAGAAATAAGGCGGGGGATGCCTATGGAACGGCTCGCTGGTCCACTGAAAAAGAGCTGAAAGAGGCGGGTTTGTTCGCTGGTGAAGGCATTGTTATCGGTCAAACGGTTGATGGTCAGTTGCTGCAACATAATGGGCCGGAACATGCGCTGGTATTTGCACCGCCTAGAAGCGGTAAAGGTGTAGGGTTAGTTATACCAACTTTATTGACCTGGAAGGGTAGCGTCATTGTTTATGACATCAAGCGGGAAAACTGGGAAATCACAGCCGGTTTCAGAAAAAAATTCTCCCATGTTTTACGGTTTGAACCCACATCTGTTTCATCCGTGAAATTTAATCCATTGTATGAAATCAGAAAAGGCGATAATGAATTTAGGGATGCACAAGGTATTGCAGAAATGATTGTTGATACCGGTGATCCAAACCATAAGAATGATCACTGGGAAAGAACCAGTAAGGCACTTTTAATTGCGGCTATTTTACATGTATTGTATGCCGAAAAAGATAAAAGTATTCCAGGTGTTGCCAGTTTTTTGACTGATCCAAGAAGAAATATTTCACAGACATTAACTTACATGATGACCTATAGGCATTTAGGTGATCGGCCTCATCCTATCGTCGCTAGTATGACCCGTGAGGTGCTGAATAAATCTGAGAATGAATTGTCAGCGGTTCTGAGTACCGCAACATCATTTTTAACGCTCTATCGTGACCCTGTAATTTCTAACAATATTCGAGAATCTGATTTTTCAATAAAAGATCTGATGAACTCAAAAAATCCTGTCAGTTTGTATTTTACTATTCCTGTAAGTGAGGTTAAAGATACTAGGCCATTAATTCGTCTTGTTCTTAATCAAATCGGGCGGCGGATTACCGAGTCCATGAGTCATGACCATTCGCAGCCGGATTACCGGCACAAAATGTTATTGATGATTGACGAATTTCCAACGCTGGGGAGGATGGACTTTTTAGAATCAGGCTTGGCTTATTTTCCTGGTTACGGAATTCGTGCCTATTTAATCGCGCAATCTCTGAATCAGATCGAAAAACATTACGGTTCCAATAACGCCATTCTGGATACTTCGCATATTCGGATTACTTATGGCGCACTGGATGAGAAAACGGCAAAGCGCATATCGGATTTACTGGGACAATCCACCCAGGTTAGAAAAATGGCCAACTATGCCGGTTCCCGTCTGGCCCCGTGGTTAGGTCATGTGATGGTGAGCGAGCAGGAGTCCCCCAGGCAATTATTAACGCCTGGTGAAATTCTCAATATGCCACCTCATGCGAATTTAATTCTGATCGGTGGGTTGTTCCCTTATTACGGGCGTAAAGTTACCTATTACAACGATCCTCGTTTTATGAAACGCGCTAATTTACCGGCGCCGAATTCTGAAGAAGAACAGCGCAAGGAATTTCCCAAACCTATAACGCATCCCTGGGTTTATATCGAAAAGACGGAAGAAATGTCTGTTTCTCATGAGAACATTGATCCTGATGGTTCTCTTGATATATCCCCTGTTCATGAGGACGGTATCAATACAGGAATAGATAATGAAAATGAACGTGGTCTCGATGAACACGAATTAGCACTACAAATGGAATCATTAGAAGATGACCGCATAAAAGATGAAAAGGAATATGAAAGAGACGAAGACCGAAATATCAATAATCAACAAGCCCAACGCCGCCTTATTAATCAGCGGCAACAAGGACGGCTACAGGAATTATCCAGAGACCAAAGTGGGGGAGACTTGCCTTTATGAATAAAAAGTTCCAGACCTATCTTGATCCTAAATTGGATAAGAACTTGCGTCAGTATTGCGCGAAATCAGGCAAGTCTATTAGCAGCGTCACCAATGCAGCGATACGCGCTTATCTGGATGAAACAACTGATACTAAATTGTTGTTCAGGCGATTGGACAAGCACACACGCGCTCTGGCTAAAGCCAATCGGGATATTCAATTGATGGCAGAAGCCTTATCCGTGTTTGTCAAACTCTGGTTTGCTCATACGCCGCGTATTCCAGACAACGACAAGGAAAATGCCCAGCGGTATGCCGCACAACGCTATGAGCAGTTTTGTGATTACGTTGCGACACAAATATCAGGGGGGCATTATTTTGTTGATGATTTGGTTCAGGATTCACCCATATCAGAAGATGAATTAGACGCTGCAAGGGAGGATAAGCCATGAAAGATATTAGTGATGAAGTTGTTCGACGAAAGCAAACACAATTAACTACAGCTCTTGATCCTGTTCTGCATCTTTTAAATGACGCTGATGTGGTTGAAGTGATGATCAATCCAGATACCCGCGTCTGGGTTGAAAGGATAGGCGAGCCACCGGAACAAACCGATATTCAAATAACCACGGCAGAAATAGAACGGGCCATCCGTCTGGTTGCTTCCATCATGCAAACGACTATTTCAACCGATAACCCCAGTGTTGCAGGTACACTACCCCAATGGAATGCGAGAATCCAGGCATCCATGCCGCCAATGGTAGACAGTCCTGCACTATGTATCCGGCTGCCGGCCAAAAAAGTTTTTAATTTGAATGATTATGTCGCCAAGGGCATTCTAACGGTGAGCCAGTCGCAGATTTTGCATAACGCGGTCATGGATCGAAAAAATATCTTGTTAGGTGGTGGAACCGGTTCTGGTAAGACTACATTGGCAAATGCTTTGCTCGATGTCATCTCAGTAACCGGTGATCGTGTCATCATTATTGAAGACAATCGAGAATTACAGTGTAATGCACTTAACAAGGTTCACTTTTATACGGATGCTAATGTATCATTGCAGCGCGCTTTATTTGACAGTTTAAGGTGGCGGCCTGACCGGATCATCATTGGGGAGGTTAGAGATAAAGCTGCCCTTGATTTACTCAAGGCGTGGAATACAGGACACCCTGGCGGTGTTGCAACCATTCACGCAGACAGTACCCGCGAAATGTTAACCCGCATGTGTCAATTGATTGAAGAAAATAATATGGTGGCTCCAAAGGCGTTTGTGGCCCAGACTATTGACCTGTGCGTTCATATCAAACGTGATAAAAACTCGCCTGCCGGTCGGTGTCTATCGGGTATCTCTGAGGTGACTGGATATAAAAATGGTGAGTGGTTAATTTCACCTGTTGACTAACGAAAAGAAATCATTTATTTTACTTCATAGTATATAATTCTATATACATTTAACTTAAAAGGAACCATTATGAAATATAGACGTAATACCATTTTCTTCTTGAGTCTTTTTACCCTAATGTTTCTCATGGGAACAAATGCGGAGGCTGCGACAACAACCGGTATGCCTTGGGAAACCCCGCTTAACAATTTATTGAATTCATTAACTGGGCCTGTGGCTCGTGTAATCGGTGCGATTTCAATTGTCGTTTTTGGGTTTGGTCTGGCGTTTTCTGAAGGTGGTGGTTTAATTCGCCGTGCCATGTGGATTGTTTTAGGTTTGACTATTGCGTTTAATGCCTTGTCCTGGAGCTTGACCTTCTTTGGTTTTACCGGTGGATTGCTTATTTAGGAGAAAACAATGGAAGATGGCTACACAGCCCCTATTCATCGGGGATTAATTACCCCAATATTGATTGTCGGCTTGCCTAGAACGTTGGCGTTTATCTTGTGGACGACCGCCTGCGCCGTAGGTTTCGGGTTGCAGGAAATATGGGTGCTCCCCATCTTTTTTATTTTTCATATCGGGTTTGCAATTTTGACTAAAAAAGATCCCTATTTTTTTGATGTTTTCAAATTTGCAATGAAAGCCCCTCGCCGGTTAGACCCGTAGGAGTTATGGCATGTTTAATTTATCCGAATACCGGAAAAAAACAAAGTGGTTAAGTGACTATTTGCCTTGGGCGATGTTAGTTGCCCCTGGTGTCATTTTGCAAAAAAATGGCGTTTTGCAAAAAACCATTGCTTTTCGTGGTCCTGACTTGGGAAGTTCTTCACCGGCTGAACTTCAATCCAGTAGCGCACGATTGAACAATGTTCTTAAACGGCTGGGTTCTGGATGGGCGTACTTCTCTGAGTCCCAGCGTTTCAGGACAAATGAATATGTGTCCTGTCAGTGGCCAAATTCTGCAAGCTGGATTGTCGATGAAGAACGGCGTGGACATTATGAAGATGAAGGAGATCACTTTGAATCCAATTATTTTTTAACGTTTACCTGGGTTATGCCACCCGATAAGGTTAAAAAAGTGGAAGCTGTTTTTATTGATGATCCGAATCGTGATGCACACGACCAGGATTATGATAACCAGCGAGACTTGAGTTATTTCATTAAAACGGTCAAACATATTGCCGGAATCATGCGGGATGTTTTTCCAGAAGTTGTTGAATTGAATGATGATGAAACGCTGACTTATTTACATTCCACCGTTTCATCAAGAAGACATCCGGTAAAAACACCTGATACCCCAATCTATCTGGATCATATTCTGACCGATCAGGCGTATCAACCCGGTGAAATTCCTGTGTTGGGAAATAACTATGTCATGACGGCTACGATAAACGGGTTTCCATCGGAAGCATGGCCGGGTATTTTGGATGGACTCAATCACCTGGCTCTTGAATATCGCTGGTCAAGCCGGTTTATCTGTCTGGACAATCAAGATGCAAAGAATGAGGTTGATAAATATCGCAAGAACTGGTTTTCAAAACGAAAGTCATTATTTACTCTGGTTAAAGAACAGGCATCAGGTACAGAGTCACGTATTGTCGATACCGAGGCTGAAAGTAATGCGGTTGATGCGGAAGCCGCTTTAGAGGAACTGGGTAATGATGTTGTGGCGTATGGTTATTACACTTCGACAATTACTGTCTGGCATCCAGATTTGGATATATGTCATCAACGGTTAGATACCGTGATGCAGGTGATTAATAGCAAGGGCTTTACTACGCGGCATGAAACAACCAATTCATTTCATGCTTGGTTGTCTTCGCTGCCAGGTCATGTATATTCCAACGTGCGCCGCCCCTTGATTAATACCTTGAATGTGGCACATATATTCCCGTTGAGTGCCATTTGGTCAGGTGATCGACATGATTATCACCTGGCGAAAGAAACGGGGATAGCGGCCCCTTTACTGGTTTGTAATACAACCGGTAATACCCATAAGCGCCAACTTAAGCCATTAAATCATTGATTACGTGTTGAAAAATAAAGGTGTGGCCACCACATAGAGTCTTTTGCCGACAAAAGTGAAAACCCTATGAAAAAGCAGCCACCTCACATAGATACTCGTTTTGAACAATTTGTGCAAGAACTTCCAGAAGATTATCAACAACAAGCCTATGAATTTAAAGCCTTCACGCGTGCGCGCAAGATCCGTTCGCCCTTACAACTGTTACAGTTGGTGATGCTCTACTGTGGTCTGGATTTCTCCTTGCGGAGTTGCGCCGGCGAGGTGGCTCACTTACAGGGCTCACTTAAGTGATACGGCGGTAAAAAAGACTGGCGGCCTGCGTTCCTTGGGTAAAATCCTTGCTATCGGGCGTATTTGGGTTGCATCAGGTGGTTGACAGTGGTTCATTAAGCTTCGTTATTATTGATGGCTCGACCGTGCAGGAACCCGGTGCGACAGAAACCACGTATCGGCTACATATCGCGATAGATTTGATTTCACTGACATTGCGCCAGGTTGAAGTCAGTACGGACAAGATTGGCGAAAGCCTTGACCATTATGTGCTGGAATCGGGCGATGTCGTGTTGATTGATCGTGGCTACAATCAACCGAAGTCGTTGGTGCCTTTTATTGACCGAGGTGGCGATATTGTGCTGCGCTATAACGCACACAGCATGAATTTATACGAGCTTGACGAGCACGGCAAAATGATAAAAATTGACTGGGAAACGAAATTACAACGTCTCGGGAAACAAGCGGGGGCTATTCCGGTTTATTTGTGCCATGATACTAAACGAATCGCCTGCACGGTACATGCGGTTCCGTTACCTGCCGAAAAAGCGGCGCAAGCCCGGCGTAAAGCGAAACTCAGAGCGCAGAACAAAGGACGTACAGCCCAGGAAAAAACGCTCTATCTCAGTGAATGGGTCTTAATTTTAACGTCCGTGCCGGTCGAGTTGCTCAGCACCGAAACGGCTGCCGCGCTCTATCGTGTACGCTGGCAGGTGGAATTGGTGATCAAACGGCTGAAAAGCCTGTTGGCGATCAATCAATTACGTGCCCGTAAAGACAGTCAATTGGCCGAATTGTATTTACAGGGCAAACTTCTGTATGCGGTGGTTACGGAAAAGATCGCGCAGCGGTGTTTTACCAAGGCCTTGACGAAAATGGATGGGCCGCGTGCATTGACACCCTGGCGTTTGTATAAAACGATTGCTGAGGACATTAAATCAGGATTGAACGCCTGTTTTCCGAAGCAAGAACGCTTTCAGCGTGATTATTTGAAAAGCGTTAGCGAACGCCCGAGAAAACGTTCGTTGCAGAGTCTACCTGAACCGATTTTGGGAATGATTCGACAATGCAGAGAGCTGGGCGTAAGTCGTGTTTAATCAAGTGGTTGGGGGCTTAAGTTGGCGCTTATGCCGGTAATACCCCTTTCAGATTATCTTTATCAGTCGGTGATGTGGGCCATACCTTTATTGCTGGGCCGACCGGTAGCGGTAAATCAACATTGCTCGGCATACTGGCTATGCAATGGCTAAGATACCCGAAAGCACAGGTGGTCTTTTTTGATAAAGATCGCACTGCAAGAGCGGCAACAATGGCGGTCGGTGGGTCTATCTATGAACCTGGCAATGAAGATCGTCCCGTTGCCTTTCAGCCGTTAGTCAATATTGATCAAAAATCGGACTTGAACTGGGCGGAAGGTTGGATAGAAACGCTTATGGATTTACAGAATTTAACCTTAACGCCAAAGGATAAAACAGAAATTCATAATGCGCTTCAATCGTTGGCAACTTCACCTAGGAAACAACGAACGATAGGCGGCTTACAGCAATTAATCCAGAATCAAGATATTCGGGATGCGTTGATGCAATACACGCTTGAGGGAACCTATGGGCAGTTATTCGATAGTGACAACGACACGTTGCAGGATGACTTCTGGACAATGATTGAAATGGGGTCATTAATGGATTTGGGAAATAGCGCGATTGTTCCCGCGTTGGGTTATTTATTCTATCGAATTGAGCAGCGTTTTGATGGGCGCCCTACTCTGTTGATTCTGGATGAAGCCTGGCTGTTTATGGATCACCCATTTTTTGCTACACGGTTAAGGCAATGGCTGAAAACACTCAGAAAAAAGAATGTCTTTGTGGTGTTTGCTACTCAGGAAATTGAAGATGCCATTAATTCGCCAATCTGTTCTACTCTGCTTTCGGCCTGTATGACAAAAATCTTCTTGCCAGATAACAGTGCCACCGATCCTTTAACATCGGAAGCCTATACCAAATTAGGACTGTCTGAAACTGAAATTATTAATTTGAGTAGAGCTGTTCAGAAAAAAGAATATTTTTACCGTTCACCCAAAGGTAAACGACTGTTTGATCTTGAACTGGGGGATGTTGCTCTGGCATTCGTCGGTCGTTCTTCACCTTCTGATCAAGCTTTTATGGATGATCTGGAAAAGAATCATTCATCGGAGCAATGGGCTGAATTATTATTACGCCAACGTAATTTAACCTGGGCAGCGGATATGGTCAGTGAACCGTTATCTGTAGCTTCTTAATTTTTAGAGGATAGCAATGAAAAGTTTAATTTCTTATTTTTTTGTTCTGTTTTTTTTATTATTTCACTTGTCTGTTTCATATTCAGCCGACAAGGTTTTGATTAAAAAGCCGGGATCATTTCAACTGAATCCAACTGATCCAAAGGCTAACGAAGGGGTATTTTTATTTAAAAAAATGATTAATGAATGCTTTGAACATAAAAATATAGATTATGAAAAAACAATAACTATCATTAACAAAATGATTTCAGCTTCATCTGAAACAACAACAATTTCTTGTGAATATTTGGTTTCTGAATATATGAGGGAGTTATGATGTTGAAAAAAAATGTTCTCATGAGAAACTTTAAAATCATGGTTGCAACGTCTGTTGTCTCATTGATACCGTTTTCACATGTCAATGCAACAGGTATTCCAGTTGTTGATATTGCTCATATCGGTATACAAACCGGTTTCTGGACGGCAGATTCGGCAGAACAGGCCGCCCAAACCGCAGAGCAAGTTATTACCAGTGCTGAAAATGTTTTGCAGACGATAGAATCTGTGACGCAGACTGCACAGCAAATACAAATGGTTGCGAATTGGGTCAAGAATCTGGATCGGCTAGGCGCTTCTGAGTGGGTTGGTTTGATCAATGACAATGTGATTCAGTCTGCTGAAATAACCAATGTCATGAATTCTGTTGCAGCACTTCAATATGATGCCGCCCGGATAAGATCACAGATGAACGCCATATTCCCGCAAGGCGGCGACTGGTCAACCTATAACTTCAGCAATTTAAGAAATGCCAGACAAACATGGAATAGCACGTTAACAGATGCTGTTAAC
>NZ_JAEHGE010000003.1:14490-260879 GCF_016097415.1 sulfur-oxidizing endosymbiont of Gigantopelta aegis | reverse complement strand
ATAAAATATTGAAGCGTGTCATGTTAGTAATAGAACTACTAATGCTGTGCGGCCCAGCAGTCGTAATGCTTTCAGTTGGGCTGTTGTACTCGCCCGTCTTTTTATTTGGTTCTGTCTCCATAGAAGGAGACTGGTACATTGGAGCGCTAATAATTTTTTGTGGTACATGGGGCTTCATTTCATTGGGAAATCTTGCATTACATATTCTTAGCAAAAGAAATTGGCTGGGTCACCCTGTTCAATGGTTTGGCATACTATTAGGTATTGCTGCCTCCGGCATTGGGCTATCTACTATGACAAATACTAATTTTATGCTGTGGGTGTTTGTTGCGCCTATTATTGCCGCCCTTCATCTTTTGTATTTGTCGAAAAAATGTACTCAAATATCCTAACAAGTAAATTAACGCAGACCCGAAAAGTTACGCACCTTTTGTGGCGCTTCGCTATAATGCCACAAAAGGCACGAAACTTTTCAGTCTGGTTATTAAAGCGTTAGAGTTACAAAAACGACATGGAAGAATTTTTAAACAAGAAGAATGCCAGACTTATAATTGGTATTTTTGTAGCCGCCCCTTTTACAGCTACCGCATTATTATTTGGCTTATATGGAATAATGTTTGGTATAGCTGGCATAACTAGTAAACATCCATTTGCATCTTTATTTGGTTTGTTAACTGCTTTAGGGTTAATTGGTGTAGCAGGTGCGTGGCGGCGACTACTTAAACCCACGAATAAATACAACAGTAAAGAACAAAATAAAATAAGAACCATGCTATTTTGTGGTTTAGCTTCATCGTTAGCATTTTTTGCAGTTTCACTTTACTTCAATCAAACTGAGGCTATTCTAATGCTTTTACCAATTACTATATTTAATGTGTTTTTTATTTATGCAACACCTAAAAAACTCTAACAAGTAAATTAACGCAGACCTAAAAAGTTACGCACCTTTTGTGGCGCTTCGCTAAAATGCCACAAAAGCCGTGTAACTTTTCAGTCTGGTTATTAAAGCGTTAGCCAAAAATATTAAATGAGAGTCTTGTGCAACAAAAGGGAAAAATTACAAATTGGAATGATGATAAAGGTTTTGGCTTCATAACACCTATTGGTGGTGGAAAACAAATATTTATTCATTTTAAAGCTTTTAAAAATAGAAGCATTCGCCCAGAAGTTAACCAAATTGTTTCCTATGATATATCCAAAGACAAAAGTGGTAGAACATGTGCCAATAATGCATCAAGATTAGGAGATAAAAAGCCTAAAAAAACAAACAAAAGTAGTAGTACACTATCAATAATCATTGTTTTTGTATTCTCTACTTTTCTTGTTTTATCTATACTTGCAACTAAAATGCCTGCTTTGGTTCTAGCTGTTTATTTTATTGTTAGTTTACTCACATTTATTATGTATTCTGTTGATAAATCAGCAGCTCGAAATGGCGACTGGAGAACTCCAGAGAGTACATTGCATTTTTTATCACTTGCTGGTGGTTGGCCTGGAGCATTAATTGCTCAACAAAAATTACGTCACAAATCTAAAAAACAACCTTTTAGGGTAGTTTTCTGGGGGACAGTGATCTTAAATTTAACTGGATTTATTTGGCTTTTGACACCTAATGGCAATGCTTTTTTACAATCAATACTGATTAATATTATACAAATGGGCTAACCAGAATTTGCAATGGATCACAGGGACTCAGCGATTTTCAAAAACCGAGTGGGGTTGATAGACATTCTTTTTTAACAAAGTTCTATCTTGTCCCTGTGCCCATTGAAATAGGCGTTATGTTTTTAAAAACACTGAATGAATACATGAAGTCGATTAAAGTAATATTCTTAATTACGTGTCTATTTGTTATATTAGGCGCTTCATATTTAGTTTTTCAAAATTACAGATGTGCTCAATATTTAAAGGGTGTATCCGATTTCGATTTACAAAGTAAAAATGGCATTACTTTTCTAAAAAGCACCAATAAGCCTTACACAGGCAAAGCTTATTCTACAGTTTGCGGTGGTGAGTGTGGGTTTATGTCATGCTCGCTACTTCATTGGAAAACTGAATACAGGGAAGGTAAATTACATGGGAAATTTGATGTTCCACTATCAGGGCTTGGAGATAAGCATTGGTTTAGTCCCGGAGACGAAACTAAGACGCATGTTTATGAAAATGGCTCAGAAATCAAATAAAAGTAAGCAATTATTGCCACCCACCAAATAAAAAAAATAATATCAAAGCTAAATTGTAAAAAAATTTCTTCTCGAAATGTGAATTTACAAAAATTGAATGTTTTTCAGTGGAGTGGGCAGGGAATGGGTAGTAAAAGTAGCTGCTAGATGGGGTTGCTCTGCATGACGAACAAGGGGAGGCCTGCACTGTTCTGCTAAGGTGTGTGCTTTGGTAGGCTGTTACGTTTAAGTCGTGATAGGGGCGGCAGAATTAATTTTAAATAATTTCCTACACAAATTAATACCGCGCACCCAATGCCTTTTTTGTTTCTGGCATAAGGATTTTAATTGTTCTTCCGGGCCAACAAAGGAATGAAAGCCCTTTGAAAAACCATCGACTGTTTCTAGCCAAGTGTCTTCATCGAGTTGTAATTTTTGTAATATAGCGGGAGCGCCCGATTTGATATAGCCACGTTTATCATCTCTCTTCATTCGCCCCGTCCATTCTGCAAGTTCCAGATAGTCGTTAAGGTCAAAGGCAATACCCTTGTCTTTAAGTGAGCTACAGATAAAGGGGGCGAGCTTAATAGTAGCTGTGTTTTGTTGCGTTATTTTTTGGCTAATGCTTTTTGTCTTTTTAATTGAGTCGATACGCTGTTTTACTGAAGTATATTCAGAGTCTTCTAGCGTTTGACTGATATCCGCTCTGATAGGATTTAAATCAACATAGACCATGCAGCTAAGAATGGCTTGCTCATCAAGCAGTGCCTGACTTTTAAAACGTCCTTCCCAGAAACGGCCAGTACATTTATCTTCAGCATTGGCTCTGCGAGCAATGTGTTCATTGAGGCAACGCATGAACCAACTGATATCCATTAACCGCTCTCTGAAGACGGCAATGGTTTCCCGAGCCTTGTCTTGTTCAGCCTCAGAATGGCATTCACCATTAAGGTAGCGTTCTACCAATACTGGAATTGAACAAAGTTGTTGCCAGTGTTGTATCACGGTTTCATCTGACCAACTTTGGGCAAGTGAGGCGTTGATTTTCAATACTGTGTGCAGGTGATTGGACATAATAGCGTAGGCGCAGACGTCAATGGCAAAGGTTTTTGATAGTAAGGCCAGTCGCTCAACAAACCATTGTTTGCGATGGCTGTAATCTTTATTGGTGGCGCTATCGACACCACATAAGAATGTCCTGCGGACACAGCGGGAGATGCAGTGGTAAAAGGGAGTATCTGAAAGACTGATTTGTTGACTTCTTGGGGTGGGCATTTGATTAACTCCATTTAATCGGTATGACAGTTAGAATGAAGAGTATAGAATATAAACGTACAATATTCAAGTGATACTATCCCATGAGCATTTGTTTCAGCTTATTATTTGTATTACACTGGGTTTAGATTATGGGTGGCCAAGACTGGCTATGGGGTTTAGATTATGGCTAGCCAAGACTGGCTATGGGCTAAAGTTAGCACAAACATTTAGAATGTGTGGCTTTGATTGGGGAGAATATGAGAAGGCAACATCATCCAATCAACAATACTGGATAGTAGCTTTAGTTCGTGAGCTTGAAGCTAAAGGGGAGTTAGAGCGTGATTCCAAAACAAAACATTGGCAATTAAAATAAAACTACCAATATGAGGCAAATATGAATACAGCAAAAGAAGAAGTAAAATTACTTCTTGATCAGTTACCGGATGAATGCACACTGGAAGATGTACAATACCATCTGTATGTAGTTGAAAAAAATACATAGGGGTATTGAACGTGCAAAAACTGAAGGAACCCTAAGTCAGGATGATGTCGAAAGGAAATTCAGTAAATGGATTACACAATAGAATGGTCTCCAGAAGCAATAGAGGATCTTGATTCAATAGCAGAGTATATAGCAAGAGATTCTGAGTTTTATGCACAAGCAGTTGTTTCAAAAATACTTTCAGTTTCCAGAAAAATTCCCCATCAAGCTCTAATTGGTAGAATTGTTCCAGAAATTAATAATGAAATGATAAGAGGAAACATTTTTAGCCACCCATCTAATAAATCCTGATAAAGATGGCGATGTTCTAGAGTGCAATAAGTCTTATTGCCACACTCTGGGCAAACAAATCCATCAGGGAATTTCCATTTAAATAAGGCTTGTCGGCACTGTTTGTCAGTGCCATAATCGATAAAAAGCTCAAATAAACTATAACCTTCTTGAAACTGAATTTTATTTTTTGACATCATTCTACTCCACACATAATCTATACTTTAATTATAGTATAATTATCGAAATATGGCGGAGCTTTGTGGGTAATCAAGTATCCATTTGACTGAGAAAGAGGACATATTTTACCTGTATGACTAATTTTAGTTCCAAAATTCACCCAAGTACGTTATAAGAATGACATGAAAATCCCTAAACGAATCCAACCCTTAGTTGAAGACGGACTGATCGATGAAGTCATCAGTCCTTAATGAGTGGCAAAGAAGTAATGTGGCTATACTTAACCGGACACACAACTTAAAATAACTAAAAGATAAAAAGTGTGACCTAAAATGAATGATCAAACAAAAAAACCGAATAAAAGCTATACATCAGAATTTAAAGAATCAGCTGTCAAATTAGCTAATGAGACGGATCAACCCGTTTCTCAGACTGCCAGGGAGCTAGGTGTTAATGTAAATACTCTACATACCTGGATCAGTAAATATTCCAAACCGGTGAAGACGGTAGCCAATAGAAGTGATGAACACATTTATGATGAAGTAAAACGTCTGAAAAAAAGAATTGGCAAAAGTGATTCAGGAGCGTGATTTATTAAAAAGGCCACAGCGTACTTTGCAAGGGAAACTTTGTGAAGTACGCATGGATAACTGATCAGGCTAAAGATTACCCGGTAACGATTCTGTGCCGTTTTATGGATGTTTCCCGTAGTTGCTATTATGATTGGGTTAGCTCTCCTAAAACGGATAGAGAGAAAGAAAATGAAGCGCTTACTGAGCAGCTAAAAAACTGTTTGAAGACAGTCGCAAGACTTATGGAACCCGTCGTCTTAAAAGAAAACTGGCTGAAAAAGGCGTTCATATAAGCCGCCGGAGAATTGGTCGATTAATGAAAAAAGCCGGTTTGTTTTGTAAAACGAAGAGACGCTTTAAAGCGACGACTAATTCCAAGCATAATAAGCGTATATCTCCAAATTTACTGGAAAGAGAGTTTACTGTCTCTCAACCTGATCGCTACTATGTGGGTGATATTACCTATATTGCCACCAAGGAAGGCTGGTTATATTTAGCGGTTGTCATTGACTTATTCTCTAGGCAAATTGTTGGCTGGTCGATGGATGAGCGAATGAAAGCCAAGCTAGTCAATGATGCTTTACTGATGGCCATATGGAAGCGTAAACCAATGGATGGATTGCTTTGGCATACTGACCGAGGTAGCCAATATGCCTCTGATAGTCATAGAAAAGGCGACATAAATGCCGCCCATTACAAACGGCCATCGGCTAGCCTGTGCCGTGAAGATATTGTAACAGGATCATTACCGTTGTGAAAATACCTTGGGTGAATGGAACCTCTATCGTTCCAGAGGGCAAAGCCCTTTCTCTTCATCTGTTTAAAGTTAACATGAGAAATTAGGAAATACAAAATGACAAAAATCACTTGAAACAGCCAAAAAAATATTTAGAAAACTGTCCGGAAAAGTGTTGACACATCAAAGCTGTAGTCTATATTGTACGCAGTGGCTCTGAAATCCTCTGCGCCAAGGTTTATAAAGAAATTAATAAGCGCAGCTTTAAACAAGCAGTGCAATATAGAGAAGGTCGCAAGGGGCGTAATAGCCGCCGTAATCGAGCCATGGAAAAAGGCTCAAAATTTGGCCGGGTGCAACAAGAGAAAGCCTGGCAAAATACCGAGGTCGAAGCACTCTATAGCCTTTCTGATGCCGGTGTTCGAGTACCTAAGCCCTACGGTTGCTTTGATGGCGTCTTGCTGATGGAGCTAATCACTGACGACGAAGGCCAGGTCGCACCGCGTCTGAACGATGTCTCAATGTCTGCAGAACAAGCCTTAGAAGATCATGCTACTATCATGCAATACGTGACGCGGATGCTGTGTATTGGTTTGATTCATGGCGATCTGTCAGAATTTAATGTCTTGGTTGATGAGTATGGTCCGGTCATTATTGACTTGCCACAGGTAGTGGATGCATCAGCTAATAATCAGGCAAAATGGATGTTAGAGCGGGATGTTAACAATATTAGCACCTACTACGCACAATACGCACCAGAATTGCTTAATAGACAATACGCCAAGGAAATTTGGGCATTATACGAAGCGGGGGAATTACACCCGGAAGCCGAGTTAACGGGTTATTTTAAGGAAAGCACACAAACGGCCGATGTGGACACCGTATTGGAAGAAATAAAAGCCGCCTTTGCCGAAGAAGAGCAACGCCAGCTTAGAATGCAAGCTCCTGAATGATTGCAAATAAAGACTGCAATTCAGGAACGCAAACTTGCGTTAAAGCTTAAAGAGCAACCACTTTATTCGCACAAGGGCCTTTTTGACCTTCGCCAACTTCAAATTCCACTGCTTGACCTTCATTCAGTGTTGCATAGGCGCCACCACTTTGAATTTCTGAATGATGAACAAAAAGATCCTTACTGCCATCTTCAGGAGTAATGAAACCAAAACCTTTATCCGCGTTGAACCACTTAACTGTACCTGTACTCATTATTTTACTCGTATTATTGGTGAATGATATTGCTTTTATATTCGAATTCACCCATTTAAACATAAAGTGATAGGTTTAGACAAATATACATAACAACTAGACAAGTGCCATTATAGCAGAATTATGAGAATAATTAATGTAGGATTTACATAATATTTATAAGAAAATACGGATTTCTTTTGTTAATGGTATAATATCTTAAGTTTTCAGAGTGATTTCTGCGGGTAAAACCACTTTTTATGGCTCTTTACATTATTGCGTACTTATAATAAGAACTGTGGGTGGGCATGGCTTTGCCTACCCACGCTGACTCAAGGAAAAATCTTATATTCACACTTCAGCATGGGCACAAAAAACGTGCCCACCCTACGCCGCATTTCTTCTGAGGCTTTTTACTGGGTAGCAAATATCGCATAATTCGTATATTGAATAGCAGTCACAAGTACATGATAGTGTGAAAAACCCTATTTATTGATTACATCAGAGACAAGAGGTTCTACCAGTTCACGGACTTCTTTGCTCAGCCTTAACAATGGCTGGTCATTTTTTTGTTCTATTGCCAACCTCATTGCGGATATAGCTTGTAATGAAATGCTGATATCTTCGTAATCTTTTCCTGCCTCTTGCCAGAGTGATTGCCATTTCTTTAATGATGATAATAATGATGGCTCTGTGACAAAGACATTGATAGATTTTATCAGCGCTGTGCCTAAAATACGCCAAAACATCATTTTCTTTAAATAAAACTAATAGACAGTCTATTTCCTTCTGCCAAAAAGAAGATCCTAAGTTAATAATAGAAACTAGAATATCAGCAATATTGGACGGATAATTCCCTGCATTCCTATCGCCATGAATAAAGGCCTGCTTAAGTGCATTATGAGCTTTTTCTCTATCCAACAAGATAAAGTATAACTCTGGCATAACAAATCGACTATCCTAAGATGTACGATAACTTTATCGTACAACACAAATGCCGTACGTCAATAAAAACTATTGATCAATTATTTCACTACCAATTACATAGAGACTGGATTGTTGATGGTATAATCTGACAAAAATAACCGATGAGAATAAAGAATTTTATATGGCTAAGCTATCGAAGCATAAGGCGCGGAAACGATTTGGACAGAATTTTTTACACGATCCGAATATTATTGAGCGCATTATTGCCGCTATTGCTGCCACAAAGGAGCAACATTTAGTTGAAATTGGCCCAGGCAAGGGGGCTATTACTGAGCATTTGGTTAATCATGCCGGTAAGTTAGATGTGATTGAGCTGGATCGTGATTTGATCCCTATTCTGGAAGAGCGGTTTTCTGCTTATGAGAATTTTAGCATTCATAGCAATGATGCATTGAAGTTTGATTTTGGCTCTTTACTAAACGCTGAAGGCTCTTTATCATCAGCTAATGGCTCTAAACTCAGATTAGTCGGGAACTTGCCCTATAATATTTCTACGCCTCTGATTTTTCATTTATTGGAAAATGTGGCAATTATCGATGACATGCACTTTATGTTGCAAAAAGAAGTGGTTGAGCGTTTAACGGCAGCACCGGGCAGTAAGACTTATGGGCGTTTGAGTATATTGGTACAATACTTATGTCATGCAGAACAGCTTTTTATCGTGCCTCCGGGGGCATTTAATCCTGCGCCCAAGGTCGATTCGGCAATTGTGCAGCTGACCCCAAGAAAAGAAATGTCCGGCACGCAACTTATCAATGCCAGTACCGATAACCTGTCAGACATCGCTCGGGCTGCTTTCTCTCAACGACGTAAAACATTACGTAATAATTTGAAGAAAATACTCACGGCTGAACAAATTGAGCAATGTGATATTGATCCGAGTAGACGCGCAGAAACTCTCAGCATCAGCGAGTTTGTGAGTTTGACTAATCTATATGTGCAAACTGTTGAGTCTTGAGCTTATGCAGGCGAAATTTAGCTAATTCGATATCACGTTCAGCACGTATCTTGCTTAACTGTCCAGGCTCAAGCTGGCCATATTTAGTATTAAGTAAAGACAATTGATGGCTATTTTTATTCGGGTGATTGCTAACGACAAAATTACTGATAATCACGCCCGAGACCACGAGTACCGTCAATAAGAGTAAAAGATCGGGTTTTTTCCTCATGTCACGTACCTTTTATGAAAAACAATATGAAAAATAATATATAAGATCAAAATAAACAATAATAAACAATAATAAACAAGCAATTATAGAAACCACCTTAGAAATTAAGTTAACTTTCTATGCTATCTTATTTTAGGACAATATAATTTTTTAAAATTTCCACTTTTTTTGGAACAAAATCATGTTTTTTTGTCATATTGAGCAACATGCCTCATTAGTTTCATTGCTCGCCCGCTACCAGATACAAATTAACCGTGTAAAAGACCAGCAAAGTATTCCTGGCACCTGGTTTGGTGAGCCCGAAGCGGGGATCATAAAAAATCAGCTCTATGTGCGTTCTGATACCCCTATTCACTCCGCATTACACGAATCCTGCCACTATATCTGTATGGATGCTCAAAGACGGGAAAATTTAGATACCAATGCTGCCGGTGGCTACGATGAAGAAAATGCAGTCTGTTATTTGCAAATATTGCTGGCCGATTATTTACCCGCAATGAATCAGGAACAAATGATGCTCGACATGGATGAGTGGGGCTACACTTTTCGCTTAGGCTCGGCAAAGCGCTGGTTTCATGAGGATGCCGAAGAAGTACAAGAATGGTTGCTCAAGCATGAGCTCATTTATGCAGATAAAACACCCACCTGGAAATTGCGTCAATAAACTTGATTTTCAGGCGTTTAATATCTAGGCTCATAGTATCTATTGAACTCTTTATTCTGGAGTAGTTATGCGCTTTGATTCGATTCACAATTATTATGAAACACTGGTTGTCAGAGAATTAATCCAAACATTTGTTGATGACATTAAAAATATTGATGAAGATTATTTACAGGACATCGCCTGTATTGCTCTCAATATGTTACCGGCTCGTTATGTGCGCCATGATGTGGATATGGCCTTTTTTCTCAGTACGGATGATCGCACAGAAATGGATCACGCCGTTAAATCTGCGGTCTTAAAAGCTAAAGATCATGTGGACAATCAAGAAGATGAAGAAGCCAGACCCACGACTTTTCAGCAAACATAAAGCATTAGTTCTAACCTCTAATGCACACTAAGAGACATCGTTCAAACCTTGTTACACTTCAAATGTAGGATGTGGTGAGGAACGAACCGCATCAATGGCTTTAAACAAACATTTTTGATGCGGTTCGTTCCTCACCACATCTTACAAATGTAAAGATAAATTAGCTTATTTGATCTGTCCCCACTAAGACACATAAAGCTGACGTTTTTTAGTGAGCACGAAGCCGATTCAGTGTATAATATTTGTCCAATTTATTTTCGTAAAACCAGGGAAAAATATGCCTCAGCAACATGCGACTAAATATAATATTTCGGTAGATGTCAAAGTTCAGTACATAGAAGAGCAGTCTTCACCTACTGATAATCGATATGTTTTTTCATATACTATTAATATGTTAAACAAGGGCACAGAGTCGGCACAGCTTATCTCTCGACACTGGATCATTACCGATGCAGAAGGCAAAACTCAAGAAGTCAAAGGACCTGGTGTGGTGGGCGAACACCCCAACCTGAAACCTGGCGAAGATTTCACCTATACCAGTGGTACAATCATTCATACCCCCGTAGGCAGTATGCAAGGGAGCTACCAAATGAAAGCGAGTGATGGACAGATGTTTGATGCTGAAGTTCACCCCTTTACCCTGACCCGCCCCAAATTTTTACATTAATGAATTTTCATCACATTTAACGTCACATAAAGCAGCGCTATGGGCGATTTGAGTATTATTTTTGTCATATTAGGCTTATACTTTCAAAATGCATAGAAAACCAAGAGAGAAATAAAGTGGCTAACGAGATAAAAAAAACCGGGCAGTTTATCTTCAGTTTTTTTGCAATGCTGGTTACTTTGCTGTCTTTTGCTTTATTATCACTAAAAATCCTCTTTATCAGCATTATCTGGATGTTTAGTCGTTTTTTCAGTCATTTAAGCTATAAGCTTTCTACGCTTGGCTATAAATGGAATTAAGTAAAAGTAATACTTCATCACTATTAGCAATTCTATAGAGCAAAGTCCGGTGTTCTTTTTTAGCATACTCTCTGAATCATCACTATGAACATACTTGATCGCTACATCATAAAAACCGTTATCTACTCAACACTTTTATTTCTCCTCATTATTTTATCGTTATACGGCTTTATTGTCCTTGCCGACAGCTTTAAATACGTCGGTAAAGGTGATTTTGAATTAGGCGATGCCTTTTATTACACTTTATTGACGATGCCCCGCCGTCTCTATCAACTATTTCCTTTTTCTGTATTATTAGGTGCAATGATGGGATTGGGAGCGCTAAACAGCAGCAATGAACTGGTTGCGATTCGCACTGCCGGTGTTTCTATAGGCAAAATTATCCTATCGGTCATGAAAGCCGCTTTTATTTTGGCCATTTTTACTTTTATGATTGGTGAGTATGTACTTCCCATTACAGAAAAAATGGCCAACAACCATTGGTCGACCAAGACCAGCGGTACAACCAGTACCGTATCAAACAATGCCATCTGGGTACGTGATAAAGATACTTTTACCAAGATTCATTCCATTACCTCTGATAAGACCCTGGGACATGTGAGTATTTTTACGTTTGCCCAAGACAAAACTCTAAAAGTGAGCACTTATGCCGATAGTGCCCACTACGATGGTGAAGATTGGATTCTAAAAGGCATCAAACAAACCTTCATCACTGACAATAAAGTCATTAGCAATCAAATTGATCAAGCGCGTTGGCCCACTTTATTGGATCTGGAATTGGTCGATGTCATTATCTCTAATTTAGAATATCTTTCCGCCTATGGTCTCTATCGCTATGCCAGCTATCTCGATGATAATAGCCTCAAGAGCAATCAATACTGGCTGACATTCTGGAATAAAATTGTCCAGCCATTTTCCATCGCCGCCATGCTCCTACTGGCAATTCCTTTCGTATTCAGCTCCTCACGTGCAGGCAATGCTGGCAGCCGACTGATGATAGGTGTGTTTATCGGCATTGTGTTCACCATTGCCAACAAAATTACGGCTCAGTTTGGTCTGGTTTATGATGTCAGCCCACTGCTGAGCGCCAGTTTAATTACCCTTTGCAGTGTTTTACTGGCAACATTACTGATCCGACGAATGACATAAATCAGCACCGATCTGTGCACAAAACTGTAAGCTACATCACAATATCGATACTTTAGCGAATTCTAATTAACTATTGTATAAAAAACGACTATAATGTGAGGTTGAATTAATACCAGTTCAGGATCAACAGGCATTCCATTGAAACATCGACTTCTCAACTTATTATTGTGCTTTTGTCTCACGACACCTACATTTGCCGCCAATAATAATTGGCGTTCCATGCCTTTCATTGAAATGATGGCCACGATGATGAAGGTGATGAATCAAATGCTGGGTAGCAATAACTTTGCAGGTATGAATAGTATGCCTTACTCACCTACTATGATGCCGGGAATGGGCTATGGTTTAAGTAATGGCATGAACGGCCTCTATCCACTCACTGCTTTTCCCATGTCTCCCGGTGGCTTAAATACCCGTTCACTAAAAAATGCAGGTTCACGATTCAATCCAGCAACAACGAGCAATTCCGGCAGTAATTTTTGGGATCCCGACGCCAAACCTGCCGATGCCAGCACGATGATGGTCGATAACTATACTTTTAATGAAAACAGTATGAATGGTATCTGGCAGAGTCAATCCGGTGATGTTATTGCCATTTACAATGATAATCGTTTTCTCTGGTCTGATGGCGGGGCAAAAAATCTAGCCGGACAGCTAGCAATCGAGGGCAACAAGATGATTGCTTATATACCAGCTAAAAAGATCACCTTATATTTCCAGTTTTATCGAGAACCCGGGCAATTTGTCGTGCGTGACCGCAAATCCCGAACTTACAATTTTAAGCGTATTCACTAAGCCTCTATTAAAAAAACCGCTATCAAAAAAACAGCTTAAAAGCCTGATTTTTTGACTGTTCTACTGACCGTACTATAGTGCACACCGAAATGACTGCCAATTTGATCCAGCGTATAATTTCCCGTTTCATAGGCTTTAACCATCGCCGTTTTGATGTTTTTAAAGCGTTTACCAAAGTCCGATAAGGGCTTCACTTTTTTCGCCTTACGCTGCCTTGCCTTATCCATGACCTTGCCGCTGGCCAATTGTTTTTTCCATTTAGTGACAAAGCCATCACTGCCCAGTAGAATTTGTCCCTTAACATTGCCAATAATATCAAAGTCCTTATCTAAGCTAGCTATTGATTTAACAAAGGCAGCCTGAGCACGTTTTTTCTGCTTAGAAAATTTTTCTAGCACGGCACTGGTATTAAGCCATTCTGGCGCTTCGATAAGCCCTGCTGTTGCCTGATAACTACTCCATTTCCATTTGTCCAGCTTACGCGCTTTACGCAATAAAATAGGCACATGAACCACATGCTTAACTACATCACTAAAATACTCATCTTCAACTAATACCGCCTTAAAGCGACCATGAAATATATTGCCCTGGGTAGCATATTTGACATTAAAGCGCTGGGTATAAATACCATTCAATTGTCGCATTCCTTTGGATAAATTTGGCTTAGGGGTTTTGATAAACAACTGAAAGGCATCAGGCATTAAATTGTAAGCGAACACCTCCCATTGCATGCGCCCGATGACTTCTTGCAAAATTTGTAGAAATTCCTGACGGTCTTGGGCATCATTAAAAATCGTTTTTTCCTCAATGCCTTTTGAGGAAATATAATAATAGGCACCGGGATATTCAATGCGTACGGGTCTGGCCATAAAGATACACCTTTTTCTTACCTTATCTGACCGCGTCTTAGCTAAAAGCAAACATAGGGTCTGACACGGTTTTTATTAATTCATATTACAGTTATACTTATAATTTATAGACGCTTTTTTTCCATTGCGCTATTTTTAAGCAATTTTTTTTACTTTTATTTACTCATTTTGTGATCACACTACCGATGAACAAGAAAAAAACAGCCGCTAACAAGCCTCAAGAAGAAAAAATAAGACTGGATAAATGGCTCTGGGCAGCGCGCTTTTACAAAACACGCGCCTTAGCCACCGAGGCAATCAAAGGCGGCAAGGTTCACCTCAACGGCCAACGTTTTAAGCCTAGCCATCATAGCGAAATCGGTTATAGCCTGCGGATAAAAAAAGAATCCATTGAACAAACCGTGCTGGTACTCAAACTATCAGGTAAACGAGGCCCTGCCCCTATTGCACAAACACTCTATGAAGAAACAGCCGAGAGTATTAGCGCCAGAGAAAAACGCAGTCAGGAACGTAAAGCCATTTTTGAAGGCATGCCACAGCACACCGTCAAACGCCCGAGTAAGAAAGATCGCCGTAAAATCATTCAATTTAAACAAGCACAACATGATTGAGTTTTTTGCTTCATTAGCGTTAATGATGAAGAAGAACTAAGCTTGCATTTCCATCTATTATCCTAAAATAATCAGTTGAATCGTAGCGAGAGCGACTTAGGTGCTGAAGATTAAGGGTTTTACAGGTTATTTTGGCTTTATTCGTAGTCACCCTAAGGGTGAAGTCAAAATGTTCTGGAAAATCCTTAAGATTCGGTGCATAAGGCGGTCGCAGTAGGTTCAACTGATTTTTTTGGGATTATGACTATAGATAAATGCCTGATGCTTGGCTATAGTTAAATGGAACGGATAATAAATAAGGTTTTTTTATGTTGCGCCAAATTGCACTGTTGATTTTAACAATTTCCCTGCCCACTTCCCTCTATGCCACCAGTGTCAGCATCAGTGTCGGTGGTAGTCGCGGCCCAATTAATGTTGCAGTCAATGATGTGGTTACTTTTGATGCCGATGTTATTTGTAATGACGATCTGGTCTATGTCGATGGAACAGCCGCTCCCAAAGATACTCATAATGATTCTGAAGTCGCCTGGCGGATTAAAAACCAGTCACTCAGCACGATTCGCCTGACTAGTTTTGGCGTTAGCTGGGAATGCCTTAATGATCCTTCTAGTCAGTGTGATACCTGGTTATTTGATTATTTAAAGTTTGATGCCCCAGTGATCAATGCCAACAAGATTTATGATGTGCTCATTAGCCCTGTCGATAATGCTAATTCATTTCCAATCACTGATTTTGATACCCTTGTCGGTGATGCGCCTTATAATAACCAATGGATCGATATTACCTCCGGTGAGATCATTGAGATTAATGAAATTGAATTTGTCGATAGTCTGGGTAACAAAATCATCATGGCCAGTGGTACTGAAGTCAAATTTACCGTCACTTGGAAAGACAGTAATGCAATCACTTATATCCATGTATTTACTGTGACCTGGCCATAATCATGTTGACTTCAGTCTGCTTTGAGAGGCTATTATGGCTATTTTTTATCAGCTTAGTCATGGCACAAAATGTTGCCGCAGACTATACCGTTGATTATGGTGATGGCACTATAGAAACATTTTCCAGCGCACCATGGACGGCAGGAAACCAAGCCTCAATTGCCTCGCATAGTTATAGCAACGAAGGCATTTATCAACTTACCCTCACTGCCGAAATTGATTGTGATGGCGATGGCTTGGCTGATCCCGATCTCTATACTGATAACCTGAGTATCATTGTTGGCAATGTTGTTCAACAATGGGATTATGGTGATAACACGCCACTGGACACTTCAACTGTCGATTTATGTACCACTGTTTTAACTCCTAGCAGCCATAGCTACACTAAGGCAGGTACTTATACTGCCACTTATAAAGCCGTGGATTATAACAATAATATTATCAGCGATAGTGTTGAAGTGATTGTCACCGCCATTGCCGATCACTATGCCATCAGTCATAGCGGTACAGGCCTGACTTGTGAGGCCTCACTCGTGACTGTCACGGCTCATGACATTAATCATGCCGCACTAGATATTAGCTCCAATGCCAGCATCACCATCACTACTACGCCCGCTGTTGATAGTATTATTAGCTCACCACTGAGTATTTTGGCAGGTACCTCCTCAGCGACTTTTTACCTGGCACAAAGCACGGTCTCCAGTATTGATATTAATGTCACTGATGGTAATTCAACTGAATTAACCGGTGCTGCCATTGCATCAGAAGATTTACCTCTAAACTTTACCAACACAGCCTTTCGCTTTATCGATATAGCCAGCCTCAGCACCTTGGCAATTGGCAAGCAAATAGGCAGCAAGCCCTCTTCCACCGCGCCGGGCGCACAGAACATTGGCCTGCAAGCCATTCGTACTGATACACAGAGTGGTGCTTGCACCACTGCTTTTGCCAACGTAAACACAGCGGTTAATTTTGCCTATGAATGCAATAATCCAAGCAGTTGTCAGGCTTCAGGCTTGTTAAATTTATCAGCCAATTCAATTTATAGCACCGGCATCGCTATCGCTGGCAATGATAATGGCGCGGTGAGTAACTACACCGCTGTCACCATGAACTTTGATGCCAATGGGATTGCACCACTATCCTTTCTCTATGACGACGTGGGACAAATCACCTTATATGCAACTAAGACACTCGTTGCCGACAATACCACCACACCCCCCATCAGCGCGGCAACACTCAGCGTTAGCGGTCAATTTATTGTCCGACCTTTTGGCTTCACCATCACCGTCACTGGAAATCCTGCTGCCAGTAGTAGCACAGGCAGTGTCTTTAGAAAAGCCGGTGAAGCATTTACAGCCAGCGCTCAGGCGGTTTTGTATCAAGCCATTGATGATAGTGATAATGATGGCATTCCTGATGGCCATAATGACAGCATCCCCAGTAATAATACTTCACTCTCAGATAATGCTCTAGCCACTAATTTTGGCAATGAAATCTCCTCTGAAAGCATATTGTTAAGTGCCACACTCGTAACTTCTCAATAAGTCTGTGCAAAACTTGAAATAAAAACAAAAAAAGTCTTGACAGCATTTTAGAGGACAAAAATTGCATTTTCACTGCCCCATGTAATTTATCCCTATAAATGATCCTGTCGATCTGTCTCAGATCGAAATAGAATATTTTTGAATATTATCTTAACTGAGAGGGAGTTTGATCAACACAGGGCAAACTAAAGAGCCTTAAAAAGCCATGATACAATTGTTTTATTGAAAACAACCTGTATTGATTATAGTGAAAAAATTACCTCCAATTCCAGAGATACCTGAAGAAGAAAAGACACCGGTAGTCCGATTACTCCTTGCTTTCATGGAGCAACAACAGGAAATCATTCAAAACCAACAGGTTGAAATCGATGCCCTTAAAACAGAAGTTGCTAAGCTTAAAAAGCTACCTCCAAAGCCTAAAATAAGAGCCAGTAAATTGCCAAAGGATGATGACAATGATAATCCGACAGGTCATTCAGGAAGCAAGAAAAACAACTCAGGAAATGGGACTAGTAAAAGTCGTAAACGAAAGAAGAAATTGGCTATTCATAAAACCACCGTTATCAAACCAGATAACCTGCCAGAACATTCACGTTTTTTAGGGTATCAGGATTATTTTGTTCAGGAGCTGCTGATTAAGCCTTTCAATACTCGTTATCGATTGGCTCGCTATAAAACACCCGATGGTGATACCTGTATAGGAAAATTGAGCTTTGATACACATATAGGACATTTTGGCCATACATTACAGAGTTATATCGTTTATCAATATTATCACCAGAGAGTGACTCAGCCATTGATAATACAACAATTAACAGAATTAGGTTTTGATATTTCAACGGGTCAGATCAATGAGATTTTAATCCATGACAAAGACCATTTTCATACTGAAAAAAATACATTGCTAACTGCCGGTATCAACAATAGTACTTATATCCATGTTGATGATACGGGTAGTCGTCATGATGGAAAGAATGGTTATTGTACTCACGTTGGCAATGAAACCTTTGCCTGGTTTTCAAGTACTCGATATAAGAGCCGGATTAATTTTCTACAATTGTTACGAGGTGCTGCTGTTGATTATACGCTCAACGATGCAGCACTTGATTATATGAGAGCAGAAAAATTACCTCACAAGCCATTGAGCGTTATTGAACAAAGTCATCAGACTTGCTTTGATAATGAAGAAGCCTGGAAATACTATCTGCAGAACAATAGTATCATAACACAACGGCATGTTCGCATTGCCACAGAAGGCGCTTTACTGGGGGCATTAATTAACAGTGGCTTTCCAAGTGATTTGGTGATTGTGAGTGATGATGCAGGACAATTTGATATTTTGTTGCACGCATTATGTTGGATACATGCAGACAGAGTGTTTCAGCGGATACTACCACTCAATGAGCGACATGATAAAGAACTGAACTGGGTACATACTCAGATTTGGGAACTATTTTATGATCTCAAACAATATAAACTTGAGCCAGATGATCCGTTGAAGTCAGCGATTGCTGAACATTTTGATGAATTGTGCCGGACTAAAACAAGCTTTGAAACGTTGAATCAGGCACTGAAACGATTGGCAAGAAATAAAACAGAATTACTGCTGGTATTGGAACGGCCTGATATTCCTCTTCATAATAATTTGAGTGAAAATGATATTCGAGAATATGTTATTAAGCGTAAAATTAGTGGTAGTACACGCTCAAAGGATGGGCAACTTTGCAGAGATACCTTTGTCAGTTTAAAGAAAACTTGTTTGAAACAAGGAATTTCATTCTGGGATTTTATTAATGACCGGATCAGCAAGAGAAATTTGATCCCATATCTGCCTGAGTTGCTGAAAGGTAAAGTTTGTGCTGTTTAAATGCACAGACTTATTGAGAAGTTACAATTTTAGAGACAGTCTCAGGTGTAATATACATTTCAGCAATAAAAGGGCTATTAAATTTTATAAAACTAATTAAAATAGGGTTTATGTTCAATAAAATCAATCGATAAAATTATGATTTCTTTAAAACAACTGAATTATGCCTTAGCAATTGAAAAAACCTTACACTTTAAAAAGGCAGCTGAGGCCTGTAATATCTCTCAATCAGCATTGAGTACCGCCATCCATGAACTTGAGAAGCAATTAGGTTTAACCATCTTTGAGCGCAATAACAAACAAGTATTAATTACTAATACAGGCCAATTAATACTAAATAAGGCCAAAAGAGTAAAGCTGGAATTAGACGATCTATTGCAGATTTCACAAAATAGTAAACTACCCTTTTCTAACCCCATGAGTATCGGTGTTATTCCTACTATTGGTCCCTATCTTCTGCCTAAAGTCTTACCCGAAGTGAGAAAACAATATCCTGAATTAAAACTCAGAATTCTCGAAGAGCAATCCCATGTTTTAGTGAATATGGTGAAATCAGGTGACATTGATGCCGCTATCCTTGCTCTGCCATTCCCCATTGAAGGCTTAATGAGTTTTAATTTTTGGCAGGAAGATTTTTACTGGATATGCCATAAAGATGAATGCCCGAAAAAAATGCAAGAAATTACCAGTGAAGAGTTAGAAATAGAAAAATTGATGTTATTAAAAGAGGGACATTGTTTAAAAGAACATGCCTTGGCTGCGTGTAATTTTAACAATAAAAAACAAAATTCAGATTTTGATTCGGCTAGTTTACACACTTTAATTCAAATGGTTGCCGGTAAACTGGGCACAACTATTGTCCCTCAGATGGCACTAGACCAATTAATACGCCCTGAATCAGAACTCAGAGCTATTCACTTAAATGAGCCCGGCCCCCATAGGATCATTGCCTTAGTTATTAGACCTAATTATGTCAGGACCAATGAATTAACCCTATTAATGGACATTTTTACTGAGCAGTTAAAAAGCAAATGTTGCCTTAGTTAAAATATTTTTATATCAAAGGCAATTGATATTCACCTAATACAAATGTTATCTTACATTATATTTATCGATATTAAAAAGGTAAAATAATGATATCAGCTAAACTCTCCAGTAAATATCAAATATCAATTCCGAAGGCCATTAGAGAAAGCATGGACATAAAATCCGGGCAACAATTTACTTTAATTACCAGAGGATCGATTATTGAAATGATACCCATGCAATCCATTGAAGATGCCAGAGGATCTTTTTCTGAATTTAAAATAGCTGAAGCGGTAAAATCTGAACAATACCGTGACGGGCAGGATAGAAAACTATGATCCTGGTTGATACCTGTGGCTGGATTGAGTGGTTAACCGATGGTATTCTTGCCAATAAATATCAAGTCTATATGCAAGATGTTGAATCGATTATTGTTCCAACTTCAGTACAATTTGAACTATATAAATGGGCAAGTCGAGTCAAAAATAAACAGGAAGCCTTAAAAGCCATTGCTTTAACTGAGCAAGGAAAAGTAATACCTTTAACAACATCAATTTCATTATTAGCTGGCGATTTTTCTTCAGAATATAAATTGTCTTTTGCTGATGCGATTATTTATGCAACAGCCCAAAATGAACACGTTGAACTTATCACCTCTGACGAACATTTTCTTAATTTACCTGAAGTTGTTTATTTTAAGAAATAGATGTCCAAACTGGCTCTTCTCCACTTTGATATCTGAGCTGAATTTTTTTTAACATAATTTCACTTTTTCTAGCCATTTCAACATAGGTTGAAACAAGTGATTTTAATGAAAATTCGTTATTTTCCAATACAAAAACTGGTAAAAATTCGACCGAGGAGATCGTCTGAAGTGAATTCTCCGGTAATTTCGGAAAGGGAATTTTGTGCTAGGCGTAATTCTTCAGCTAAAAGTTCACCCGCAGAGAATTCTTGTAGTTGGGAAAGGCCATTTTGTACTGCTGCGATGGCTTTGTTGATCGCTTCTAGATGTCTTCTTCGAGCCATGAAGCTGCCTTCACCGGCATTTTGAAACCCCATACATTCTTTTAAATGGGTTTTGAGTAAATTGATGCCTTGATTGTGTTTTGCCGACAAATATATTTGAGTCCGATGCTCAGACTTAATAATTGTTGGTTTTTTTTCTAATCTATCGATTTTATTGTGTATTAGAGTAATATCAATGGAGTCTGGAAATTGTTGTAATAAATCCTGATTAATTTTTATGCTATCTTTATCATCAATTTTATTTTCATCAATCACTAATAAAATTTGATCGGCATTTTCGATCACATTCCAGGCGCGTTCTATACCGATTTTTTCTACTTCGCAATCACTCTCACGCAAACCCGCCGTATCAATAATATGCAAAGGCATACCATCAATATTTATTTCTTCTTTTAATACATCACGTGTTGTACCGGCGATATCGGTGACAATTGCAGACTCTTTGCCTGACAATGCATTAAGTAAACTGGATTTTCCGGCATTGGGCTGACCGGCTATGGCAACGGTCATACCTTCACGCATAATACAGCCTTGCTGTGCTTTTATTAAAATCTGCTGCAGATCATTTAAAATAGTGATGGTATCTTTTTCTACTTTACCATCCGAAAGAAAATCAATTTCTTCCTCAGGAAAATCAATAGCTGCTTCGACATAAATCCGTAAATGGATCAAGGCTTCAACTTGCTCATGAATTAGTTTTGAAAAATCACCCTGCAAGGATCGCAAAGCAGAACGCGCAGCTTGTTCACTACTGGCATCTATTAGATCCGCAATGGCTTCTGCCTGTGCTAGGTCTAATTTATCATTTAAAAAAGCCCGTTCACTGAATTCACCTGGTTTTGCTGGCTCAGCACCTAAGGCAATAACCCGCTGTAATAACATATCCATGACAATAGGGCCGCCATGACCTTGTAATTCTACAACGTCTTCGCCAGTGAAAGAATTGGGACCTGGAAAGTAGATTGCAATGCCCGCATCTATTTCTTGCTGATCTGCATCGAAAAAAGGCAGATAGTGTGCATAACGTGGTTTGGGATTCTGGTGCAGAACTTGTTCAGCAATAGTAAGTGCTTGCGAACCTGATATACGAATAATACCAACACCCCCTCGACCGGGGGCGGTAGCTAAAGCGGCAATTGTAGTGCTCGATAAATTAGCCATTCTTCTCGATTGAACGGGTAATATACCATTGCTGAGAAATGGATAATAAGTTATTCACAACCCAATATAAAACTAAGCCTGATGGGAAGAAAGCAAAAAAGACGGTAAATATGACGGGTAACATCATCATTACTTTTGCCTGCACGGGATCCATTGGTGCTGGATTCAATTTTTGCTGCACAAACATAGAAACACCCATGATCAGCGGCAATATATAATAGGGATCAGGTGCAGATAAGTTATTCAGCCATAACATAAAGTCTGCTTGACGCATTTCAACACTTTCTAATAATACCCAATATAAAGAAATAAACACTGGTATTTGTACCACTACCGGTAGACAACCACCCAAAGGGTTAATTTTTTCTTTCTTATATAATTCCATCATGGCTTTATTTTTTTCAGCGGAATTATCTTTGAATTGTTCTTGTATGGCTTTTAGGCGCGGTGTCACTTTTCTCATATGAGCCATGGATTTATAAGAGGCTGCAGAAAGTTTATAAAATAGGCCTTTGATAATCATGGTTAAGAAAATAATAGACAAACCCCAGTTACCAACCACATTTTGAATTTGATCAAGTAACCAATAAATAGGATGAGCAATGACTGATAAAAAACCATAATCAACTGTACTATCAAGACCTGGTGCTAATTCTTTAATATGTAGCTGTAACTTAGGCCCGACAAATAATGTATCTGTCATCTCCAGGCTACTATTTGGATTAACGACCTGTGCGGCTGAAATCATACCGAGAATATAATGGGGATCAGAGGTATTTTTATTGGTCACTCGAGTATAGTAATTTTCTGTACTATTTTGTGGTGGAATCCATGCGCCCATAAAATAGTGCTGAATCATCGAAATCCAACCACCCTTGTTGCTACGATTGAGATTAACTTCCATCATTTCCGGGAAATCAATTTTCTCAAAGCCATCCACATCTTTTGAAATCATGCCACCGGTATAAGTGTGTAAAAACATACTGGCTTGTTCGATATTAGTTCTTTGTAATTGACGATAAAGATGTCCTTGCCAGGCCAGTGCAGAATTGTTTGTAATTTTATGCCTGACTTTAATTTCATATTTACCAGGATAAAAAGTATAAATCTTAGTTAAGGTAAATTGGCCATCTTCTGAAGTCCAGGTTAGAGGCACATTTATTTCAGTTTGTGTACCTAACTCATAACTGGATTTATCAATACTATAAGTGACATTATGATCCGGTGCATAATTACTCTCTTTGTTGGACGCTAATAGACCTGTCTGGCTAATAAAAAAAGTACCCGACTTATCATTCATTAATACCACTGGGCTGGGATCATGATTCACATCATTAGGATAATCCAATAAAGCGACACGCCTGATATCACCACCGATAGTATCTATTTCAATTTCAAAGACATCAGTTTTCACTCTAACTCGCTGACCACTGGCCATTTTTGTGGCTACTGAAGGTGTGCTCATTTGAACTGACGACGCATTATCCGTGGTATTGTTCACTGGAACAGAGGGTAAATCATTACCTGATGGAATACTGGGCTGTGTATTGGCATTATTTGCAGAATTACTCGCACTTTCACTCTGTGTTCTGCTTGGTGGCGGATTAACCTGTATTTGCCATGACTGCCACAATGACATTGAAACTAGCATAAAGGCTGCGAATAAAATTAAACGTTGTGTATCCATAGTGTGATGTGTCTATATCTTTTAAATAATTTTTACATTCAAAATAGGTAAAAGCATTTTATCTTTTACTCTATGCTTTTTTTTCTTTCTCTGTCAATTCAGGTACAGGATCCAGACCCCCTTCATGAAAAGGGTGACAGCGTAAGATGCGTTTTAAGCCCATCCATCCACCTTTGATCACCCCAAAGCGTTCTATGGCTGTATGAGTATAACAAGAGCAACTGGGTAAATATCGACAATTATTGCCTAAAATCGGGCTAATAAGATATTTATAGCCTGTTAGTATGGCTAGTGCTATTTTTTGAAAAACACTCAATGGTGACACCTCAATACAATGATCGTCAATATAATGGATTGTCAATATAATGATCGCTAATCAATGAGCATATTTTCAAGCAAGAATTTTACCAGAATAAGCATCATAAGGCTTGCTTGTTGTGAATAAAATTATCAACCTAGTTGTTTTGGGTGAGCTTTTTTCTTAGATAGTTAAATTGCTTGGCCAATGACTGAACAATATCACTATTATCCTTTTTATCAATGCCATTCCTAACGAGGATAACATAATCGGCGCAGGCTATTTTATCTTGATTTAAACGAAAATATTCACGCGTCAGACGTTTAATGCGATTGCGGTGAACAGCCGTTTTAACTGCTTTTTTAGCAACTGCTAGACCCAATCTTGCTTGATCAGCCGAGCTATTGTATTTTGCTAAAATTGTTATTAGTTTGTCTGATGAACGTATTGACTGATTAAAAACGTATTTATAATCTGCTGGAAGGAGTAACCTTAGATCGCGACTGAATGATTGTTCTGGAGATTTTCTTTTATCAGACATAAATTCTAAAACAGTCAGTCTTTGTATTCAGTATTGCGGTGTTTTACATGCTGTTCGTTTATTTAAACTGCATGCAAAACGACCAATAGTATTATTTAGATTGCTTTTAGTTCAATCCCAATAATGACTAAACTGCTAGTTGATGACGACCCTTAGCGCGACGTGCATTCAAAATTTTACGACCAGCTTTGGTTGCCATACGAGCGCGAAAACCGTGAGTACGTTTACGTTTGATATTACTTGGTTGGAATGTTCTTTTCATTGCATATTACCCGGATATAACTTTTTAACTATTAATTTTAATTTAGTAAAAAAATTAAATTTTAAAAATTTAAGCAATCAAACTAAATTTGTGTTTATTAGAATCTTCAAACCTTTTTTAAAAACTTATTTAAAATAAGTTTAAATCCTAGGTTTTTAAAGACTCTTTTTTGAGCAGGCAATTATACATTTGTAATGATGCATTAGTCAATTATTAAATGACTTATATTTTTTATTAAAAAAACTTTTTTTTAATCATCCAACAAAAAATTTTCTTAACAATTTATTTTTTTATCCAGGGAATAGTTTCTTAGGTAAAAAGTTCTAATAATATAAGTTATATATATTTTATAGTTATTATTATTAGTAAGCCACTTTTCTGTTAGTAAATCTATTAATTTCATTATTTTCAAAAGCTTAATCAATTTTAAAGCTTCTTAATAAATTGTGATCCAGACTAGGATAAATTGTGAATTAAATTTATATGTTATAGAATGTGCCTAGTTCTTAACATTCTATGCTCAAGTTCCTAATAACTTATTCACAGACTTATCCACAGCCTAAAAATATTTATTTAGGCATTTTTTAGAGTGTTTTTCTTAATAATTCAGTCAGAAATTAAGCTTTTTTATTTTGACTCAATTAATTTTTAACAAGTTTATTTGGTTTGTATTTTTATGAAATCTGATTTATGGGAAAAATGTTTACTGACTTTAGAAAAAGAAGTACCTGCTCATGAATATAAAATTTGGGTTTTACCATTACAAGCAAAATTGATTTCTGAAGTACAAATGGTTTTATTTGCACCCAATAAATTTGTCATTGAATTTGTAAAAAAACGTTTTCTAGCGAACATCTCAGATATTATTGCTAAATTATCTGACAACTTAGTGACTGTAGAATTACAAGTCGGCAGTATCAAGAAAAAAGCTGATCCTAGCATTACGAATAATGTTAGTAATTCTAGCAGTCAACGAATGGGTCATTCAGCCAAGATAACTTCGACGGGTACTTTTAGCAGTATTTCTGACCAAATTTCTAGCACAATGAAAAATAATAGTGCAAAAAAGAAAGACAATAGTTTAAAAAAATATCAATCTGCTCTGAATAAAGATATGAGTTTTGACACCTTTGTTGAAGGTAAATGTAACATGCTGGCAAGAGCTGCATCGTTGCAAATTGTGGAAACTATCAGTGATGGTACAAGCAATAATAACTACAATCCATTTTTAATTTATGGTGGTGTAGGTTTGGGTAAGACTCATCTTATTCATGCCCTGGGTAATATTATCATGTCAGATAACCCAGATTCTAGAGTGATATACCTGCATTCAGAACGCTTTGTACAAGAGATGATTACTGCTTTACAAAATAAAACGATTGATCAATTTAAAAATTTCTATCGCTCTGTTGATGTATTGTTGATCGATGATATTCAATTTTTTGCTGGTAAGGAAAGATCACAAGAAGAATTCTTTCATACCTTTAACGCTTTGTTAGAAGGTCAAAAGCAAATTATAATGACCTGTGATACTTTTCCAAAAGAGGTGTCAGGTTTAGAAGAACGTTTAAAATCTCGTTTTGGTTGGGGCTTAACAGTCGCTATTGATCTGCCTGATACGGAAACCCGTGTGGCTATTTTATTATCCAAAGCAGCTCAGGCAAATATAGATCTGCCACAAGATGTGGCCTTTTTTATTGCTCAACGTATTCGTTCCAATATTCGTGAACTCGAGGGAGCACTACGTCGAGTGATTGCAACAGCACGTTTTCAGGGTCAGAAAATTTCAGTTGAATTTGCCAAAATTGCCTTGCATGATTTAATTGCCTTACAGGACAAGCAGGTATCAATTGAAAATATTCAAAAAATAGTGGCTGAGTATTATAAAATTCGAGTGGCTGATTTACACTCTAAGCGTCGCACACGTTCTGTCGCCAGACCAAGACAAGTGGCAATGGCTTTGGCTAAACAATTGACCAATCATAGTCTACCTGAAATTGGTGATGCATTTGGTGGTCGTGACCACACGACTGTGCTCTATGCTTGTCGAAAAATTGAAGAGTTACGCAGTGAAGAAGTAATAGTCGAAGAAGATTATACTAATCTCCATCGACAGCTTACCTGTTAACTATAGCTATATTGCATACATTTAATTATTATATGTTTTTAATAAAATAATATTTCTGAGGGATATTTAATAATGAAATTTTCTATTGGTATTGACGAACTATTACCAGCCATACAATCTGTTATTGGTGTTGTTGAAAAACGTCAGACTCTACCAATTTTATCAAATATCCTAGTGAATGTGAGTGATGGAAAGTTTACGATTACGGGTACTGATTTAGAAGTTGAAATTACGACTTCTATTGCTATTGAAGATAGTAGTCTAAATTTTGATTTTACTGTTCCGGCAAAAAAGATTTTTGATATATTAAAAAATCTTGATCTTGGTTCTTTGTTAAATTTTGAATTAGTGGATAATAAATTAATTCTTAAATCTAAAAAAAGCCGTTTTACCTTAATTACTTTATCGGCAGAAAACTATCCTAACCTTGATCCTATGACGGCTACTTCTGAGTTTAGTATTAGTCAACGTGATTTGAAATTTATTATTGATTCGACGCAATTTTCCATGGCTAATCAAGATGTACGCTATTATCTGAATGGCTTATTATTTGAAATATACAATGATGAATTACGTAGTATTGCTACTGATGGTCATCGTCTTGCCTATGCAAATATTGAAGGTTTGACCAATCCTATCAATATTTCTAAAGATTCTACTCAACAACTTATTGTGCCACGTAAAGCGATTACTGAATTAAATCGTTTATTATCTGATAGTGAAACTGTCATCAATGTATCAATTTCTGCAAGCCACATGAATATTGTTTTCGATGATTTAAGTTTTACGACTAAACTGATTGATGGCCGCTTTCCAGATTATCAGCGTGTGATTCCAGCGTCGGAGTTATGTACAAAAAATATAATTGCCGATCGCCATGTACTGAAACAATCCTTGGCTAGAATTGCAGTGCTTTCTACTGAGAAATATAAAGCTGCTCGCTTGGAGTTTAAAGAAAATAACTTAATTGCTATTGTTCATAATCCTGAACAGGAAGAGGCTGAAGAACATATTATTATTGATTATACCGGTGAGGAGTTTTCTATTGGTTTCAATGTGGGTTATCTTGTCGATGCATTGAATGCAGTTAAGGAAGATCAAGTAGTGCTAAGTTTAACTGATGCTAATAGTAGTTGCCTTATTTCTGGTCTTAATAATGATGCTGCTAAGTATGTCGTTATGCCCATGCGTCTTTAATTAAAAATGATTTCAAGAGTTTATTTATAATGCCTTTGGAGTTATTAAAAATTCACAATGGCCGTAATTTAAAAGAATATACTCTTAATCCACACCCTTTCTTTAATATCATTTATGGTTCAAATGGAGTTGGTAAAACTACCATTCTTGAATCGATCTACTTGCTTTTACGTTCTCGTACTTTTCGTAGTTCCAAATATAAAAGTTTTATTAATCATGATTCCAATGATTGTACTATTTTTTCTCGTTTTTTATCTGATGATAATGATTCGTTTACTTTAGGGATAAGTCGCTCTAAAGATAATGCTCAGCCTATTCTTCATCTTAATTCTAATAAAATCAATTCTCTTTCTTCAGTGACTAATTTAGTAGTGCTCGGATTAATTACGCCAGAGAGTTTTAGTTTACTGGATTCTGGTCCTTCCACACGTCGAAAATTTATAGACTGGGGAGTGTTCCACGTGGAACCTAGTTTCATTTCTGTTTGGCGGTCATATAAGAAAATTATTTCAAGTCGTAATAAATTACTCTCTTTGTATTCTAAAGAATACAAATATTCTCAATCACTTTCACAAGATAAGCTAATGCAAATTGATTGTTGGTCATCACAACTAATCGATTTAAATGATCGTTTGGATATTTTTCGATCGAAACAAATTGTTAATATATCTACCCTATTTAAAAAATATCTATCATTTTTTTCAGAAGAATTGTCAAATGATATTTCTTTAAATTATTATAAAGGCTGGACAAAAGATATCAAATATTCTGATTTTCTTAAGGATAAGATTTCAGAAGACTTATTAGTTGGCTTTACTCGTTATGGTACTCATCGTGGCGAGTTGAAGATAACATTAAAAAAACATGCAGCCAAAGATATTCTTTCTAGAGGACAAAAAAAAATTGTCATTATATGTTTGATATTAGCTCAGTTTAAATTCTTAATCGACTTAGATAATCAGCGAGATCATAATGTTTTATTACTTGATGATATTGATAGTGAACTTGATGAAGTAAATATTAATATTCTTATTTCAATATTAGAAAATTTCAATTCTCAAATACTACTGACGACAACCAATAAAGATAAATACAGTTTTTTGGATGAAAAAAATTATAAACTGTTTCACGTGGAACATGAGATGTAAAACATGTTAGAAAGTTGTGGATAAGATGTGAATTAAAATTAAATAAATAAAGAGACTTAGAGCTAATTAATAACGCAAATACAGGACGATTAGGCCTATATCGAGTATAATAAGACAATAAAACAGGATGCGATAGAGAGTCATATATATAAGATTCTATGTCATGCCAGAGCTTGGCAAAGCCTTTACCCCCCTATCCAACATGGAGTTCAAGATTTTATGAGCGATGCTAATACTTATGATTCGTCGAATATTAAAGTATTAAAAGGTCTGGATGCAGTAAGAAAAAGACCCGGAATGTATATTGGTGATACCGATGATGGATCGGGCTTGCACCATATGGTATTCGAAGTAGTTGATAATTCAATCGATGAAGCATTAGCAGGACATTGTAAAAAAGTAGATGTGATTATTCATACTGATGGTGGTATTACAGTAAAGGATGATGGTCGTGGAATTCCAGTTGATGCACATGAAGAAGGTAGCTCAGCGGCAGAAGTCATTTTAACCGTATTACATGCGGGTGGTAAATTTGATGATAATTCATATAAGGTTTCCGGTGGTTTACATGGAGTGGGTGTATCGGTTGTTAATGCCCTATCAGAAAAATTAAAACTGACTATATATCGCAATAATAAAATTCATGAACAATTTTATGAACTAGGCGATCCAGTCAGTGAATTAAAGATTGTGGGAGACACAGATAAAACAGGTACAGAAATTTATTTCTTACCCAGCAGAGAAATTTTTACGGATGTTGAATATCATTATGATAAATTATCGAAGCGATTAAGAGAACTATCCTTCCTGAATTCTGGTGTACAGATCAATTTAACGGATGAACGAGAAGTCGGTAAGCATGATACCTTTGAATATGTGGGTGGAATTAAGGCTTTCGTTGAGCATCTGAATAAAAATAAAACTACACTACACAGTAATATTATCTATTTTGAAAATGTAAAAGATGATATTTCTGTTGAAGTAGCCTTACAGTGGAATGATACCTATCAGGAAAATATCACATGTTATACCAATAATATTCCTCAGAGGGATGGTGGTACGCATTTAGCGGGTTTCCGCTCCGCTTTAACACGTACACTTAACCAATATATTGAACAAAGTGGTGTGGCAAAAAAATCAAAAACCTCCACAACCGGCGATGATGCCAGAGAAGGTCTAACGGCAATACTTTCTGTCAAAGTACCCGATCCTAAATTTTCATCACAAACCAAAGATAAATTGGTTTCTTCTGAAGTAAAAAGTGCCGTTGAATCGGTGATGGCGGATAAACTTCAGGACTTTTTAGCAGAAAATCCGAGTGAAGCAAGGTCTATTGCATCAAAAATAATTGATGCGGCCAGAGCGAGAGATGCTGCTAGAAAAGCCCGTGAAATGACCCGTAGAAAAGGTGCTTTAGATATTGCTGGTTTGCCAGGAAAGTTGGCTGACTGTCAGGAAAAAGACCCTGCTCTTTCAGAATTATTTCTAGTGGAAGGGGACTCTGCTGGCGGTTCTGCTAAGCAGGGAAGAGATAGAAGAACACAGGCAATATTACCCTTAAAAGGTAAAATTCTTAATGTTGAAAAAGCACGCTTTGATAAAATGCTTTCTTCTGCTGAAGTGGGTACCTTAATTACTGCAATGGGTACAGGTATTGGCAAAGATGAGTTCAATATAGAAAAACTACGCTATCACCGTATTATCATCATGACTGATGCGGATGTTGATGGGTCACACATTCGTACCTTATTGCTCACTTTCTTTTATAGACAAATGCCAGAATTGGTTGAAAATGGTTATATATATATTGCTCAACCACCACTTTATAAGATTAAGAAAGGTAAACAAGAAAAATACGTTAAAGATGATGCAGAATTAAATGATTATTTATTACAAATGGCTTTGCATAAAGCAGCCTTATACCCTGCTGAAGATGTACCAGCCATCAGTGGTACAGCGCTTGAAGAATTGAGTAAAAATTACCTTGCAGTAAATAGTATAAAAAATCGTTTATCCAGTCGTTATAACGAATCGTTTTTGGCTACTTTGATGCAGATGAAAAAAATATCTCACGAAGATTCTAATGATAGATCCATCATTACGCCTTGGGTAGAAGATCTTAATGAAGTGATGAATGAAAATAAAAGTGTTTCTCTTAGCTTTAATATTATTATTAAAGATAAAGAAGAAGATGATTTTGAAATTCATGTCCAGGAAATATTACATGGTGTAATGCATGATTATGTTATCCCTCATGAGTTTTTCAAATCTGGTGAATATAAAACCATGATGGACTTCGCTGAACAATTAGAAGGCTTATTGATTCCTGGCGAAGCCTTTGTTCAGCGTGGAGAAAAACGCATACAAATTGATACCTTTGAGCAAGCACATTCTTGGTTATTTAATGAGTCAAAACGCGGGCAACATATCCAACGCTATAAAGGTTTGGGCGAAATGAATCCTGAACAATTATGGGAAACTACCTTGGATTCTAATGTTAGACGCTTATTGCAAGTAAGAATTGAAGATGCCGTTGCTGCAGATGAAATTTTTACTACATTGATGGGTGATCATGTTGAACCACGTAGAGACTTTATTGAAAAGAATGCATTATCAGTGAGTAATATTGATATTTAATGAGAGTATTCATGATTCATTAAGTTAAAATTGGGTAAAATTACTAATCAAACTATGTTTATTATTAAGACAATTTGTTATCAAACTTATTTAATAACAAATTGTCTTAATAATAAACATAGTTAATCAATAAATTATCCAGGATAGATAATAGATGAAATATAGCTCAATAGGTATTATATTCCTTATCTTAATCAATAATACTTATGCCATAAACCTGCCATCCACTTCAGCAAATCTACAAAGACTTAAAGAGAATATTGTAGCGCTTGATCACACCAGAGAAAAATCCCAAAAAAAACGATCACAACTTAATAAAATAAGTCATAATCCGTTATATAAAGAGTATGGCGTTTTTATCGATTATTTATCATTTAGAATCAATGCTGATTGTGAACAAATAACTAAGCAGTATGGACAGAAACAAATAGAATATTTACCTTGTGAATTAAAGCAATATCAATTGGATGATAATAGCTATACTACTTCAGAAGAAGCAAGGCAGGGACTTGAAGATGAATTAATGCAAGCCTTGGGAGAATTTGATGAAATGTTGCTTGAAGAAGAGGAAATGATTGCGCAAACAAGTAGTAAAAGATCCAGTGGTCAAATGGGTGGTGATGCCTCATCTAATGGATCGGGAACATCAAATGCGAATCAGGGAAAATCAGAACAAGAAAGAGAAGGTTCAGAAACTGCTCAAAACTCAAATAAAGAATCTGAATCATCTGAAATGGAAGGTGAAACAAAAGATACAAATTCTGATTCTAGCCATCAGAAAAGAGAATCTGGAAGAGGCTATGGAAAAAAATCAGCCAAAGATAATAAGCGCAATAAATTAGATAAAATAGATGATGATATCGTTGCCCGACAATTAAAAGAAGCGGCTGAAGCTGAAAAAGATCCAGAATTAAAAGAAAAACTCTGGGACGAGTATTATCGTTACAAACAAAATACGATTAAATAAAATATTGAGTAAATTTATATGTTGATGAATACGGTTTATAACAAAAGCGCCCTACTCCTTACACTATTACTATTGATACTATTAAATGGTTGTAGTTCTATGCATGTACCCTATGGTAATGAGGTGGCCAAGGATACTAAAGCGCTTAAAATTCAAAAAGAATTATCAAATAAAGAACTATTAAATGTTTCAATAAAATTATTTGAACCAGGAAAATTACCTGAAGATGTAGATGATAGAAAAGGCTTATCAGAAAAAATTAGACGTTCGGAAGCTCGCTTTTTGCCCATACATTTAAAATATACGATGCAACAAACAGGCTATTGGGGAAATGTAAGAGTGGTACCTGATGAAAGTGAAGGCAGTGAAATTTTAGTAAAGGGAAAAATATTATCATCAGATGGTGAAAGTATTGAGGTTCAAATCACTGTAGTGGATGCAGAAAATAATCAATGGTTTCAGAGAACTTATGCTGAAACAGTTGAAAGCCATCACCGAGGAAAAACAGAAGTAGAGAAGCTCGATGCTTTTCAGGCTTTATATAATAAGATATCAAACGATATCATAGAATATAGACAGAAAATTTCATTAGCTGAAATCGAAAAAATTAAACAAATAGCAGAAATACGATTCGCTAACTATATGACGCCTGAAGTATATGCGACTTATCTTAAAAGAAATAAAGATAATAAGTTTGAATTACTACGTCTTCCTGCAATAAGTGACCCTATGATAAAAAGAATCCGAAATATAAAATCTAGAGATGAGATGTTGGTGGATACGATAAACAATTACTATGATATGTATTATAGTAATATCTGGGATAGTTATGATAATTGGCGTAAATTTAGAAGTGAAGAACTGGAAAGTATACGTGAAATAGAAAGAAAGGCATTAACACAAAAATTAATTGGTGCAGCAGCCATTGTGGGAGCTATTGCATTAGGTGCATCGAATAACTCTGATGTAGTGAATAGAACAGGTGCTTTAAGAAGTGTCATGATAGCGGCAGGTGGTTATGCTGTCTATCAAGGCTTTCAAACCAGCAAGGAAAGTGCAATAAATAAAGAAGCGATAGAAGAATTAGGTGAATCGTTCAGTAATGAGGTTGAACCAATGATAGTCGATGTTGATGGTAAAACGATGAAACTAACAGGCTCAGCAGAGCAACAATATGCTAAATGGAAAAAACTATTAAAAGAAATATATCATAAAGAAACAGGATTTTAATTTTTAGTTTATCCAAGTTTTATATACAGCTCAGTGGAAAATATTTGAAAACACCTATTTTAAAAGCACCCTCTCAAACACAAGATCCAATAAAGAATAACGAGAATAAAAAATCAAATACCTTAATTATTGTTGTTATGGCAGTGATAATTTGTATATTGATTATCATTATTATATCTTTATTAAAGCCCTCTCCATCCTTAATAGATCAGTCTAAAGAACAACAATCTAAAATAATTAGCAATGAAATAAGTGAAAATAAATCGATACTCTTAAAAGAAAAAGATCAAATAAAAGAAGAAAAATCAGCTGATTTTTTTAATGAAGAAATTAAAATTAAATGGATGTTGAAAAAAAATAATGCAGAAGCTGAAAATATATTAGATTGGGCAGAAGAACCTTATAAAAAGATACTAAAAGATATTCAACAGGCAGATATTTTATTAAAAGAAAATGACTTTGATAATGCAGAGAAAGGATATCAAACAGCAATAAAAAATGTAGATGAAATATTAGCAAATAAAACTATTATATTAGAGCAACTGATAGTGACCGGAATAACTTTACTCGAACAGAATAAAATAAATCAGGCAAAAGAAACAATACAAAAAGCAGAAAAAATTGATGCAAATAACACCCAGATTAAACGTTTATTACAGCGTATTAATCACCGAAAGGATGTGAAAAAAATAGTAAAACAGGCAGAAGAACAACAAGAAAATGATATTAATGCTGCAATAAGTTTACTTGAAAAAGCATTCAAGATAGAACCTGAATATAAAATTATTTCAGATAATTTAGCTGTATTGAAGAACATTAAAAAACAGGCTGAGTTTAATCAGGCAATTGATAAAACTATGAAAGCCTTAGATAGGAAGAAACTGTCTTTAGCGGAAAAGTATCTTATACAGGCAGAAAAGTTAGACCCCAGTCAAATAATCTTAAAAGAGTTACAACAACGTATTAAAAAAGAACAAAAAAATAAAAAAATACGTAATCTTAAATATAAAACAAAAATATTAGAAAAAAATGAACAATGGTTGGAAGCTAGCCAACTATATAAAAAAATTCTATTGATTGACCCAAACTTGAATACGATTCTAGTCGCACAACAAAGGGTCAAGGCTTATATACGATTAAATAATTTATTAGATGCAATTATAATAAAACCAGAAAGATTACGTAATGATAAAATTTTGGAGAAATCTAAAAAATCGCTTCAGTATGTACAATCAGAAATTAATAACAATTCGGATCTATATTATTTAAAGAATATAACACCGATTTTAATAAAAAAAATAGTGCAAGTAAAAAAGATTATCAGTGATGCTGGAATTTTGGTTAGCGTACTTCTACAGTCAGATAATGAGACTGATATAGTGATATATCAAGTGGCACAATACGGTAAGTTAACAGAAAAGAAAATTCAACTTAGGCCAGGTAAATATACCATTGTTGGTTCTCGTGCTGGCTATAGAGATTTTAGACGACTTATAACAATACGTGCGAGTGATAAGGCGCGTTATATAAGAATTATCTGTAGTGAAAAAATTTAAAAGATAGATGTTATGAAACGATTGATTGAAATAAATGATGAAGCAACAAATAAAAAATTAACAAGCGAAGATTTACCTTTAACAATAAATTTTATTTATGATCCTGAAAATTCCAATAAAATTCATATTGAAAAAAAATTAATAAATAATGAAATCAATCAATCACTAGCCTGTGCTTATATTGCTCAGGAAGATGGACATCTATTTTTTCAGGCTGATAACGAGCTTATCAATAAAGAAAACATAATCGTTTTACATAACAATGAAATAATAGAAAAATCAGTTTGGCTAAAATCAGGCGATGTAATAAAAATTGCTGATAAGTTAATTCATTACCAAGTAATGGGTGATGTGATTAAGATAAAAGTCACTGATGAAAAAAATGTTTTACAGTCACCGCAAATCCCCCTCTCTCCACCTCCTTCTATATTAAATAAACATGATAAAATAAATCACTTGCCAAGAGTAGATATACCATCTTTTGAAACGAGCCCCTCAAAAAAATCAAAAATTATAAAAACTGGCTTTATTAGTTTATCGTTAATATTAGTGCTTATGGCATTTTTTATGCTTCAGGCTGAAATTGTTAGCATAGAGATTGAACCAGTAGCAGATAATCTGAATATGGATGGTTTTTTTCCTGTGTTACCCATTGCGCAGCGTTATATTATGATGGGAGGTGAGTATCAAATACTTGCGAATAAAAAAAACTATAGGAATTTAGAGAAAAAAATAATAATTAATAAAGATAAAAAAATATTCAAATTTAAGATGATAGAACTTCCAGGTATTGTTGATATTAATATCGAATCAGATAGCAGTGATACTATTTTAATAGATGATGTCGTTATGTTGGAAAATAATGAAATTGAAAATTCTAGGAATGCTAGACGCTATGAGATTGAAAAAGGTATTCACCAATTAAAGATTATCAACCCACGTTATAAAATATATGAACAGAAAATTAATGTCGCTGGGAAAAATAAATTAGAAAATATTTCAGTAAAACTAATCCCTAATTTTGCTATGCTTAAATTAATGACTCAAACAAAAGAAGTAAACATTAGTATACAAGGAGAAAATTCTAAAAAGTTTGAGTTTAATTTAAGCAAAGAAAAAGAAATTGAATTAATCGCTAAACAATATGTGATTGAAATTTCCAAGGATAAATATAAATCTATCACTAAAGAAATTACAATAAATGCATTAGAGGATATAACACTTAGCATCGATGAATTAATTCAAGAAGATGGCATTGTCAGTATTAATAGCCAACCAGAAGGCAGTATTATACGTATAGATGGTCAATTTAAGGGTAAGACACCAGAAATAATAAAACTTCGACCTAATGAAAAACATAGTATTGAACTAAGCTTATCAGGTTATAAACTATTCAAAACGTCAATTATTGTTGAGGCAGAGGAAGAAAAACAAATAAATACAACTCTGAGCATGAAAAAAGGTTTGGTATTTATTAGTATCACGCCAGCGAAAGCAAAATTATATATAGATGGCAGGCCTGTAGAAAAATCATCGGGTCAATTTACCCTGACTGCCAAGGAACATCATCTTGTTGTGAAAGCCAAGGGATATAAAACACAAACAAAACACATACGTGCGAATGACCATAGTCAGAATATTAGTTTTAACTTGAAAAAAATAAATACAATAACAGCTACTAATAAAGCTAACAAAAAAACGGTCACTAAAATAACAGCCAATGGCCCTATCAAAGACTATATCAATAGCATTAAACAACAAATGCGTTTAGTTCAAGCAGTTGAGTTTACAATGGGTTCAAAAAATAATGAATCAGGCCGAGGTTCCAATGAAAGAGAATATAGGGTGAAGTTAGACTATGCTTATTATTTATCAGCAAAAGAAATCAGTAATGAACAATTCAAACACTATTTAGCAGCTCATAATTCAGGTAGTGTGAGTGGCAGTTCAATAAAAAGTCTAGCAATAGCTAAACAGCCGGTGGTGAACATAAGTTGGGATGATGCTGCAAAATTTGCCAATTGGTTAAGTAAGAAGGAAGGTCTTAAACCATTCTATCAAGAATACAAGGGTAAAATGAGTGCCATTGATCGCCATAAAAAAATAACAGGTTATAGACTGCCCTATGAAGCAGAATGGGCTTATGCGGCAAGGGGAAAAAATCAGCAGAAATATCCCTGGTCGGGTGGCTTTCCGCCACCTGATATGGCAGGTAATTTTGCAGATGAATCGGCTCAGTCTTTTGTGAGCAATATTATTGATAATTATAATGATCAGTCTGCAGTAAGCAGTTCTATAGGTCAGTATAAAAAAAATGCGCGAGGCTTTTATGATTTAGGTGGTAATGTATCCGAATGGTGTCAGGACTATTACTCCCCTTTTGTAGGTTCTGTCAATAGACAGAAAATTACTATTAATCCTAAAGGGCCTAAAAAAGGCACCCATCGAGTCGTAAGAGATTCAAGTTGGCGTGACTCATCGATTAAGGAATTAAGGCTCAGTTATAGAAGTTATAGTAAAAAGAAAGCCAATGATATTGGTTTTAGACTGGCGAGATATGCACTATGATACTAATATCAAAACTAATGCTTAAAATAAGGTTTAAAACAAAGCCTAAAATAGCGGTAAAAATAATATTGCCACTATTAATTTTTATATTGGCTGTGATGATGGGCAGTAATCATCTCTATGCTGAAGAAAAGAAACAGCAAAAATCACAATCAAAAAAAGCACCTTTAAATACCAAACAAAAGACTAAACAAAAATCAAAAAATTGGCCGCCAACTTTTATTCCCAGTGAAAAAATTAATGCCGATAGTTCAGTATCATTTCCAGTGGATATATGAAATGACAGTAAAAATAAACGATTTAATTAATTTGGAAAAATAATGAATAATAGAAGAGATATTCCTACGGAACTAATTGTGCAAATTTTTTCCTTATTAATTGCCTTTATAATTGTCCATGCTTTTTATATTTCAGTTATACGCCCACAAGCCGATGCATTCATCCAACAAGAACATGAGTTGATGCTCAAGGATACTACTTATGTGCAAAAAAGAAATTTTTATGTGGTAGTAAGGGATTATGAGCAAGAAGCCTGTTTTATATTAATGTTCTGGGCTTTTTCTATTATGGGCTATAAGGGATTTTTATCACGTCAACAAGGTAAGTTATTGGATATGGACTTATTAAAATTACCTGTCGACCTTCCCATTGGCCCAGAAGATGCCAGATCCTTGCTACAACGCTTACAAGAACTACCAGCAAACATGCAACAATATTTATTACCCAAAGCATTAAAAGTGACTATTCAACGTTTTGCAGCAACTTCCAATGTGCATGATTCAGCCACGGCAATGCGTGATATTTGTGAGTCAGAATCACAAAGACTGGACACTGAATTGTCAATTATTCGTTATATCGCCTGGGCCATTCCATCAGTTGGATTTATTGGTACGGTTCGTGGTATTGGTGATGCGCTATCACAGGCAAATCGTGCAATGGAAGGTGATATTACTGGAGTGACAGAATCGCTTGGTGTTGCCTTTAATTCAACTTTTATTGCACTGGTCATCTCCATTGTACTGATGTTTTTTATTCATCAATTACAATTATTACAAGAACGCCTGGTGCTAGATTCTGAAAGCTATTGTGATACTAACCTGATCGCAAGGTTGAGAAGCCTATGATTGCTAGTAATAATTCTGACGCTTTGTAAATTCCACCATGAAAAATAAAAAGAGGGATATTTCCTCCTTTAATCTCGCGTTTCTCGATATTATGTTTTGTGGTTTTGGTGCCGTGGTTTTATTGGTGCTGATCATTAATTCACAGATAGTCAGTGATAATAAAATAAAAACACAGGATCTTACTGCTGAAGTTGATAGGATAGAAAGAGCAACAGAAGCAGCAAAAATTTATCATTTAGCGATGCAAACTAAGTTGCAGGAGAATGCTGATGAATCCAGTCAAATAAATGATGCAATCAAACAGCTGAAATCTAAGCAAGCAGAAATAATTAAAAAAAATAATCAGGACAATAAGAAAAATCAAGCCATAAGAAAAAAAATACTGGCCTTGCAAAATGAAATCAAAGCCATGAATAAAAGTAATATCACCCAGAAAAAGATTAATGATATATCACAAGCTAAGACCGGCAATAAAGTTCGACAATATGAAGGTGAAGGGCATCGACAATATTTAACCGGATTAAAATTAGGGGGTAAACGAATACTATTTTTATTGGATAGTTCAGCGTCTATGTTAGATGAAACAATCGTTAACATTATCGTCAAACGCAATATGCCTAATCACATTAAACGCGCTTCAAGAAAATGGCAGCAGGCTATTAAAAGTGTGCAATGGATGGTAGCAAACCTTCCGGTAAATAGTCGCTTTGCTATCATTAGTTTTAATGATAAAACTAATGACTTGAACTCTTCACTTAAGAATGAAAAACCCTATCAATGGCTAAAAAGTACAGATAAAGAAAAGCTTAATCGTGTGTTTGCTCAACTAAAGAAAATCGTGCCACAAAGAGGAACAAATTTAAGGAAGGCATTTGCAAGTGCCAATAAATTTTCGCGAAAACCAGATAATATTATTTTAATTACCGATGGCCTGCCCACTCAAGGCGCGACAAAGACGAATAAAAGTAAAATTGATTCAGCGAGTCGTATCAAATTATTTCGTAATGCTATAAAAATAATTAATAATAAAATTCCTGTGAATACAATACTCTTAGCAATGGAAGGTGATCCAATGGCCGCCGCATTGTTTTGGAAGTTGGCAATTGATACCAGAGGTTCCTTTATTACTCCAAGTCGAGACTGGCCATGAAAAAACGCTCGCAAAGAAAAAGCATTGAAGTGTTCAGCCTGTCTTTTTTAGACGTGGTTTCCTGTGGCTTTGGTGCAATTATATTATTATTAGTTATTAGTAAAATATCACAGCCTCTGGTCATAGAAGAAACCACAACGGACTTGAGAAAAGTATTGGCAGCACTTGAACAGCAATTAGAAATTATTCAGGGTGAAATAAAAACCACCGATAGAGCACTTACTCGTTCAACCAAAGAGAACAGCACTCTTAAAAGTCAGAAAAAAAATCAGGCATCGGCATTGAGCCAATTAAAAAATGAATTTAAAGATGCCAATAATAGTCTTAATGCGCAATCCATCATTAAAGAAAAATTAGCTCAAGCGAAACAAAGTCTAACGGATGAAATGCGTCGTTTGCAACAAACAACAGCCGTTGTAAATAAAGAAAATACTGTGGGTGGCATCAGTGTTAATAGTGAATACATTATTTTTATTATTGATACATCGGGTTCAATGCGAAATTTTGCCTGGCCCCTAGTGAGAAAAAAAATGCAGGAAATACTTAAAATTTATCCTAATGTAAAAGGAATTCAAGTGATGAATGACATGGGTGACTATATGTTCAGTCAATATGCGGGTCGCTGGATTAAAGATACACCGGGTAGACGGCGAGCGATATTAAAACGCTTGGTTTCATGGGAGCCTTTTTCCAATTCATCACCTGAAGAGGGGATTTCTCAGGCTATTCGACGTTTTTATAGCAGTGATAAAGCTATTTCACTGTATATTTTTGGCGATGATTTTGCTCGTGGTTCGATACAGGCTGTGGTTGAAACAGTAGCACGACTTAATAAAACAAATCGTGCGAGCAAAAAAAGAGTAAGGATTAATGCAGTCGGTTTTCCAGTATTATTTAACCATCCTGGCACGGAAGTTAATATTGCTCGCTTTGCAGCCCTAATGCGTAAACTGGCAGAAAATAATGAGGGAAGTTTTGTGGGACTGACTTCATTAAGATAGGTATTAAGTTAATTGGCAGCGACGAAGTGAAAAATTTAGCTAATTTGTGTCCATCCCTTTATTTGATAATTGTGACTGTAGGGTGGGCATGGCTTTATCTGCCCACGCTGAAAGTGTGAAGACAAGGTATTGAGTCAGCGTGGGCAGATAAAGCCATGCCCACCCTACGGTTCTTTATGAGTAAAGAACCGTATTGACGGATGGGTACTAATTAACGTGATGAAGCAATTGCAATAATTGCTCAGGCTGCTGCTTCAAATCTTCCAGAGTAAATAAATCCAATTGAGCTAAAAACGCATCACGCGCCTGATGTAAGATACCTTTTAAGCGGCATATTGGCACAATAGGACAGGCGGGTTTTTCACAATCTACAATGTCTAGATTGCTCTCCATTTTTCTTACCACATCACCTAAGCGTATATCATGGCAATGGTGATTTAATTGTAAGCCTCCACCCTTTCCCCGAGTTGTTTTAATAAAATCCAGTTTCCCCAGTTCGTGGACAATTTTTACAATATGATTGCGCGATAAGGAAAAACAGTCAGAAATTTCAGTGATATTGCTGAGTTTTTGTTTATCCTGAAGTGACAGATAAATCAAAATTCTCAAAGCAAATTCTGTTTTCTGGGTAAGCTGCATACTTTTCTCGTGAGTTGGCTCATTAAGATAAAAGGTAGTAAGCTATGACAATATCGTTAATTAAAAGAAAAAACAATAAGTAAATTAATAAATACTAATATCACTTGAATTATTTATAACATATATATAAAATGCATCTTTTAAATAATTCAAGCAAATAGGAAAAATAGTATGAGCACATTATTCGAAAAAATTGGTGGTGAAGCCGCAGTTGAAGCCGCAGTTGATATTTTTTACCGTAAAGTATTAACGGATGATAGCATTAGTCATTTTTTTGAAACAGTGGATATGGAAGCCCAGCATGCCAAACAAAAGTCTTTTCTAACGATGGCTTTTGGTGGTCCGAATAACTATACCGGCGAAGATATGCGCAAGGCACATGCACCATTAGTTGCAAAAGGACTGAATGAAAGTCATTTTGCAGCCGTTGCCGGACATCTGCAAAGTACCTTACAAGAATTGAATGTGGCTGATGAGCTGATAGCAGAAGTAATGGCTATAGCCGGTGGCACCAAAGATGATGTTTTAAATCGTTAAAATGAGGTTTTAATTGTGGCAGAAATAAGCTATCAGGGCGTAAAATATGCTCAATTACAGGATGAAACCGTACTTGAGACATTATTGCGTAATAACATCAACGTGGCTAACTCCTGTCGTGCCGGAGCCTGTCATATTTGTCTTATGCATTGTGTCAAAGGTGAAGTGAACGAATCAGCACAAAAAGACCTAAAGCCAACACAAAAAAGGTTAAATCACTTTCTCGCCTGCCAATGTCAGCCTGAGCAAGATATTGAAGTGGCCTTGCCTGATGATGAAGATGTTTTCGTTTCTGCTCATCTGGTTGAAAAAGAACAATTATCACCTATGGTGTGGCGTTTTCGCTTTGAGACACCGGTGCCGATGTTTTACCATGCGGGACAGTTTATCAATGTTAAAAATCCAGCGAGTGATATTCGTAGTTATTCCCTGGCCAGCTTACCCAGTGAAGAAGAATTTCTTGAATTGCAGGTACGTAATGTGCCCGATGGTAAAATGAGCCAATGGCTAGTGAATGAATTATCAGTTGGTATGCACCTTGATATTGAAGGTCCCAATGGTCATTGCTTTTATTCAGATGATGCTGAACAAAGTATTTTAATGCTGGGCACAGGTACAGGGCTAGCCCCCTTGTATGGCATTGTTCGTGATGCCTTACATCAGCAACACAAGGGCGAAATACATCTTTATCATGGTGCTGTTAATATTGAAGAACTGTATTTGCATGATGCTTTGACTGCTCTGGCACAAGCACATGATAATTTAACGTATCATGCTTGCGTACATGGGGTGGAAGATCTTGAAGGTATTAGTTCTGGACATGCGCCGGATATTGCTTTGGCCAATCACAAGTCTTTACGAGCTTGGAAGATATTTTTGTGTGGTTCAGCAGAAATGGTACAAAAAGTCAGTAAGCTGGCATTTTTGTCCGGTGCAAGTATGAAGGATATCTTATCCGATCCCTTTACTTCAAGTGGGGCTTAAGCTAACGCGAATCCACCTTAGGCTTTATTGACAAAAACGATAATTTCACCTATTTTTAATTAAGAACAAAATATGCAATGGATAGCTTTTTGGACTATTTAAAATATATTGCATTAGGGGAATTATTTAATGAGTATCAAGCATTTATCGGTTAATTTCATTAGCCGTTCACTTCTTCTTGCAATATTCACAATATTTTCCTTGGCGAATCCTCTCTATGCTGCTCAAGTTAATGAGATGGTTAATGAGAAGCTTAAGGAAATTAACCTTGGAATCCTGTCGTTAGCCCCGCCTTTAAAAACCTATAAAAACTGGAAACCATTTGCTAATTATCTGGAAAATGCAATTGGCATACCTGTTAATATCATTGCACCCAGAGGCTTTGGTAAGCTGAAAAAAATGGCAGAAAAAAAACAAGTTGACCTTTTTTATGTCAATTCACATATTTTTTACCTATTAAAGCAAGCAGATAAGGCAGTTGCCATTGCCCAAATGGAAAATATTGAAGATAGTACTACCAGTCAGAGTTCAATATTTGTCCGTAGTGATTCAGAAATTAATAATGTCAGCCAACTCAAGGGCAAAACCTTTGCCTTTGTTAGCCCAATGGGCGCAGGCGGTTATTTAGCACCCAGAGCCTATCTTTATCAACATGGCCTGAAAACCAAACGCGGATTCAACTCTGAAGTGCAACGCAGGAAATTCCAGTTCTTGCAAATGATTTTTTCATTGCCTGGAATGGTGTTTGAAAGCCGAGTGCCTTTCTAGGTCTATTATTAAGTTTTTCCATCATGTTGTAAACCTCTTTATCAGTCACTTCTTTAAAGTCTGTATCTTTAGGAAAATATTGTCTAATCAGTCCATTAGTATTTTCATTTAACCCTCGCTCCCATGAAGAATAAGGGTGGGCAAAATAAAATGCTGTATCAAGAGCTTTGCTTACCTGCTCATGATAAGCAAACTCTTTACCATTGTCTGCGGTAATACTATGAAGCCTGTCTTTAAAGGGTTTAAGCAATTGTATTGTTGCTTGTGTCACCCAATCAGCCTGTTTGCCATTCACTCTTGCTACTAATGTGTAAAGCGTTTTTCTTTCTACAATCGTGACCAGAGCACCACTGTGTCCTTTACCGATCACTGTATCAATTTCCCAGTCACCAACACGACGTTTATCATCAACAATCTTAGGACGGTCATCAATGGAAATTCGATTAATTATTTGTCCTCGACTGCTTTTACCGTTACTACCACGCTTTTGGTATTTCTTTCCCTGACGCCTTAAATACTGATGTAAATCACCACCTTGCTTCTTATCATCCCATATGTGTTGATAAATACGTTCATGGCTAAGAAGTAGCATTTTGTCATTCAGTAACCAACCTGATATCTGTTCAGGACTCCACTGGTGCTGTGAAAGCTTTTCATCAATAAGGGCAATCATGTCATCCGTCATTTTAATTGCTTTAGAAGCATTGTAGCGACGCTTAACGGCTTTTTCTTGAGCTTGCTTAAATCGATAGCCACGTAAACCAGCGTTGCGTTTAATTTCACGGCATATAGTAGATTTACTCACCTCAATCGCCTGAGCAATTTTAGACTGGGAAATGCCATTTTTAATCTCAGTCGAAATGTAGTATCTTTGTTCTTGTGTCAATTGCTTGTAAGTTCTCATAAGTCACTTTACTCTTGCAGGAGAAAATGGCCGATTTTACAAGCAATTGGCCATTTTTTCGAGCAAATCATTGCTGTACTTATGATTTTTTTAGTAGCGCCGTCAGGCGCGTCGCTGTCTCATGAAATTCCCGGGGTGGCCATCGCTACGCTCGGCCACCCCGGGAATTTCATGAGCCAGCGATAAACCAGCAAATATCACAAATACAACCAAATAGTGTTGCACTTATGAGTTGAATCTAAGAAAGAAGAAACCACCGAATTGTTTACTAAAAATCTAACCAACTCAATTTATGATGTCTTATTGGGCAAAGCCGATGCTGCGACCATGTGTGGTGTGAACTATCAATTAATGAAGAAAAAAATAGACACCGGTGAGTTAAAAATTATTGCCTCGAGTGGCCATTATCCAGAAAATGTATTAGCTTCTAGAACTGGGTTTGAACACGAATTACTCATAAAAATAAAGAAAATTGTTATTACTATGCCAGATTCTGAAGAAGGTCAGGCCGTGCTTAAAGCCATGCAGAAAATGAAAATCAAACGTTTTATTCCTTATGATCCAGCTATAGAGAATTTAACCAAAGAATTGCTAAAATCTGGCGAGTTTAGTGGCTAGATTTCATTTAAGTTTATTTTCAACAATTGCCATTAGTCTTATTTTTCTTTTTATTGGTGCAATGCTGACTTCAGGTTACACGATTTTGCTTAATCAGCATAATCAGCACTTGGAAGAAAAAGAGCGTTTGGCTTATGCCAGTGCCAAAAGTCTGGCCGAAGGGAGTATTGATGCTCTGATCTCAAGGGATTATGAATTATTAGAGCGTTGGTTGAGCGCAATCGTCCTAAAAGATATTTATGCCTATGGGTATTTGTCCGGACCAAAAGGGCATATTATTATCCATACGGATGCAGAAAAAATTGCTCAATATTCACCTACCTTAGCAGCGTTTAATTTATCGATGAGTCGTGAATTAAGCTATCAGGGTGAGCCCGTCAAAGAAATTATTTATTCATCTAAGGTCAACGATGAAATTTTTGCTAATGCGCATATTGCCTATTATACGTCAGACAATATTTTCTCTGCATTTAAAAATAAAGAAATTTATATTTTACTCAGTGTGATGGTTTTTTTTATGGCATTAATTTTAACTGCAACACTTTTTATTATTCGTATGCATACATCTCCACTGACACAGTTGAGTAAAAACATACAGAATTTTTCATTTTCTGATGAGCAAATAAAAATTGAAAATAATATTTTAGAGCGGCCCGATGAAATAGGTGTTTTAGCTAATACCTTCAAATTAATGATTCAACGCTTAAAATCAGCCTATGATGATTTGAAAAAAGAAAAACAAAATTTACACTTAAAAGTAGAACAACGTACAAAGGAATTAAAACAACAAAATGAACTTTTATTGAATATGCAGGAAAAACTCGTTGAGACTGAGAAAATGGCCTCTCTGGGCAATCTTGTGGCCGGTGTTGCACATGAAATAAATACTCCCATTGGTATTTGTTTAACCGCGATTAGCTATTTGAATGATGCGAGTATAGAGCTTAAAAAGAAACATGAGAATCATGATTTATTAGAACAAGATTTCACAGACTATATGGATGTTGTACAGGAAAGTGGTGAAATTGCACTAGGGAATATTAAGCGTGCAGCACATCTTATCAGTAATTTTAAAAAAGTGGCTGTTGATCAGCATATAGAAGAATCCAGTTGTTTTAATTTTTATGAAAATTTACAACAAATCATTAAAGTGCTTGAACCCAATTTAAAACAAATCAATATCAACTTTAAAATTACAGGTGATAAGACCCTGAAGGTGATGAGTTATCAAGGTGTTTTTTATCAAATAGTGAGTAACCTTGTGATGAACTCAATTATTCATGCCTTTGAAACAGCATCGACAGGGGACATTAACATTGATTTCCTTATGGAAGATGGAACACTGAATTTTAAGTATTCTGATAATGGTGCTGGTATACCGGAGAATATTTTAGATAAATTATTTGATCCTTTTGTAACCACAAAACGTGGTCAAGGAGGAACGGGCTTGGGTACACATATTGTTTATAATTTAGTCGTGCAAAAATTAAATGGTAGCATTGAATGTCAAAGCGAAATTGGCAAAGGTGCTCAGTTTAAGCTCTTTTTACCACTTAAAAAATGTTGAATAAAGCACACAAAAAATCTAATAAATCGTAGTAATAAGAACCACCAAAGAAAGTATCTCTGAAAGTGGTGACTTATCGCAATATGCCGTACTACTTCAATCTGTTATCTCAAATCTAACCAACAAAGAAAATTCCACAGAATCCGGTGAAGCAGAGCTTTTTTAGTAAAAAATCATTATTCAGCACTTATAATGCATTTATATCCCACTAAGACCGTCAAAATGGTTTAAAATAAAGCAGATATTATGAATTTGATGATCTGAGGTCTTTCTTTTGAAAAAACTAATCGTTTCCTCACTGATGTTATTATTAACCGCTTGCCAGACACAATTTCCCATTCTTTCTGAAGAGTCGAATGCTGAGCGGGCTATAGTCAAGGCAAATGATAAACAACAATCACCCTGCCAAGATCAGTCCATGAGACAAAATATTTCGACGGCTGATTATTTATTAGCAGTCAATAAAATGATTGATGCGATGTTACACAGTCGAGCGGTCAACAAAGCCAGTGCAGAGCGACGCATAAGAGTTTATCTCTCCCCTATTCCTTCTGTAGATACTGCTGATAGTAATAAAAGTGAATTACTGAATCAGGCGATCAAAAATCGCATACAGCGTTCAGGAAAATTTGTTTTGCAGTCAGCCTTAGAGCAAAGCGAATATCAGCTAAGTGGAGGCTTCAATGGAAGCTGTTCCATGTATCAGGGAAGGCAGCAAGATCAGTTGTCATTGAAATTAATCAACAATTTGACCCAGAATATCATTTGGTCAAAGACACAACGACTTCAATAGAAAAAAGAAAAACAATGGCAAAATTACCCGAAAAAACCAAACAAATTGCCCAGGTACATGCGCAATTGATCAATAGTGTCGTCATGGCCTGTCAAAATCAAAGTTTATTGTCACAACTGGAGCCAGTGTTACAAGCATCAGAGCAAAATGGTTGGCAGGACTTGATTGCACGCATCCGAAAAATTTTATCTGGCTCACGCGATACGAATTTACTCGTTGGCCTAGATGAAGAAGACGCAGCTATTGCCCTTGCCATCCTCGTTGGTCTTCAAGACCAAACTCAATTGCCGAAAATGGATGCGCCAGCAGATAAAAAATTTGCCGCACCGGGCTTGGCCAATATAATTGATGCAGCAACTAAGGGTGATGTAAAGGCATTATCAGTGCTCGGCGATATGGCAGAGCAAATGGTCGCATCAAGTGGTGATATTCGCTATTTAGGAGCGATGATTCGTCCCTTAATAAATGGCGAGCGTGACTTGAAAGTATTAACAAAAAATATGGATGAAAAAGGGGTGCAACTCGTTGAGAACCTACTTGATGAATTATCCCAATTGAATCCACAATAAGCAGAGAAAAATATGAGTATAGAAAAAACCTTACATGAGCGTAGTGATTCAAAATGTGAACTTTGTGGCGCCACAAATGATTTACAGGCTTATGAAGTGTCAGGTTCTATTACTGTGAATAGCATTGATGCAAAAAGTGATGACGAGAGCAATATTATACTTTGCCAAACCTGTTCATCACAAATTGATAATCCGGATAAAATGGATATTAATCATTGGCGTTGTCTCAATGATAGCATGTGGAGCCAAGTCCCTGCCGTGCAGGTGATGGCTTGGCGAATGCTCACTCGACTCAGTGCTGAAGGCTGGCCACAAGATTTATTAGATATGTTATACCTCGATGATGCTATGATGGCCTGGGCTCAAGCGACGGGAGAAGGTGCTAAGCAAGGCGATAGTGATGATGAACCTCAAGTCATTCATAAAGACAGCAATGGTGTACAACTTGAAGCCGGTGACACGGTGGTGATCATTAAGGATTTGAATGTAAAAGGCACGAGCTTTGTCGCTAAACGTGGCACAGCAGTACGTGGTATTTCTTTGGTGGCTGACAATCCGGAACACATTGAAGGCCGGGTTAATGGTCAACAGATTGTTATTTTGACCCAATTCGTAAAAAAATCGTAACTATTCAGTAGATTAAAACAACCCACATGGTATCAGGTTGAATAGCTTGTCTTTACAGGGTTTTTGAAAACAGGATGTTTTCATAAAGCGTCACATGGATGTGCTCGAGCGTCCCTGTAAAGACAAGCTATTTAACCTGATACGGGAATTATACTGAACAGTTATAAAATCTTTAGTTCATAATTTCGATAAATTCAGGACAATTAAATGACCAATAATGATATTTTACGCCGCATTCGTTACATTTTTGATATTAATGACAATAAAATGATTGCTCTCTTTGCTTTAGCCGATCATAAGGTCAGTCGTGAAGAAATTAGTAGCTGGCTAAAAAAAGAAGAAGATGAAGGCTTTGTAAAACTAGAAGACTTGAACATGGCTATCTTTTTGAATGGTTTGATCAATGAAAAACGTGGCAAAAAAGAGGGTCCACAACATGAGCCGGAAAAACGCCTGAGCAATAATATTATCTTTATGAAATTAAAGATTGCCCTCAATATGCAAGCTGAAGACGTTTTAAAGACTCTATTGAAAGCAGGTTTTGAAATGAGCAAACACGAACTCAGTGCCTTTTTCCGTAAGCCGGGTCATAAACATTATCGTGAATGTAAAGATCAAATTCTACGTAATTTTCTTAAGGGTTTACAACTCGAGTACCGTGACTAAACTACCACAGCTATGCCTTGCTTTCAGCTTTTTTAACTCGAATCATATTATCATCGACGTGTCTGCCATTCAGATTTTTCATGGCGGCCTTGGCTTCACCCAGTTTAGGCATTTCAACAAAGGCAAAGCCCTTGGATTTGCCACTGTCTTTATCTAAGACCAGATTACAGGATTGCACAGTACCATAGCCCTCGAATAAATCTTTTAAATCAGCTTCAGTGGTGCTGCGATCAAGGTTGCGAATTAATAATTTCATGATAAATCCAGTTAAAATAAAGAGATATAGCTAAAATAAAGAGATATACCCACCTATATTAACAGGAATCATATCGCTACCCAAATAATTTTTAGGGTGATTCTTTGGGCGATCCTTAAGTCGAAAGCGTATCTATCAAATCAATTAAAAATTCAGCTTCATCATGATCCATGACTTGCCACTTATCCAATTCTAAATTTTTCAAAATAGAGACACCGGATGGCTCATTATGCATGTTGGATAAAGTCTGTTGTAAACTTTCAAAGTGTTCAGAGAACTTAGGACCCGCTAATAAAGCATGATGAAGCACATGGATTTGGCTGGTGATGAGTGCATGGGTTTGATTTTTGACCAATTTAGAAAACTCACCATAGGCATCAGCGAGGAGAAAACCGACATCAGCCTCACCATTAATCACCTTTTTGGCAACCGTAATATAATTGCTACAGGGAAGGGATACTATATCATCCGGTGAAATATCAGCTGGTTCGAGCATGATCATCCCCATCGTATTCACATCGGGTACGTCAGTGAGCGCCACTTTTAAGCCGCTACTGAGATCTTCTATTTTAGTGATAGGACTGCCAATTTTAGAAATAATGACTGTTTCATCGTGACTGCCTAAGGGCTTAACTACCGGGGAAAAAGACTTCTCCCGGATGAGTCTAGCAATATCACAAGGGTTGGCATAAATGAGATCGATGCTATCGCTATCGATGGCCTGTGATAACTCTTGAAAATCATTGACCATATTGATATGGATAGGCACATTGATTTGCTTTTGTAACCAGGTATTAAAAATATACCAGCCGGAGATTAATTCCGGTTTAAAATCTGGGCTAATAGTCAAATTAAATGACATGGTAAACCTCCAAAAACTATTCGGGTTGTAGCGTATCGATAAGGTCAATCATAAATTCAGCTTCTTCATTGTCCAATGCCTGCCATTTTTCAAGTTCCAGACTTTGTAGTAAACTTTTACCACTGACATTCTGGTCAAGTTGAACCATTGCAGACTGTATGGCTGAAAACTGCTGAGATAATTTAGGACTGATCAAAAAAGTATGATGTAAAAGATCAATTTTACTGCGTATTAAAAGCTTTAATTGCTTTTTGACCAAAGAAGACAGTTCATCAAAAGAATCAGCAAGCATAAAACCAATATCACTTTCACCCTTCATGACATTTTTCGCAATAGTGATATTATTGCTGCAATTTAGGGTAGAAAAATCAGCTGGATAAATATCAGCGGACTCAAGCATAATGCTGCCGACCATATTGACATCGGGTGCATCCGTGATAGAAACTTTGATGCCTGCTTGTAGTTCTTCTACTGTTTGTATGTCACTATCAGCATGAACAATAATCACAGCCTCATCCAGTTTGCCAATCGGCTTAGTGACCGGAAGAAAAGATTTTTCACGAATTAGCTTGGTCATATCAAAAGGGTTGGCATAGATAAGATCAATTTTATCCGCATCGATTAACTCACCCAATTCAGAAAAATTGTTCACCATTTCTAAGTGAATATTTTCCCCAATGGTTTTTTGTAACCAGGTGTTAAAGATATACCAGCCGGAAATAAGATCAGGCTTAAAGTCAGGACTGATCGTGAGCGTATATGACATGATGCTTTCCTAGAGTACTTGAATGACTTTCTATAAAAATAGACATTAAAAAATAGCTTAAAAAAGAGTGGGATATAATTTAATGCATTCAGCGACTTTTTTGGCCGAAGGCTTTCTTCTGACGGAGGTATAACTAATGATTTTCCCCTCGCGAATATTCGGAATCACCGTAGCATAGACCCAATAAAACCCCCCATCTTTACGCAGATTTTTAACATAGCCATGCCATTTTTCTTTGTTAGAAACGGTCTTCCATAAATCACCAAAAGCAGCAGGCGGCATTTCCGGATGTCTTAAAATATAATGTGCTTGGCCAATGAGTTCATCTTCCTCAAAACCGGACATGGTAACAAAGGACTTATTGACATGGGTGATAACACCATTAAGATCCGTTCGTGACACAATGAGACAGCCATCGGGGAACTCTGTTTCAATATCAGTGAATAATACATCACGTTCTTGCCCATCATGGTACTTAAGATGTGCTTCCTGATACTGATCGCCGGGTAGATCGTCAGTTTTCATATCATGCATAATGAAACCCTATTGTTTACAACTTATCGTTAATAGTAAGACTGTCAAAGCTTAGAGTGCATTTATAATAGCTTGGTAATACTATCAGCAGCACGTTTAACATCGAGAAAAATCAATCCTAGTTTTGCCTTTGGTTTGGCTAATACAGTCACAACCGCTTCTTCACCGGCATGGGTCATGAGCACAAAACCCTCTCGACCTTTAATTAAAACTTGCTCTAATTCACCTCGGGCAAGTTCCTGTGAAGTGCGATCGCCTAAGGATAGCATCGCTGCACTCATGGCACCGACCCTATCTTCATCTAAGCTCTGTGGTAATACTGCAGCAATCATTAAACCATCTGTAGAAATGACGGCAGATGCTTCAATATCAGCAGAAGTTCCATTGAGTTCATTCAAAATGGAAGATAACATATCTTCTCTCATTGTTCTTTCCTCTTTTTGATCATAAAAAGTGTGTAAGTAAATAAACTATAATTGTTCTGTATAATTCCCGTACCAGCTTGAGCAGTTTGTCTTTACAGGGACGCTCAAGCACATCCATGTGACGCTTTATGAAAACATCCTGTTTTCAAAACCCTGTAAAGACAAACCGCTCAACCTGATACTCTGATTGTGCTTTATAATTTTCTGAATCGTTACATAAGTTTTAGTTGTTGTTCTCTGTTGGTGATTGATAACTATAATAACGCTTATGTAAATGCCAGACTAAATCAACAAAAGCTTGCTGATCAAAACGGGGGACACCAGAGATGACCAACATAAAGACTAATTCACCAATGTATATAGGCCAGAAGCCCAGTTGACTATATCCGCCAGCATCAACCAGAGCAAAAGCACCGGAATGGATGTTCAAATTGCCTTTGATAATACCCTGATGACGACTATAAAGCGTCACAAAATCACCACTCATTGCTGAGAGTTCTTCGGAGGCTTCATGAGTAAAGCCATGACTGGCTAAATAAAATCCCTGACCATCTGCCAGCAAGGCTTTTTTGTCGCTGGATAATTGTTTTAAAAGATCTGGTAGAGAATCTTCAATTGTCCCCTCTTTAATACTTTGTTTTTGTTCAAATTGCTGTAAAAAATTGAGTTTTTGTAGGTGATAAATGACTTCATCTTGTAGACCCGACATATCCTTAAAAATATCAGCCAAGGTATCACTATCAAAAGTTAGGCTTTCATTACCATCCATTAATTGTTGTAAAAAAAGACGAGCGGGTTCATTATCGCTGGAACTAACACAATAATAAGCCCCTGCCGGTGAAGGGAGCAGATTTTTATCGGTTAATCTTTCTAAGGCAGCATCATTCATGCGGAACACTCCAGGCCAGGATCAATAGTAAATAATAAGGCTTGAACCAAATAAGACATATCATCAAAATTACGGGCATCCACTTCAAAAATAGCTCCCTTAAAGCCCAGTTCTTTAAGCCTACGCTGATACTGATCCATCTTAACCAAAGGCACAATATCTGTTTGTGTAATGCCAATTGAAACCCCGGTTTCTTTAATATAATCCTTAAACGAATCAAGAAAAAAAGTCATATAATGTGGCTATACTTAACCGGACACACAACTTAAAATAACTAAAAGATAAAAAGTGTGACCTAAAATGAATGATCAAACAAAAAAACCGAATAAAAGCTATACATCAGAATTTAAAGAATCAGCTGTCAAATTAGCTAATGAGACGGATCAACCCGTTTCTCAGACTGCCAGGAGCTAGGTGTTAATGTAAATACTCTACATACCTGGATCAGTAAATATTCCAAACCGGTGAAGACGGTAGCCAATAGAAGTGATGAACACATTTATGATGAAGTAAAACGTCTGAAAAAGAATTGGCAAAAGTGATTCAGGAGCGTGATTTATTAAAAGGCCACAGCGTACTTTGCAAGGGAAACTTTGTGAAGTACGCATGGATAACTGATCAGGCTAAAGATTACCCGGTAACGATTCTGTGCCGTTTATGGATGTTTCCCGTAGTTGCTATTATGATTGGGTTAGCTCTCCTAAAACGGATAGAGAGAAAGAAAATGAAGCGCTTACTGAGCAGCTAAAAAACTGTTTGAAGACAGTCGCAAGACTTATGGAACCCGTCGTCTTAAAAGAAAACTGGCTGAAAAAGGCGTTCATATAAGCCGCCGGAGAATTGGTCGATTAATGAAAAAGCCGGTTTGTTTTGTAAAACGAAGAGACGCTTTAAAGCGACGACTAATTCCAAGCATAATAAGCGTATATCTCCAAATTTACTGGAAAGAGAGTTTACTGTCTCTCAACCTGATCGCTACTATGTGGGTGATATTACCTATATTGCCACCAAGGAAGGCTGGTTATATTTAGCGGTTGTCATTGACTTATTCTCTAGGCAAATTGTTGGCTGGTCGATGGATGAGCGAATGAAAGCCAAGCTAGTCAATGATGCTTTACTGATGGCCATATGGAAGCGTAAACCAATGGATGGATTGCTTTGGCATACTGACCGAGGTAGCCAATATGCCTCTGATAGTCATAGAAAAATATTGTCGGATCATAACATAATTCAGTCTATGAGCCGCAAAGGAAATTGCTGGGACAATGCTGTATCAGAGAGCTTCTTTCATAGTTTGAAAACTGAATTGACGCACCATTGTCGATTCAAAACCAGAGTAGAAGCAAAGCAGGCAATATTTGAATATATTGAGGTATTTTATAATCGGGAGCGACTTCATTCGGCTAATGATTATTTGTCACCAGTCGATTATGAAATACAGCAGGAAATAGCTTAAATCGATTGATTGAAGAGGGGTAAAGGCGACATAAATGCCGCCCATTACCGTTGACGGCCATCGGCTCCTCAGCCTGTGCCGTGAAGATATTGTAACAGGATCATTACCGTTGTGAAAATACCTTGGGTGAATGGAACGGCTCTATCGTTCCAGAGGGCAAAGCCCTTTCTCTTCATCTGTTTAAAGTTAACATGAGAAACTAAAATGATAGGAAATACAAAATGACAAAAATCACTTGAAACAGCCAAAAAATATTTAGAAAACTGTCCGGAAAAGTGTTGACACATCAATATCATTCAAAGGATCCGGCGGGTATTATCCAGCAATAATATAAGCCCTAAACCATTGCTGGTGAGAATGTCCCACATGAAATCAAAGCGTTCCTGCCCAGGAGTGCCATAGAGGTGTATTTTTTCCTGAGCATCTAAGGTCATCGTGCCATAGTCCATGGCAACCGTGGTTTCAGCCTTTCTAACGCGAGTCATATCCGTGGCGCTTTGATTGGTAGAAACCGGTGCACTGTCACTGAGGGTTTCAATGGCGGTGGTTTTCCAGAACCAACAGGACCAGCAAAGATAATTTTTAATTCGTTCATAATTCATTCCTTAGAAGAATAATGATAATGTAAGTGAAAAGTACTTATTCAGGCAGATTTACTGATGGGAGGTTTCTCTCCTTTCTCTCCAAAATGCAAGAGTTTACCCAATAATTTAGCCAGTATTGATTTGTTTTTGTGTCGTTTTGGTTGCTCATTAACAAAGGTTTTATCTATTTGACGTCGTGAAATATTGGCCAGTCCGATGGATTTACAGGCACTATAAAAAGCAAAGACATAACGTTGTTCAATGTCGAGTTGACGGGCAACATCGGGTAGGTTGCTAGCCTGTTCGTAGAGCAAGGCTGCAATGCGCACACCATGAGGAACAGCGGCTAAACGTGTCATGTTAGGCCATTGCATCAAATAAACCGGACGATCTAAAGGTGTGCCTCTAGGAACGCGATCCCGTGAAGACCAAAGACTAATCAGCCAGGTAAAAGACTCCATACGCCAACTTTGTTTTTCCTGATTCTTTTGTCGTGTTTTGTTTTTATTGGATTGAATGATGTCATGTAATTCATCACGAAAAGAGGCATCTTTTATCTTGTACGATACTTGGTTATCGTGCGGCATAAGACAGAGTGGGCGAATAATACCAGGCCCTACGTTGCTATAAACACGTTGTTCTTGATAGTCAAAATAAAAAATATGATTAAAGGCGTTGAGTTGAATAATAGCATCTTCTTTACGTGATTTTATACAGACTTTTTCGACAATGGATTGTAACGACTTATTGGGATTGTAAAAACTTTCTCTAATTGTGTCGGGTCATTGATATCTATATTTTTTTGCACACCCACAAAATCTACTTCATTGGCCACCTTCATTAATTTACCAGCATTGGCCGTCACAGCATTAGGCTTTGGTGTTAGTATTTGATTGTTTTTTGTTTGTCGGCTAATGTTTTATCAGCCAAAGTTTTATCGTTTAAGGTTTCAACATTAAACTGATTATTACTGACATTAATTTTAACTTTCTGAGTCGATTCATCGAAGTCATTATCTATTGCAGGTTTGTTTGGTACTACTTTATGTTGTGATTTAAAATGTATTTCTGATGTGTCAACACTTTTCCGGACAGTTTTCTAAATATTTTTTGGCTGTTTCAAGTGATTTTTGTCATTTTGTATTTCCTATCATTTTAGTTTCTCATGTTAACTTTAAACAGATGAAGAGAAAGGGCTTTGCCCTCTGGAACGATAGAGCCGTTCCATTCACCCAAGGTATTTTCACAACGGTAATGATCCTGTTACAATATCTTCACGGCACAGGCTGAGGAGCCGATGGCCGTCAACGGTAATGGGCGGCATTTATGTCGCCTTTTACCCCTCTTCAATCAATCGATTTAAGCTATTTCCTGCTGTATTTCATAATCGACTGGTGACAAATAATCATTAGCCGAATGAAGTCGCTCCCGATTATAAAATACCTCAATATATTCAAATATTGCCTGCTTTGCTTCTACTCTGGTTTTGAATCGACAATGGTGCGTCAATTCAGTTTTCAAACTATGAAAGAAGCTCTCTGATACAGCATTGTCCCAGCAATTTCCTTTGCGGCTCATAGACTGAATTATGTTATGATCCGACAATATTTTTCTATGACTATCAGAGGCATATTGGCTACCTCGGTCAGTATGCCAAAGCAATCCATCCATTGGTTTACGCTTCCATATGGCCATCAGTAAAGCATCATTGACTAGCTTGGCTTTCATTCGCTCATCCATCGACCAGCCAACAATTTGCCTAGAGAATAAGTCAATGACAACCGCTAAATATAACCAGCCTTCCTTGGTGGCAATATAGGTAATATCACCCACATAGTAGCGATCAGGTTGAGAGACAGTAAACTCTCTTTCCAGTAAATTTGGAGATATACGCTTATTATGCTTGGAATTAGTCGTCGCTTTAAAGCGTCTCTTCGTTTTACAAAACAAACCGGCTTTTTCATTAATCGACCAATTCTCCGGCGGCTTATATGAACGCCTTTTTCAGCCAGTTTTCTTTTAAGACGACGGGTTCCATAAGTCTTGCGACTGTCTTCAAACAGTTTTTTAGCTGCTCAGTAAGCGCTTCATTTTCTTTCTCTCTATCCGTTTTAGGAGAGCTAACCCAATCATAATAGCAACTACGGAAACATCCATAAAACGGCACAGAATCGTTACCGGGTAATCTTTAGCCTGATCAGTTATCCATGCGTACTTCACAAAGTTTCCCTTGCAAAGTACGCTGTGGCCTTTTTAATAAATCACGCTCCTGAATCACTTTTGCCAATTCTTTTTCAGACGTTTTACTTCATCATAAATGTGTTCATCACTTCTATTGGCTACCGTCTTCACCGGTTTGGAATATTTACTGATCCAGGTATGTAGAGTATTTACATTAACACCTAGCTCCCTGGCAGTCTGAGAAACGGGTTGATCCGTCTCATTAGCTAATTTGACAGCTGATTCTTTAAATTCTGATGTATAGCTTTTATTCGGTTTTTTGTTTGATCATTCATTTTAGGTCACACTTTTTATCTTTTAGTTATTTTAAGTTGTGTGTCCGGTTAAGTATAGCCACATTAGTCATTATTCACATCTGGCCTGGATCCGTAATATTAAGGAAAAATTTGATGTTGATATTCCTTTTCCTATCATAGCGGATCTGGACATGAAAGTGGCTAAAAGCTATGGCATGATTCACCCCGGTGCAGCGGATACATCGGCAGTACGCGCTACTTTTATTATTGATGATAAAGGAATACTCAGAGCCATGGTTTACTATCCCATGAGCAATGGCCGTTCTATAGATGAATTCGTTCGCCTAGTTAAGGCTATTCAAACTTCTGATGCAAATGGTGTGGCAACACCTGAAAACTGGCAACCCGGTGATAAGGTCATTGTACCACCACCTGCCACAGCAGAAGCTGCTGAAAAATGCCTTCAGGAAGGACATGAATGTGTTGACTGGTATTTCTGCAAAAAGTCCTTATAAAAATGGAGTCGGTATAAAAAAGGTGAACATTTTTATGTTCACCTTTTTAGTGATTTATCGTTAAGCTTCTACCTCTTCTACTGGTTTAGGTAATCCCGCCAGTTTACTGAGCATGATGACAGGACCGTGTGGAAAAAGTTCATATAAAAACTTTTTGTATTCTTCCTGATCACGGAAATGTTTTCCTTTGACTTTACCTAACGTTAGAATCAATTTATGCATGCTTGGATGCATCATTTTATCTTCATAATATTCTCTAAAATATTCGACTAATCCCCGTGCTGTTTCATTCACTGGCTTATGACCTGCTGCTTCATGTTGTTTGATTAAAGCTTCCATAGTGTCTTCATTCCAGTCATCAGGATTAAGCAGAAAACCTTCTTCATCTGTTGCGATTGTTTTACCATTAACTTCAATGCTCATTGTTTGTCTCCTGTTAATTGTTATATTTTTAAAATCTGGTCAGATTTGTAAAATTCAAGGCACTAGAAATAATTATTGATGATTTTATTGTTATTAAAGACAATAGCAATGGTAGTGATTAAGCTCAAAAAGCTTGATTTAGCATACGGATAGGCATACGTTGTACTTTGAGGATAAATTATAATTACGAAGCATGTTAATGGTAAAGGGCCTATAAATTGTATTATCTCACTTATTACATCCCAGACTCAGATAATGAGCGGGTTAAGCAAGCCTTATTTGAGTCTGGTGCGGGTAAAATTGGCAATTATGACCAATGTTGCTGGGAAGTTCTGGGAAATGGTCAGTTTCGTGCGTTAAAAGGGAGTCAGCCTAGTCTTGGTGAAATCAATCAGTTAGAGCAAATAGCAGAGTATAAAGTAGAAATGGTCTGTGCGGATGAAAACATTGATACGGTGTTGGAAAGGCTATTAAAAGAGCACCCCTATGAGCAGCCTGCTTATTTTATCAGCCAGGTGATGACGCTTGCAGATTTAAAGCTTACTAAAAAGTAACAAAAAAAGCCTGACTAAATGAATAGACAGGCTTTTTAAAGCCGGCTTATAAAAAGCAAGCTACAACAATTAAGCGATCGAACGATTAAAAAAGTCTAAAAAATTATTTAATTTTAGCTTCTTTATACATGACGTGCTTACGAACAACGGGATCATACTTCTTAAGTTCCAGTTTTTCAGCCATGGTGCGCTTGTTCTTAGTTGTTGTGTAATAGTGACCAGTACCTTCTGAAGATACTAATTTGATTTTATCACGCATTTTGTTTTCTCCTACTCACTTTTTGACTTTTAAAATTTGTTTAAAAAAAACAATTCTCGGTAAATCATTTTAGTGACTATTATGAAATGATTATATTTTTTCGCCTCTAGCACGCATCTCGGCTAGAACCACATCGATACCACGTTTGTCAATTGTACGCATGCCGCTAGCGGTAACACGTAATTTTATAAAACGGTTTTCACTTTCAACCCAAAAACGGTGGGAATGAAGGTTAGGTAAAAAACGACGTTTGACTTTGTTATTGGCATGAGAAACATGATTTCCCGCAACAGGACGTTTGCCTGTAACCTGACATACCTTAGACATTTTTGTTCTCCAATCAATCGCTTAAATAATACTTTGCTCACGTAGTTCGAAAGCTACTTCGAGCAAGAGGCGAGATTTTACGCAAAAACGCGTCGCTAGGCAAGTTATTTGATGAAGTAATTGCTAAATAAACAGATTATTTGTCCATTTAATTGATTTCTTTCGATTTGAGCTAATGTTATCATTATCTAAGCATCTAAAAACTATAATATAAGGTGAGAAAAAGGAATGTCCATGAATATAAAAAAGATTGCTCTACTCGGAGCAGCTTTATTTACGATGAGTACCGTTTTCACAGTGTCTAGTGCATCGGTGACGATTAAAACCATTGATAATGACAATAATACTCGTTCATATACTGTGAAAAATGAGTCGTATCAACAACAAGCCTATCAGGGACAGCCTGACTATCAGTATCAGGGTCATCAGGGTAATTATTATTCACAGTATTATCGTCCATCAAGAGTACTATTGCCTTCAGCACAAACGTCCTCACCGGCTGAAATGTTGGAATATTCCATTAAGAAGGTATTGAATTTCTTAGCACGTCCTCAGGAAAATGCCTCACTGGAACAGATTACCTATTTCTTGAAGCAGGAAATCACTCCACACTTTGATTTTGAATACATGGCACGTTGGGTGGCAGGTCGTTATTATCGCCTGATGTCACCGGAACAGCAGATGCAGTTTACAGAAACCTTCAGTGAACTCTTTATTACCACCTTTGTACAAAAACTCAGCAATTATCAAAACTACCCACCCGTAGTTGATGGCTTTAGGTCAAAACGCACGAGTGAGAACGAGGCTCTGGCATCTGCTCGAATTATGCGAGAAAATGGCGGCAGTGTTCAGGTTGATTTCAAATTTTTAAAAACACCAAGAGGCTGGAAAGTGGTTGATGTGAAAGCCAATGGAGTCAGTGCGTTGTTTTATTATCGTAATTTTTTTAACGAACAAATTCGCAAAAGAAGTCAACAGCAACAAGTGTTTAAGTAACTTAATGAGCCCAGGGTTTCATTACTTTGCATCCAAGACAGGGTTATTTATCGCTGTCTTGGGGCAAATCTAGGTGGAAACCCCAATTTTTTACATCTAAATATTAGTTTATTATTGGATTATGATACAGTTTAAATCAAATTATAGTTTTAATGTCCTGATACGCCTGATAATCGTCAGTATTCTGGTTGTCATAATGATCTTTTATAATTTTGAATATATTCAAAATGTGTACTTAAAAAATCAGTTAACCGATACCGGCTACATTATTAATGGGTCAATTGTAGGGCTGTTTTCTCTCGGCATGGCCAAGTTAGTATTGTCGCTCTTGTTCTATTGGAAAGAAGAACGGGCGGTCGGCAAATTTATTATTAATGTGCATCGGGATAATTTTAATCCGACCGATACCATTAATAAAAATAGCCTGATTTATCATCGCTATGTGACCATGCAGGAGATTTATCGTCAGCATGCACCGGTCAATCAAAATGCCCTCGCGGCCACCATGGTGGCATCGGAAAGTACGCGTTTGAGTCTGCCCAAGTTTGTGTCAAACATTCTTATTCTCACTGGCGTATTCGGTACTATTATTTCCTTATCTATTGCCCTTTTGGGGGCTTCGAGCTTAATGGAAAGCAATGGTATTGCCAGCATGGGGCAAGTTATTCATGGCATGTCTACAGCACTTTCTACCACGACGACGGCCATTATTTGTTATATGTTGTTTGGTTATTTTTATTTAAAACTGACCGATATTCAAACTAATTTATTCAGTGCGATTGAACAGGTGACGACCTTGCACCTAGTGCCACGTTTCTCTCATCAAAGTGAAAATATGATTCATCAACTGGCAGAGTTGATCAAATCTTTGCGTCATACCGCAGCCAATATGCAATTATCACAGCAGCAATATTTGGAAATGGGTTCAAAAGTGAATGAAATCACATCTAAATACGATGAACGAGTTGCGGGTATGTCCAATGATTTGACGGACATTAAAGAGCTATTAAGACTAGGCTTTCGTTTACCTGAAGATCATCAGCATTTCTCCCAAAGCCATTCTTTTCAAAATACGGCTGAAGATAAAGGCGTAGCAGCAGATGCACAAGTTGCATCCAATTTTGTCGCTAAGGCCAAGGCAACACAGCAATCAGGCTTAGACTCAGACTCAGACAAGAAATAACCATGGAAACACGACAGACAATGGGTATTGCTAATGAGTGATGGGTTTATTGATTTAAGACAAAATCAGTCGCAATTAGTTGAGGAGTCTTTTTGGCCATCCTTTACTGATATCATGACCGTTGTGGTGATGATTTTCTTGATTGCTACAACGATTTTGATGGTAAAAAACTGGGAGTTGGTGACAGAACTACAGAACCGTATTGTGGTTGAGCAGAAAATATCACAACGTCTTAAAGACAGCATTGCTGCGCAGCAAAAAACGTCCCATGATTTGCTTATCAGTCAGGATAAACGCCAGGAAATCACTAGAAAACTGCAATTGAGCCTTGAGGCCGAACGCCGCACTTCAGAAGTGATTCAAAAAACCACCAAAGAAAAAGCGACTTTGGAAGAAAGACTGGTGCAAACTCAGTCAGAATTATCCCTTTTACGCCTGCGCTTGATGCAAGCAAGAGAAAGCGCCTTAGAGCGAGACCGACTGATTGTTGAGCAGGATAAGCAATTGGCTCAGTTCAGTGATGAACATAAGCGTTTGAATCGGGTCATTAAATCTAAATCAACTGATATAGCACGTGCCAAACAGCAATTGTCTCAGGCGAATTCCACCATGAGTTCCCTACAGAGCAAGCTGGATATAAAGGCCTTAGCACTGGCCAGAAGAGAACAACAATTAACCCAGCAATCCTTAACCTTGGATAACCGTGATGAAGAACTAGCCAGTCTGAGCAAAAAAAATCAGAACTTTCAGGATAATATCAGTAATTATGAACGGCAGATTTCAGCGGTTCAGCAACAGCATAGTGTGTTGGTGGGTGAATATGAAACCCTGGAAGATAAATACAATAAGCTGATTAAACCTTCTCGCTCAGCAGTGGGCAAGCATGTGGTTGAAGTGCGTTATGAAAAACTGGCCGGTCAAGAACTAATTCAATTTAGAGCATCTGATACAGGGGCTTATCAAAAAGTCTCTGAGGCAAGACTGCACAAAATATTAGCGCAATTAAAAGCAGAATATCAAAAAACGCTGTATGTAAAAATTATTATTCCGGATGATAGTGGCCTGTCCTATAGTGAAGCCTGGGCATTTATGATCGGTATACTGGAAAAATATGACTACTATTATCAGGATGATGAATAAGTAGCATCGACGTCATAGGATGCCCCGTTCAGCGAGGGAAACGACTTCGCCATCACCAATGACTAAATGATCCAATAGGCGGATGTCTACTAAAGCCAGTGCTTCTTTTAGACGCAGGGTGATTCTTTCATCGGCAGTACTTGGCTCTGCTACACCGGAGGGATGATTGTGGGCTATAATCAAGGCCGCCGCATTATGTTCTAGGGCTGTTTTGACGACTTCTCTTGGATATACTGAAGCCCCGTCAATGGTGCCACGAAACAATTCTTCGAATTTGATTACACGATGGCGATTATCTAAAAATAACGCTGCAAACACTTCATAAGGTCGATTGCCTAGTTGGCTTTTTAGAAACTGACGGGTGTCTTCAGGGCTACTAATAACATCCTGATTTTCCATTGTTTCTCCGAGATAGCGCTTGGACATTTCTAGTACGGCTTGTAGTTGTACATATTTGGCCGGGCCAACACCCTTGGTTTGTGAAAACTCTTCCAGATCGGCGTTGAAGAGGTTGCGTAATGAGGAAAAGTGTTCCAATAATTGGTAGGCAAGATCGATGGCAGTAAAACCCTTGGTACCTGTGCGTAGGAAAATAGCCAATAATTCGGCATCAGTGAGGGCATCTGCGCCCCGCTGTAATAATTTTTCACGGGGGCGTTCGGCCTCAGGCCAGTCAATAATAGGCATTCCATACTCCTGTTGATTTAATTGCATCCTTGCAAGCACTGTTATGATAAACAAATAAAGAGGCTGTGCATGAGAGCATTTTCTTACAAATGGAATATACTTAAGCAATGATTCTTGCAGTAAGTGCTTACTAATCGGTAAAATACCACTATGTCAGTTTTTAACCCCCTTATAAATCAGTCTTTGCATCAAAAGAAAATCATTGTTGCGGTCTGTGGCGGCATCGCGGCCTACAAGTCTGCGCTATTAGTGCGTCTATTGGTTAAGCAAGGCGCACAAGTGCAGGTGGTGATGACCCATGCCGCAGAGACGTTTGTCACACCACTGACCTTTCAGGCTCTCTCAGGCAATAGTGTGCGTGGTGATGTGTTTGATATGCAGGCAGAGGCTGGTATGGGGCATATTGAGTTAGCGCGTTGGGCTGATTTGATCGTTGTTGCTCCAGCAACGGCAAACACTCTTGCTAAGATAACTCATGGTTTGGCGGACAATTTACTTAGCACTTTGTGTTTAGCGACAACGGCTCCCCTATTGATTGCCCCAGCAATGAATCAACAGATGTGGCGAAATGAAGCGACAGTCGCCAATATCAAACTCTTGTCTCAACGCTCAAACATCTATTTCTCCGGCCCGGCAGAGGGTGAACAGGCTTGTGGTGATGTAGGCCCTGGTCGAATGGTTGAGCCGGAGCAGATACTTGAGCGTTGCACGGCAGTATTGGGAATAAACAAGCAGCGTTTAATAGGCAAAACCCTACTCATCACGGCAGGCCCCACTATCGAAGATATTGATCCGGTACGCTATATGAGCAATCGCAGTAGCGGTAAAATGGGTTATGCAATTGCTCAGGCTGCAATTAATGAATGTGCAAAGGTTATTTTAATCAGTGGCCCAACGGCATTGGACGCACCGATTGATTGTGATTTTCGAGCGGTGCGTAGTGCGCAGCAAATGCATGATGAAGTTTTTGCACAGCTTCGCTCCAGTGATAGCAATGCCGGTGACAGCGGTACAGATGATAATACGCAAGTTGATATTTTTATTGCGACGGCAGCAGTGGCTGATTATCGCCCGGTTCAGATGGCCAATGAAAAGATTAAGAAACATGCCGATCGCTTGGTACTGGAGTTTGTGAAAAATCCAGATATTTTGAGTGCTGTTGCCGCTTTGCCTAACAAGCCTATTTGTGTTGGTTTTGCCGCAGAGACGAATAATGTAGAAAATTATGCGCTAGAAAAGTTACAGCGGAAAAACCTAGATATGATAGCCGCGAATCAGGTGGGTGAAAATCAAGGCTTTGAGGCTGATAATAATGCCTTGCATTTATTTTGGCGCAATCAGCCGAATGATGATGTCGCCACAAAAAAATTACCCTTTGCTAGCAAAACACAACTAGCACAACAATTAATTGACAAAATTGTACTATTATTTAGTTAGATAAATGGTAACGATTCAGCATATCAAAAAGTGACCGTAGGGTGGGCACGCATTTTGTGCCCACGCTACTATTTATACTGATAAAGAACCCTATTTATGGATGGACACTCATTAGTGTCTCAATAATATCTTACCAAGGAAAACAGTATTTATGAACGAAGTTGAAGTTAAAATTCTTGACTCCAGAGTTGGCACAGAGTTTCCAATGCCAGAATATGCAACTCAGGGTTCAGCCGGAATGGATTTAAGAGCAATTTTAGATGAAGAGACTCCCCTATTACCCGGGGACACGTTGTTGATTCCAACGGGGCTTGCTATCCATATTTCTAATAATGAAATGGCGGCGATTATCTTACCTCGCTCAGGTTTAGGACATAAGCATGGTATTGTCCTAGGCAATTTAGTTGGGCTAATTGATTCGGACTATCAAGGGCAACTTTTTGTCTCCTGTTGGAACCGTGGTAAAACAACTTTTGTTATCAAACCCGGTGAACGCATTGCACAATTAGTGTTTGTACCTGTTGTTCAGGCGCAACTTAAAATTGTTGAATCATTTGATCAAAGTCAACGTGGTGAAGGTGGCTTTGGTCATACAGGTAGTCATTAGAAATTTATTTGGGCAAGTCATAGCATAAGCTAGCGAAATAGACGGAAACGGATTCTATGAATAATGTAAAAGAAAATATCAAGGCAATGATCAAAAAGGAAGCCTCTGCAAAGCGCAGAGAAGAAATTGATGAGAAGCGCAATAAAAAAGGGGAAAATAAAAAGCCTGATAGTCGTACAAAAAACATTTTAAACAGCAAAAAAGACAGCAATCCGGTCGCTTCTGAAAATAAAATAATGGTGCGTAATATTGCGATTATTGTCCTTATGATGATGACTTCTCTGGGCTTATTTTATGGTGCTTCTACTACCAAAGAAAGTGTAGAAAAAAAATACCAAATAGGTTTAAAAGAAAGAGCAGAAGCTCAAAGCGTAAAAAACCTAAGACAAACTAATCAAATTTTAAAATACAAACTGAATAATTTTAATCATATTCTAAAAGATGCCGAATACATTAAAAACTTTGCTATTCCATCATGGCAAGGTGTATTGAAAACAGAACTTGAAGCGCGTTTGGGTGAGCAGTCTATTGTGGAGATAATTCCTGCTGATTTTCATGATGATGACATTATTGATGATCCTGAAATGGGCTATGGGGTCTTGTCCTTATTAAATGAATTAAAAGCATCCAATGGTAAAAAGTCGGATAGTTTTATGAAAATAGAAGTACATAGAGCAAATACTAAAGAAGCCAAATTACTCTTTATACAAAAAGTAACCTATCTGGATGTCGATCTGAAAAAAGATATAGTGTCAGGCTATATTTTAGCCAAACTACCACAGACTTACATAAAAAAACTGATTGTGGATTTTAAAGAAAAAAATGGTTATCTTGAAATTGTGCAGAGTTTTTCTGGCAGAAAATTAATATTAGCTAAAAAAGGCAATAGTGCATTAAAAAAACTTCCTTTACAGGTAACAAAAAAAATAGCGGGCACTCAATGGAGCCTCAGGTTTTGGCCTGCAGAACAACAAATAGCAACACCTAATGAATTATTATGGCAGGTAATGGTTTATTTGGGCTTGGCTGCAATTCTATTAATTTCATCATTAGTCTGGTTGGTATTCATCATTAAAAATGCTAGGCAGAAAAGCTATGTGTCATTACCTGACAGAGATAAAAATATCACGCATGGCGATAAAAAAGAGGCAGCGAATAGTAATCTTAATAATGCTGATGGTATTTCTGTACATGGTGAATCGGATAAGGAATATTTAGACTTTGTTACTGATAAAATATTCAGAGCCTATGATATTAGAGGTGTAGTCGGTGAGCTTATTAATCCCGTCGTGGTGAAAAAAATAGCCTATGCGATTGCGGTTGAATTAACCGAACAAAAACAAGCACAAATTTCTGTGGCCTGTGATGGGCGTGAGAGCAGCCCTGAACTGGTGAAAGCATTAATAGAAGCCTTGCTGGAAAGCGGGATTAATGTGGTTGATATTGGCATGGTCACCAGCCCTATTTTATATTTTAGTGCGCTCACAAAAACCGCTGGTAATGGCATAATCATAACAGCCAGTCATAACCCCGCCAATTATAATGGTATGAAAATTATGATCATGGGTCATAGTTATAGTGATGTGCGACTGCAACAACTCAGACAAAAAGTGCTTAAGGGTGAAATGGTCAGTGGCGAAGGTAAGTTAGTTCAAATGAATATCATGGAAGACTACATGACTAAAATAACAGGCAACATTATTTTAGCAAGACCGATGAATATCGTCATTGATACGGGAAATGGTGTTGCGGGTAAATTTTCAACTACCTTTTTTGAGCAGCTAGGCTGTAAAGTCACAGCATTAAATGCTGATGTTGATGGTACTTTCCCGGCACACGATCCTGATCCTAGTCGTCCAGAAAACATGGCTGAGCTGATTGAAAAAGTGAATGAAATTAAAGCAGACTTAGGTATTGCCTTTGATGGTGATGGCGATAGGATTGGTCTGGTTTCATCAGGAGGAGAGATTATCTGGCCGGATAGAATTTTAATGCTATTGGCAAAAGATATCTTGTCTCGTAATAAAGATGCCACTATTTTGTATGATGTTAAATCAACATGGAAACTCGATCACTATATTAGTAGTTTAGGTGGCAAGGCTATCATGTGTAAAAGTGGTCATTCATTTATGAAAAGTAAACTTTTGGAGACAGGGGCATTACTTGCGGGTGAAATGAGTGGCCATATTTTTATTAAAGAACGCTGGTTTGGTTTTGATGATGCATTGTTTGTCGCTGCTAGAGTATTAGAAATCCTATCAATTGATTTAAGAAAATCACGGCAGATTTTTGCTGAATTGCCTGATTCGTTAAACACCCCGGAAATTCTTGTTGCAACGGATAATGGGCCTAAAATCATGGAAAAAATAAGTGCTGATGTGAGTCGCTTTAGTGATGGTGAAATTATTACTATTGATGGCATTCGAGTTGAATATTCAGATGGCTGGGGATTGGTGAGAGCCTCCAATACTACTGACAATTTAACCATGCGTTTTGAGGCCAATGATGAAGAAGCACTACAACGCATTGCTAATGCCTTTAAAGAGTCAATACTTGCTGTTGAGCCGGAACTAGACTTTCCGTTTTAAGCAAAATATTTTAAGAGAAGCTCTTTAAAATACGCTTGTTAACAAATTATTTTTTAACAAAAGAAATAGAATTAATTAGAGAAATTATGAGTATTGATAATAGTTCGGCAACGACGATTGCCCATGTATTAAGTGAAGCCTTACCCTATATTAGAAAATTCCAAGGTAAAACTATCGTGATAAAATACGGTGGTAACGCAATGACAGATGATGTGTTGAAAAATGGTTTTGCTCGGGATATTGTTCTGCTAAAACTCGTTGGTTTAAATCCAGTTGTTGTGCATGGTGGTGGGCCTCAAATTGGCAATTTATTAAAACGCATTGGTAAGGAAAGTGAATTTATTGGTGGTATGCGTGTGACCGATAAAGAAACCATGGATGTGGTTGAAATGGTACTTGGTGGTCAGGTAAATAAAGAAATTGTTGCCTTACTTAATTCGCATGGTGCTAAAGCTGTAGGTTTAACAGGCAAAGATGGCGCCTTGATCAGTGCAAAAAAAATGGCCTTTAGTCATCAGGCTGAAGGTATGGATGCACCGGAAATTATCGATATTGGGCATGTCGGCGAAGTGACAAATATTGATACATCGATCATTGATATGCTTATTCATGGTGATTTTATTCCAGTGATAGCACCGATTGGACTGGGCAAGAATGGTGAGTCATATAATATTAATGCTGATCTGGTTGCAGGTAAACTGGCAGAAGAGCTGGATGCTGAAAAATTAATTTTATTAACCAATACCACCGGGTTATTAGATAAAAAAGATCAGTTATTGACCGGTTTGAGTGTTTCAAGAGTGGATGAACTCATTGCAGATGGCACTATACATGGTGGTATGTTACCTAAAATTCGTTGTGCACTGGAAGCGGTAGCAAATAACGTCTGTTCAGCACATATTATTGATGGCCGCATTGAGCATGCGGTGATGTTAGAGTTGTTTACCGATGAAGGTATTGGCACTTTAATTTTTGGTGACTGTGCGGAAGAGAGTCATGATTATGATGAGTGAAAAAATAATACCATGACGACAGCCAAGACAAAAAAAAAAGCCACCAAGATCAATCGTAAGGAGCAAATACTCCAAGCGCTTGCTCTAGAGCTAGAGCAACGCCCTGGTGAACGGATAACGACTGCCAACCTAGCCAAAGCGGTTGGCGTCTCTGAAGCAGCCTTATATCGTCATTTTCCCAGTAAGGCCAAAATGTTTGAAGCATTGATTGAATTCAGTGAAGAGACGGTCTTTGGCTTGATTGCTCAGGTAATCAAAAAACAGGATGGGGTTTTCGCACAGGTAGAAAAAATCATGGCAATTGTACTGACTTTTTCGAGCAAAAACCCCGGTATTACGCGTGTTTTACTAGGAGATGCCTTAATTGGTGAGCATGAACGTTTACTAAAACGCACCGATCAGTTTTTTCAACGCATTGAAACACAACTCAGGCAGATATTAAGAGAGGCAGAACTTAAAGGACAATTGAGTTATCAGGGCAACATCAGTCAATTTGCTGAGGTGCTGTCCAGCTTTATTGAAGGGCAGTTAAGCAAATATGTGCGCAGTCGATTCGTTAAGCGGCCTGATGAAAACTGGGTAAGGAAATGGTTGTTCTTTGTTAATAGTGTAAGTGTTAATAGTGTCAGTGTTAAAAATGACTAATTGTTATCCATCCGTTTATTCTAGAATTATTTGATAATTTTGACCGTAGGGTGGGCACGCTTTTTGTGCCCACGCTGAAAGTGTACATAATAAGCGCTTGAGTCAGCGTGGGCAGATAAAGCCATGCCCACCCTACGATTATTTATATAAAAAACCTATTTACGGATGGGCACTAATTAGTACTCTTGTGTTTATTGCTGATAAATAATGCTTTTGAACTCTTTTAATAAGTTGTTTATTTCAGAAGAAGCACAAAACTCCTGACCTTTTCGATCAGGGTTACAACGAATTTGAAAAATAATCAATTTATTATCATTGGGCTGACGATCAGATTTATCGTCAAGTATTGATAGCGACATGGCAATGTCATTATGTGTTTTGGGTATGTCAGTAACAGACACTTTGTCGGTGGTGTAAATTGGCTTTGTACTGGCAAACTCTTTGATAAAGTCATTGGCTTTTTGCCATTGTAAATCACATTGCGCCTCATTGAGACAATTTACTCGTACGGCATGTAATTTTTTTGCCTGACTAGGGGTGCTAAGAGTATATTTAATTCGCTCGGCCTTGGATAGAATAAAGCGTTCGACATCGTGTGCAAATACCTTTTTTATTTTTGCTGTTTCAATTTCTTGAATGCTGACCTGATTTTGCAGGTTTCTCAGGGTGGTGCGGGTGCTATCAAGCTGTGATGATAATGACTTTGATATTGGCTTACCTGAACGCTCCATATTTGCTGCCTTTCTAATGAGATTACCAAACTCTCGTTTTTTGAGCTCAATACTGGAATCAAGAATAATGGAACGTGATTCAATAATCGCGAGTTTGGAGTTTAAGGAGGCCAATAAGTCATCAATTTTCAAATAGGTTTTGAGCAGGACTTCATCGTATTCTTTGATTTTCTGTTGTTGTTTGGCTTCTAATGCTTGTAATTTATCGGCTTCAAATTGTTCATCTAGTTCTTCACGGGTTTTCGAGCGTTCTTTGACTTTACGCGTAATGCCCTTGTCATCGATGTAACGAATTCGTTGGTTATAGTATTCTCGGGGAATTCGATTACCACATTCCGTAAGGCCATCGGCATTTTTCCAGCACTTGATAAAGCTTCGATCGGCATAGAGGCTATTGGATAATAATAGCAGGCATAGCAGAAACGCAAGCGAGAGGCTGGTTCGATTAAAAATAGGATGGTTTTTATAATTAGGGGGTCGTATTAACATAGTTAGTGTTCAGTTTAGTCGCAGCACAGGCTTATTACCAGTTTCACTTATCAATTTTGGGTAATAAGGGCGACGCGCTGTGGATTCCTTTTCAAGTGTGGCTAATGTATAACACTTTATTGCTTGTTGGCAAAGTAAATAACACCCAATTATAAATAAACCCTAATTAGAATAAAAGAGGTATATATGACTATTGCTGAGCAGTTGCTTCTGCTGGCTATTTCTTTCGTGGCAAATACATTTTCAGCCTTTGCCGGTGGAGGGGCTGGCTTAATCCAATTACCCATGCTAATTTTTTTGGGACTCCCCTTTAGCATTGCTCTGGCTACCCATAAAGTAGCGAGTGTTGCATTGGGTGTGGGAGCGACTATCCGCCACTTACGCACCGGAAAGCTAAAACTGGGCTTCTCTGTGTTTATATTGCTTTCAGGCGTACCTGGGGTGATTGCTGGCGGGTTTATTATTGTTCAGATCCCAGAATATGAAGCAAAAATGGCATTGGGCTTTTTGACGATATCGCTGGGTGTCTACTCCTGGCTTAAAGCAGACTTAGGGCAAGAGCTGCAAAACTTAAATCGACACGCTAAAGGTATGATAATAGGCGGATTGAGCCTATTTCTAATTGGCATTCTCAATGGCTCTTTGACCTCAGGCACGGGGCTGTTCGTCACGCTTTGGCTGGTACGCTGGTTCGGCTTGGATTATAAAACGGCAGTTGCTTATACGCTGGTATTAGTCGGGGTGTTCTGGAATGGCAGTGGCGCATTGACCCTGGGTATGCTCAGTGAAATCCAGTGGGACTGGCTACCAGCCCTATTAATAGGCTCATTAGTCGGTGGCTTTACAGGGGCGCACCTCGCCATAGTAGCAAATAACCGTTGGATAAAACGGGTATTTGAATTTGTGACCATTGCGGTGGGCTTGAAACTGATTTTTAGTTAAATTGTATTGAACCTAGAAAAATCAGTTGATCTGTGAAGCATCACTTTATCAGGGTGATGCTTGATAAAAACAAGCTTATTTTTTAAGGCCAAGATTCTCACAAATTTGTAGCGTCGTTTTACTTTGATTGAGCGTATAAAAATGTAAGCCGGGTGCGCCAGCGGCCAATAATTGTTCACAGAGTTTAGAGATCACTTCTAAACCTAGTGCCTTAATGGAGTCGATATCATCACCATAGCCTTGCAGACGTTTTGCCAACCAGCGCGGAATCTCTGCGCCACACATATCTGAAAAGCCAGCCAAACGTGAATAGTTCGAGATGGGCATAATCCCCGGAACAATTGGCTTATCCATGCCAGCCTTTTGACAACTATCGACGAAATAGAGATAGGCATCAATATTAAAAAAGTATTGTGTGATAGCACTATTAGCACCGGCATTCATTTTGGCAATAAAATGCTTTAAATCCGTATTAGCATCTCTTGCCTGAGGATGCACTTCAGGATAGGCTGCAACCTCAATATGAAAGTGATCATTGGTTTCGCTCCGAATAAACTCCACCAGTTCATTCGCATAACGGAATTCACCCACATCACGATGCCCCGAAGGTAAATCGCCACGCAGGGCAACGATCCGCTTAACACCACGCGCCATAAAAATATCAAGAATAGACTTAATGCCTTCATGGGTTGAACCAATGCAAGATAAATGCGGTGCAGCGGAATAACCGGCATCCATAATACTTTTAATGGTATTGAGCGTACCTTCCTGAGTACTACCCCCTGCACCATAGGTCACAGAATAATAAAGCGGGTCAAGCACACTTAATTTATCCCGTACTAGCGCGAGTTTTTCTGCGCCTTCAGCGGTTTTAGTGGGGAAAAACTCAAAGCTGATTGGCTGAGATGTTTGTTTAGTTGTTGTCATTAGTAAAAATCAGGCTACTCATATTATTACCGAGCAGCCTGAATGCACTCCATTCTTATAAAAATTCTATTTAGTAACGATTAACACTCGTTATTAAAAGAGGTTTCCACTCTTCTTAATAACGATAGTGATCGGCCTTATAAGGTCCTTCCTGAGGCACATTAATATAATCAGCCTGTTCTTTAGACAGTAAAGTCAACTTAGCACCAATTTTCATCAGGTGTAAGTGAGCCACTTTTTCATCCAGAATCTTAGGTAAGATATAAACCTTATTCTCATAGGCTTCAGCATTAGTGAAAAACTCAATTTGCGCCATCACCTGGTTAGTAAACGAAGCAGACATAACGAAACTAGGGTGTCCAGTGGCACAGCCCAAGTTCACTAAACGGCCTTTAGCAAGAATAATGATCTTCTTACCATCAGGGAAAATCACGTGATCAACCTGAGGCTTAATTTCTTCCCATTCGTATTGTTCCAGCGAAGCGATATCAATTTCAGAATCAAAGTGACCGATATTACAAACAATCGCTTCATTCTTCATTGCTGCCATATGGTCATGATTGATGACGCTGACATTACCCGTAGTGGTAACAAAAATATCACCCATAGAGGCGACTTCATTCATATCAACAACACGATAGCCTTCCATTCCTGCCTGCAAAGCACAAATAGGATCAATTTCTGTCACCCAAACAGTAGCACCCATACCACGAAAGGCCTGAGCACAGCCCTTGCCCACATCGCCATAACCCAGAACAATACAGATTTTACCCGCAATCATCACGTCAGTCGCACGCTTGATACTATCAATCAGCGATTCACGACAACCATAAAGATTATCAAATTTAGACTTGGTCGCAGAATCATTAACATTCATTGCGGGGAATAATAATTCACCTTTTTCCTGCATTTCATATAAACGGTGTACACCTGTGGTGGTTTCTTCAGTTACACCTTTTACACTACCAGCGATATCCTGCCAAACAGTGTCACTAGGCTTAATCGTACGACGTAAAACATCCAGAATAGCCTGATATTCTTCGTTATCGTCAGCTTTTGTTGCTGGGATAGCACCGGCTTTTTCAAACTCAACCCCCTTGTGCACTAATAGCGTCGCATCACCACCATCATCCAGAATCATATTGGGTAATTTACCGTCAGGCCATAATAAGGCTTGCTCTGTACACCACCAGTATTCCTCAATGGTCTCACCCTTCCAAGCAAAAACAGGAATTCCAGAAGCAGCAATAGCAGCAGCGGCATGATCCTGAGTAGAGAATATATTACAGGAAACCCAGCGCACTTCTGCTCCGAGATTGACCAGAGTTTCAATTAACACAGCGGTTTGAATGGTCATGTGGATACTACCCATAATACGACAACCATCAAGCGGTTTTTGACCCGCATATTCTTCTCTTAATGCCATTAGTCCAGGCATTTCGATTTCAGCGATGGAAATTTCTTTACGACCCCAATCAGCAAGACTGATATCGGCAACCTTATAATCTGTAAATGTACTCATGTTATATCCTTAAACTATAGTTTTAAGAGCTCTAATTTTGTGTTTGCTCTACTGATTTAAACGGTAGAGTTAAATACCGGCAGACGCTTTAAGTGCGGCGGCTTTATCTGTTTTTTCCCAAGTGAATTCGGGTTCTTCACGACCAAAATGACCATAGGCTGCTGTGGCGCGGTAAATAGGACGCAATAGGTCAAGCATCTCGACTAAGCCTCCCGCACGTAAGTCAAAATGTTCTGCAATCAGTTCAACCAGTTTTTCATCGCTGACCTTGCCACTACCGAAGGTATTGACTGAAACGGATGTTGGTTGTGAGACACCAATGGCATAAGACACCTGAATTTCACAGCGAGCGGCGAGCCCGGCAGCAACAATATTCTTTGCCACGTAGCGACCTGCGTAGGCAGCGCTGCGATCCACTTTTGAGGGGTCTTTTCCAGAGAAAGCGCCACCACCATGACGTGCCATGCCGCCATAGGTATCAACAATAATCTTTCGACCAGTTAGGCCACAATCACCCACTGGGCCACCAATCACAAAGCGTCCGGTTGGATTAATATGGAATTTAGTGTCTTTAGAAAGCCATTTTTCAGGCAAAATAGGCTTGATGATTTCATCCATTACGGCTTCGCGTAAGGTCTCAGTACTGACTTCATCGTCATGCTGAGTGGATAAAACCACGGCATCAATGCCCACAGGCACATCATTTTCATAGCGGAACGTTACCTGACTTTTTGCGTCGGGGCGTAACCAGCTTAAAATGCCACTTTTTCTGACATGTGCCTGACGTTTGACCAATTGGTGAGCAAAAGTAATCGGTGCAGGCATTAAAACCTCAGTTTCATTGCTGGCATAGCCAAACATGAGCCCCTGATCGCCGGCACCCTGTTCGTGGGCATCGGTGATATCAACACCCATGGCAATATCGGCGGATTGTTTATCAATAGAGGTTAATACCGCACAAGATTGATAGTCAAAACCCATATCGGAATGGTTGTAACCTATTTCCTTTATAGTGTCGCGTACAATTTGTTGCATATCGACATAAGCGGAGGTGGTAATTTCACCTGACAATACCACCATACCGGTGTTAATCATGGTTTCACAGGCAACACGGGCATGCTTATCTTCAGTTAAAATGGCGTCAAGAACGGCATCGGAGATTTGATCGGCAATCTTGTCGGGATGCCCTTCAGAAACAGATTCTGATGTAAATAAGTGGCTACTGGCCATAAAATATCCTGTTATTTAACGATTATAAGGTTGATATCTGTGTATTAAGGCACAAGTTTAGACCTAATTAGGACAACTTTAAATAAATTAAAGAAAATGCTTGCCCAAATTGAATAAAATTCATACCTTTTAGAGATATGAATCAGGACTGCCGAGTAAAAAGTCGGTCAATAAAAAATAATATAGAGGTAAATATGGTTAGTCTGGAAACCCCAATCTGTGAATTTAATAAACCCGCTATTGATTTTTCCTTGCCCGATGTTGATGGCAAACTTTGGAATTTACAGGACTGTGCGGGCGAAAAGGGCTTGTTAGTGATGTTTATCTGTAATCACTGCCCTTATGTAAAGGCCATTTTATCACGCCTAGTGCGTGATACAGCCGAATTAAAAGCAATGGGTATAGATAGTGTGGCGATTATGTCCAATGATCCTACGCAGTTTAGTGAAGATTCCCCCGAGAACATGAAGCAGATCGCGCAAGACTTTGATTTTTCCTTTCCTTACTTATTAGATAGCACGCAAAAAACAGCACAAGCCTATGGCGCTGTCTGTACTCCGGATTTTTTCGGTTATAATGCCGACTTACAATTACAATACCGTGGCCGACTGGATGCATCGCGTAAAGAAACGGCTGCGAGTGATGTAAAACGGGACTTATTTGCTTCCATGAAGCAAATTTCTCAGACCGGTCATGGGCCTAAAGAACAAATCCCCAGTATGGGCTGTTCTATTAAATGGATAGATGTAAATGGATAGATGTAAATGGATAGAATAAATGGATAGAATAAATGGCTATAATGAGTACTTACATTATCATTGACATAAGTAATGACTTATATCAACTATCAATAAATAAAGTTGTACTTTATACCTGATTTCCATTATATTCCTTAAACCACTTTTTTTGGTGGCCGATTTTATTGGGGAAAAAGCCCCAAAAAGTTGCTGTCTCTGATGATATGAGAGACAATGCGACTCAAATTTTTAATTGAAAAATTCCTTTATTCCAGGAGAAACATATGCCAGAACGTAAGGTACTAGCCAATGCTATTCGTGCACTCAGCATGGATGCAGTACAAAAAGCAAACTCAGGACACCCGGGTGCGCCTATGGGAATGGCTGATATCGCAGAAGTGCTGTGGAATGACTTTATGAATCACAACCCTGCCAATCCCGATTGGACAGACCGTGATCGCTTCATCTTGTCAAATGGCCACGGCTCCATGCTGATTTATTCTTTATTACACCTCACTGGCTATGAGTTATCCATTGACGATCTGAAACAGTTCCGTCAACTGCATTCAAAAACGCCAGGTCATCCAGAATATGGTTATGCCCCCGGCATTGAAACCACTACCGGTCCTTTAGGTCAGGGTATTACCAACGGTGTTGGTATGGCGCTTGCTGAAAAGACAATGGCAGCGCAGTTTAACCGCGATGGTCATGACATTGTCGATCACTACACGTATGTCTTCATGGGTGATGGTTGTATGATGGAAGGTATCTCGCATGAATCTTGTGCTTTAGCCGGTACTTGGGGTTTAGGTAAACTAATTGCTTATTGGGATGACAATGGTATTTCCATTGATGGTCACGTTGAAGGCTGGTTTACTGATGATACGCCTAAGCGTTTCGAATCTTATGGCTGGCACGTTATTCGTGATGTTGATGGTCATGATGCCGATGCATTACGCAATGCCACATTAGAAGCACGCTCTGTCACAGACCGTCCTACGCTGATTTGTGCTAAGACTGTGATTGGTCAGGGTTCACCAAACTTATGTGGAACTCACGACTGTCACGGCGCACCTTTAGGTGACGACGAAATTGCTAAGACACGTGAAAACATTGGCTGGACACACGAACCCTTCGTTATTCCTGATGACGTTTATAGCGGTTGGGATGCACGTAGCAAAGGTGCTGAGAAAGAAACAGCCTGGAACGAAAAATTTGCAGCTTATACTGCGGCTTATCCAGAACTTGCTGCTGAATATACTCGTCGTATGGCCAGTGAGTTACCTGCAAATTGGGAAGCAACGGCTGATGCCTTCGTTAAGAAAGTCGCTGACGAAGCGGCTTCAATTCCTTCTCGTAAGGCTTCGCAGAACTCCATTGAAGGTTATGCTGGCGTATTGCCAGAATTCCTTGGTGGTTCAGCGGATTTATCACCATCAAATCTGACTACCTGGTCAAACAGCGTGTCTATTATGGATGATACTGCCGGTAACTATATCAGCTATGGTGTCCGTGAATTTGGTATGTCAGCCATTATGAATGGTGTTGCTTTACACGGTGGTTTCCTCCCTTATGGCGCAACCTTCTTAATGTTCTCAGAATATGCGCGTAATGCGCTACGTATGGCGGCATTGATGAAGCAGCGTGCCTTATTCGTTTATACTCACGATTCAATTGGTCTGGGTGAAGATGGTCCGACTCATCAGCCAGTAGAGCAAATCGCTACTTTGCGTATGATTCCAAATATGTCAGTCTGGCGTCCAGCAGATGCTGTTGAGTCTGCCGTTGCATGGCGTTGTGCGATTGAAAAAGCAGACGGTCCAAGCTGTTTGATTTTCTCTCGTCAGAACCTTGATCATCAAGCGCGTTCTGATGATGCAATGGCTAATATCGCTAAGGGTGCTTATGTACTATCTGATTGTGAAGGCACGGCTGATGTGATTCTAATGGCCACTGGCTCAGAAGTGGGCATTACTGTGAATGCAGCGAAAGAATTAACTGCCAAAGGCAAAAAAGTACGGGTTGTTTCTATCCCATGTACTAATAGCTTTGAAGCACAAAGCGCAGAATACAGAGAATCTGTGCTACCTGCCGCAGTGACTGCACGTGTTGCTATTGAAGCCGGTGTGACTTATTCATGGGGAACTTATGTGGGTCTGAACGGTAAGGTTATCGGTTTGGATCGCTTCGGTGAATCAGCACCTGCTAGTGAACTCTTCAAAGAGTTTGGCTTCACAGTAGAAAACATTGTTGCTACTGCTGAATCCGTCATGTAATTCACTCAGAGCATCCGGCTTATTGCTAGTGATGCTCTGAAAATATTCATAGTAAAAAAATTATAAATAGTTTTAAGGAGAAATATTAATGACAATTAAAGTCGGTATTAATGGTTTTGGCCGTATCGGTCGTATGGTTTTTCGTGCAGTTTACAACGAATTTGATGATATCGAAATCGTTGGTATTAACGATTTATTAGACGCTGACTACTTAGCATACATGCTTAAGTACGATTCAGTTCATGGTCGTTTTGCACATGATGTTGATTCAGAAGACGGTGCGATGATTGTTGACGGTAAGAAAATCCGTTTAACTGCTGAACGTGATCCTTCAGACCTGAAATGGGGCGACGTTGGCGCTGATATCGTTATTGATTGTACTGGTTTCTTCCTGACTGAAGAAAGCTGTCAGAAGCACATCGATGCAGGCGCAAAGAAAGTTGTTCAATCTGCACCTTCTAAAGATGGCACTCCAATGTTCGTATACGGTGTTAACCACAGCGAATATGCGGGTCAGGCAATTGTTTCTGCTGCTTCTTGTACGACTAACTGTTTAGCACCTGTGGCGAAAATATTAAACGACAATTGGGGCATCAAACGTGGTCTAATGACGACTGTTCACGCTGCAACTGCCACTCAGAAAACTGTTGATGGTCCTTCTATGAAAGACTGGCGCGGTGGTCGTGGTATTCTTGAGAATATCATTCCTTCATCTACAGGTGCTGCTAAGGCAGTCGGTGTTGTTTTACCTGAGCTGAATGGTAAGTTAACGGGTATGGCTTTCCGTGTACCTACTTCTGACGTGTCTGTTGTTGACTTAACGGTTGAACTAGACAAAGAAGCAAGCTATGACGACATTTGTGCAGCGATGAAAGCAGCTTCAGAAACTGGCGAAATGAGCAAGACTCTAGGTTATACTGATGAGAAAGTTGTTTCTACAGACTTCCGTGGCGTAGGCTACTCATCAATCTTTGACTCAGGCGCTGGTATTGCATTAGACGGCACTTTCGTTAAAGTCGTTGCATGGTATGACAACGAGTATGGTTATACTTGTAACATGTTGCGCTTTGTTGAGCACGTTGCTGCTAACTAAGCATTACTGAAAAAGCCCATGTCGAGCTCAATTTTATTGAGTTTTACATGACAAAAGAGCATCGGGTTTAGGCCTCATGCTCTTTGCTTTTTTATCAATAAAAGAAATAGTTATTATTCCCATGTCTTCTCGCCGTTCTATTTAGATAAAGAAAATATGGAAATAATTATTATAGATTTAAAATTTTACAAAAATTTAAAAGAGGAATCAGCATGTCAGTGATTAAAATGACCGATCTGGATTTATCAGGAAAACGTGTACTTATCCGTCAGGACTTAAACGTGCCGATTAAAGATGGCAAAGTGACTTCTGATAAGCGCATCAGAGCTTCATTGCCAACTATTGAGTTAGCATTAAAAGCCGGTGCAAAAGTCATGGTCATGTCACACTTAGGTCGCCCTACTGAAGGCGAATATAGTGATGAATTCTCTATGAAGCCTGTTGCTGAACACATGGCTGGACTCATGAGCAGAGAAGTACGCTTAGTCAAAGACTATCTTGCTGGTGTTGATGTTGCCGATGGAGAACTAGTGTTATTAGAAAATGTGCGCTTCAATGTCGGCGAAAAGAAAAATACTGAAGAGCTAGCGAAAAAATATGCAGCACTCTGTGATGTATTCGTTATGGATGCTTTTGGAACTGCTCACCGCGCACAAGGTTCTACTTATGGCGCAGCTCAATTTGCTCCCATAGCCAGTGCCGGCCCTCTACTGGCAGGTGAATTAGAAGCCCTAGGCAAAGCACTGGATAATCCAGCGCGGCCAATGGTTGCAATCGTTGGTGGCTCAAAAGTATCGACTAAATTAACGGTTTTGGAATCACTGTCTAAAGTGGTTGACCAATTGATTGTTGGTGGTGGTATCGCCAATACTTTTATTGCGGCTGATGGCCACAATGTCGGTAAATCTTTGTATGAAGAAGACCTAGTAGAAACAGCAAAAAATTTGAAAGCTGCTGCTATTGCTCGCGGTGGTGACATTCCTGTACCGACTGATGTTGTTTGTGCTAAAGAATTTGCAGAAACAGCCGAAGCCACTCTGAAAAACGTGGATGAGACAACTGATGATGATATGATTTTTGATATCGGTCCTGAAAGTGCAAAAGCATTAGCAGACGTTATTATGAAAGCCGGTACTATCGTTTGGAATGGTCCTGTTGGCGTATTTGAGTTCGATCAATTTGGTGAAGGCACTAAGACTATTGCAATGGCGATTGCAGAATCACCTGCCTTTTCAATTGCCGGTGGTGGTGATACCCTAGCTGCAGTTGATAAATATAATATTTCCGATAAGGTTTCTTATATTTCTACCGGTGGCGGCGCTTTCTTGGAATTCTTAGAAGGTAAAAAATTACCGGCTGTTGCCATTCTTGAAGAGCGCGCTGCAGAAGCATAAAATAAGTAGCTAATAAGAAACAGCTTAACTCTTTTATTAAAGAGCCACTCCTTTTAGAGACAGCAGACACATAATGTTTAGACGGACAAAAATTTTAGCAACACTTGGCCCGGCCACAGATGATCCAAAAGTTTTAGATAAAATCATTGAGGCAGGCGTTGATGTTGTGCGCATAAATTTTTCCCATGGTACTGCTGAAGAACATCTGTCTCGCGCCGAAAAATTGCGTTCAAGAGCGCGTGCATTTGGCCGTCAAGTGGGCGTTCTTGCCGATTTACAAGGCCCTAAAATACGTATTGAACGTTTTCGAGATGGTCCAATTGAGCTTGGTGAGGGTGATGAATTCACCTTTGATGCTGGTTTGGCCAATGGCGATGGCGATCAAAGTAAAGTGGGTATCAGCTACAAAGAGCTGGTTGATGATGTCAAACGTGGTGATAACCTATTAGTCGATGATGGTCGCTTAGTTTTTTGGGTTGATCATGTTGAAGATAAAGAAATTGTGTGTCGTGTGGTGGTTGGTGGAAAACTCTCTGATCGCAAAGGCATTAATCTTCAAGGTGGTGGCTTATCAGCAGCTGCATTGAGTGAAAAAGATAAAAATGATATCAAAACAGCCGCTGAAATGGGCGCAGACTATCTTGCTGTTTCATTCCCTGTGTGCGCTGATGATATTCATTTAGCACGAAAGCTTTTTAGAGAGGCTGGTGGTCATGGTGGTCTGGTCGCTAAAATCGAGCGTGCTGAAGCACTTAATTGCATTGAAGAAATTATCGAAGCTTCCGATGTTATCATGATTGCCCGTGGTGATTTAGGTGTTGAAATTGGTGATGCAGCCTTACCACCTATCCAGAAACGTTTAATCAGCCTAGGTCGAACAATGAATCGTGTGGTAATTACCGCCACACAGATGATGGAATCCATGATTGAAAATCAAATTCCTACTCGCGCAGAAGTCTTTGATGTGGCTAATGCAGTTTTAGATGGCACTGATGCAGTGATGCTCTCTGCTGAAACAGCCGCCGGTAAATTTCCGGCAAAAGCTATTATTGCTATGGATCGCATTTGTCGTGAAGCTGAAAAGCAACGCCAGGCGAGTCAGTCAGATCATCGTATTCACACCGAATTTAAATACATTGATGAAGCCATTGCGATGTCAACAATGTATACTGCTAACCACCTTAAAGTAAAAGCCATCGTGGCCTTAACAGAGTCAGGTTCAACCACCTTGTGGATGTCACGCATTGGTTCAGGCATTCCCATTTTTGCCTTTACCGGGCATGTTGATACCCGTCGCAAAGTGACATTGTATCGTGGTGTTGTGCCCGTCAGTTTTGATATTACAACCACTGATCATGCAGAGTTAAATCGCGAAGTGGTTGATGAGTTAAAACGTCGAGGCTCAGTTAGAGATGGCGATTTGGTGGTAATCACCAAAGGCGATCTAGCCGGTGTGATGGGTGGAACTAATGCCATGAAAATTGTCAAAGTAGGTGATTTAATTGAACCTGACTTTGATGAGTAAAATCATAAAGTATAATAAGTAAATAAAATATAAACACTGAAAATAAACTAGAATAGGAGAGCCCAAATGGCTTTAATTTCAATGCGTCAATTACTAGACTATGCTGCAGAAAACAGCTTCGGTCTACCAGCGTTTAACGTGAACAACATGGAACAGGTCCACGCCATCATGCAAGCTGCAGATGAAACAGACTCTCCAGTGATTATGCAGGGATCAGCCGGTGCGCGTTCCTATGCAGGCGAACCATTTCTTCGTCACCTTATTGAAGCAGCTGTTGAAATGTATCCACACATTCCTGTTGTTATGCATCAGGATCATGGTTCAGAGCCAGCAGTTTGCTTACGTTCTATTCAGTCTGGATTCACATCAGTCATGATGGATGGTTCTTTAATGGCTGACATGAAGACCCCTTCTAGCTTCGAATACAATGTTGATACTACCCTTGAAGTCGTTAAAATGGCACATGCTGGTGGTGTTTCTGTTGAAGGTGAGCTAGGTTGTTTAGGTTCATTAGAAACTGGCATGATGGGTGAAGAAGATGGTCATGGTGCTGAAGGTAAATTAGACCTTGATATGTTGTTGACTGATCCTGAAGAAGCAGCCACTTTCGTTAAAGAAACCGGCGTTGATGCTTTAGCAATCGCAATTGGTACTTCTCATGGTGCTTACAAGTTCACTAAAGAACCTGAAGGCGATGTCTTACGTATTGATCGGATTGTTGAAATTCACAATCGTATCCCTGATACTCACCTTGTGATGCATGGTTCTTCTTCAGTGCCTCAGGACTGGTTAGAAATCATCAATAACTTCGGTGGTGACATGGGTCAGACCTATGGTGTACCGGTTGATGAAATCGTTGAAGGTATCAAGAATGGCGTACGTAAAGTAAATATCGATACGGATTTACGTATGGCTTCTACGGGGTCTGTTCGTCAGTTCCTGGCTGAAAATACTGCAAACTTCGATCCTCGTAAATTCCTTAAGGCTTCTACAGCGGCAATGAAGGGTATTTGTAAGGCACGTTATGAAGCATTTGGTGCTGCAGGTCACGCATCTAAGATTAAGGTTCAAACTTTAGAAACTATGATCAGTCGCTATGCAAGTGGTGAACTTGATCCTAAAATTTCTTAATAAGCTCAACTTTATAGAGCTATATTAAGAGAAGAGAGAATTCTCTCTAACATGAAAGAGGACGGCATCGCCGTCCTTTTTCTGTTTTAGTCATATATGGAACGAAAATGAGTAATGAAAACAGCACGCCGGTTGTTGGCGTAGTCATGGGAAGCAATAGTGATTGGGAGGTAATGAAAAATACCTGTCAGCAACTTAAAGATTTGGGAATTGCTTATGAAGCTAAGGTGGTTTCTGCCCACCGGACGCCGGATCTGTTATTTCAATATGCTGAACAGGCGCGTGGACGTGGGATAAAATGTATCATAGCCGGTGCAGGTGGTGCAGCACATTTACCGGGTATGTTAGCAGCAAAAACCACCATCCCTGTCTTGGGAGTACCGGTGAATTCTCGTTACTTAAAAGGTATGGACTCATTGCTTTCTATTGTACAAATGCCTAAAGGCATACCTGTGGCAACTTTTGCGATTGGTGAGGCAGGTGCAGCAAATGCAGGTTTGTATGCTGCGTCTATACTCTCTGTTACAGATGAATCAATTGCTGATAAACTACAAGCCTTTAGAGATAAACAGGCTGAAACTGTTTTAAAAATGGATTTACCTGCATTGTAGATTTTTTTAGGATAATAGTTTGAATGCTTTCTAAAATTTATAAGTTCGACAAATGAGGATTAAATCATGATTCTACCAGGCAAAACACTTGGCATGCTTGGCGGTGGCCAACTGGGAAGAATGTTTGTAATGGCGGCACACGCTATGGGCTATCATGTAATTGTGCTCGATCCCGATCCGGATAGTCCAGCAGGTCGCATTGCAGATGAGCATATTCATGCATCCTATAGTGATCATTGGGCCATTGAACAACTGGCTAAAAATTGTGATGCGATCACCACTGAATTTGAAAATATCCCTGCTGAAACATTAAAGAAATTGGAGCAATCTGTCCCTGTACGACCTTCTTCAGCAGCCGTTGAAATAGCACAGAATCGTATTGCAGAAAAAACTTTTCTGGCCGATAACGGTTTTGAAACGGCACGATTTTTTCCTATTTACGAAAAAGAAGATATTGAATTTGCTTTATCACAAATTGGTGGTACAGCAATTTTAAAAGTGGCCAGTTTTGGTTATGACGGCAAGGGTCAGGCCATAGTAAACAACGTAGACGAAGCGGTAAGTACATTTGAAGCAATGGGCTCAGTGCATTGTGTGTTGGAAGAAAAAGTTAATTTAGCCTCGGAAATTTCTGTGGTCTTGGCACGTGGTCATGATGGTGTAATTACCTGCTATCCCATTGGTGAAAATCACCATGTTAATGGTATTTTGGAATACACGGCTGTGCCCAGTAGTATGCCTAAGCGTATTCTTGATATGGCCATTAATGATGCCTCAGACTTTGCTGAAAAACTGGCCTATTGTGGCATTATGGCGGTGGAATTTTTCTTTACTACAGATGAACGTTTATTGATTAATGAAGTGGCACCAAGACCTCATAATAGTGGTCATTATAGTATTGACGCCTGTAAAACTTCTCAGTTTGAACAACAGGTGAGAATGCTCTGTGGTCTGCCTGCCGGGAGTGTTGAGCTTTTATCTCCGGTGGTGATGTTTAATATTCTTGGTGACATCTGGAGTAATGGTGAGCCGGATTGGGCACAGTTATTATCCAATCCTAATGTAAAACTACACCTCTATGGTAAGCGTGAAGCACGAGCGGGTCGTAAGATGGGGCATTTTACCTGTCTGGGTAATTCTACTTCTGACTTATTGCAGGAAACACGCCGATTAGCTAATGTATTACCCAAGCCTTAGACTGATAAAAAATGCCGGATAACACGGAACGACAATTTACCTTTAATACAATCGGTATTGTTCATTCCTGTTATAAAGATAAATTTGCCATTCCTAGACAAGCACGTTTAGTCGCTGCTGCCACTGCAAGCATTGAACTCATTGCACCTTATAACGACATTGAAATAACACGAGGACTGGATGAATTTTCCCATCTTTGGTTAAGTTTTATTTTTCATCGTCATGTCGGCAAGGGCTGGAATACGACTGTGAAACCACCCAGGTTAGACGGTAAAGAACGTTTCGGTGTGCTGGCAACAAGGGCTAGCTTTCGTCCCAACCCCATTGGCCTATCTCTAGTTGAAATGGATTCGATAGAGCAAAAAAATGGTAAGTTATTGATTCATGTAAAAGGTGCAGATCTGCTGGATCAAACCCCCATCATCGATATTAAACCCTATATTCCCTATGCTGATAGTATTCCCGATGCGAAGGGTGGCTTTACAGATCGGATTAATGAACAAGTACTGAATATTTGCTTTTCTGCCGAAGCTGAAAAAGGCCGCGCACAAGCCAGTCTTAAATATCCCCATATCAAAGAGTTTATCGAACAACTATTGGGCTTGGATCATCGGGCTTATTATTATAAAAAAATTGATAAGACATACTCAACCAAAGTTTATGACTATGATTTAAAGTGGACGATTAATGATACCAAGGTGTTGGTTAAGAGCTTGGAAGGATTGTAGGGTGGGCAAGTTTTATCTGCCCACGCTGTTTCAGGTGTTATTTTATTTTTCTAGCTTCTAAATAAAAACGCTTTTCATCGGCTTCACCCATCGAAAAAGTTTTTCTGGGTAGAGCACCATCAAAGATAATAGTTTTGAATAAGCTATGTTTAGAAATCGGAGGGAAGAAGAAGCCCATGTTGCCTTCTTTAACGCCCAGTTCATTGACCACATCATCGCCATGAATAAAATCAACTTTGCCGCCGTTATTATCCAGATAATCATTAAGAAATGATTCGATGGTCGCTAGTTCTAAGGTAAAAACAGGGTTTTCAATTTGAATATAGCCATAGCCTGAAATGTCATTGAAAGGCACGATATGAATATTTTCAATATTAGCAACTTGAGCACGTTGCTTCATTTCAGCTTCATTGTCACAACGACAAATGCTGCAGTTACCGGAAAAATGCGCCTGCATATCTTTTAATAATTGTTCCGGATTAACATTGAAAATGACCCGGTGAATGGGTTCGAATTGCAGACCTTCATCGTGGATATTAACAAGCTCAACTAAGGCATAGCGAGCGGGATTATCCATAACGCTTTGAGTGTCAGTCACATCCTGTTTAATTTTTTCCCAAATCGCTTTGGCCGTGGCTAAGGAATGATTGCCATCACCCATTGCATAAAGCAGTACGTCCTTTCCCTCAGCATTATATTTCTTGGCAAAGACTTCGGGTGAAGCAAGATTTTCAAGTGCATCAGCAACTTGTTGGATCAATTCAGGGGTATCAATGGCATAGCCTTTGAGGTGACCACTATTCATCATTAATTCAAAGTCATAAAGTGCTGTGGGATTTTGTTCAAACAGAGGCTCGATGACTGTCCGTTGAGGATCATCGATTAAAACCATGATATGTGGTAATTCGATAGCGGCATCCTGACGTACTTTAATCCGTGGTGGCAGACGATCAACAATCGTCCCTTCAGTAGCACGAATCAAGGTTTGTGAGCCCTTATTAAAATCATATTGCTCTAGATCGATAGCAACCACCAGGCCTTTTCTTGATGGAGCCTGTGAGGTTTTTCTGTCCACTAGAACAAAGCCCTTTTGGCTCATAGGGACTAAAATCTCATCATCAAGATATTGTTGCATATTATTGTTGATGTTTTTAATACGTTCATCACCATCGCTATCTTCAAGAAAGACTTCAGGAAAAATAACGTTCAACGTTGAAGGTTGGTTTTCAGTTGTGGTTTTGGCTTGCTCCCAATAGTCAGGCTGAGAGGTATATTGGTCACAGGCAACGACTGACCATTTATATAAATCAACGTCTTTATTCGGTAATAAAATTTCTGGCACTTGTAGACCGATTTTATCAAAATTCATTTTTTTCTCCGGCATAGCAAATATTAATTTCAGTATGCTTAACTAAATTGTTTAAGGGGCTTATTGGGGCTTGGTCAATCTGTCTAAGGCTTCTGCGTATTTGTCTGAGGTGTTTTTTACCACATCGTCAGGTAATTCAGGGCCGGGTGCTGTTTTATCCCAATCCAGTGTTTCCAGATAGTCACGTACATATTGTTTGTCAAAGCTTTGTGGGCTTGAACCGGGCTGATAGGCTTCAGCTAACCAGAAGCGAGATGAGTCGGGGGTGAGCGCTTCATCAATTAAGGTTAAATTATTATCACTATCGACACCAAATTCAAACTTAGTATCAGCGATAATAATGCCACGTGGTAAAGCATATTCGGCCGCACGGGTGTATAATTCAAGGCTAACAGTTTTGATTTGCTGCGCTAAGTCTTCACCAATAAGTGCTATCGTTGCGTCGAAATCAATGTTTTCATCATGTTCACCAACCGCAGCCTTACTTGACGGTGTGTAGATGGCTTCAGGTAGCTTGTCTGCGAGTTGCAAGCCTTGAGGCAATTGGATACCACAAATAGAACCGGTATTTTGATAATCCTTCCAGCCAGAGCCAATGATATAACCACGTATAATCGCCTCCACGGGCAAGGCTTTAAGTTTCTTGACGATAGTTGCACGCCCAGCAACTAAATCACGCTCAGTGGCATCAGGAATAGCCTCTTCTAAGGACATATCCGAGACTTGATTGGGCACGGTGTCATTGAAGTATTGAAACCAGAAATTAGACACCGAGGTTAAAATAGCCCCCTTGCCTGGAATAGCAGAAGGTAAAATAACATCAAAGGCAGATAAGCGGTCGGTGGTGACAATCAGCATATGATCATCCCCGACCGCATAAATATCCCTGACTTTGCCTCGATGGATCAGAGGCAGGCTTTTTAAATCGGTATCAAAGAGTATAGGAACCATGTTATCCACTTATGTTTTTGCTAATGTATTCATCAATAGCTTGAAAATAGGCTGACAATTATAAAACATTGGCTAACAAAAATCAGGCATAACTTGAATATGCGACTCTGAGTACCCATCAATACTTGATAGACAATCCGTTTTAGGAAGGAAGAAGTATGAAAATAGCGATTATCAGTGGTAGTCATCGACGCCAGTCACAAAGTCTAAAAGTAGCCAATCATATCCAAACCGTGCTCAATGTCAGTGGTGTTGAGACCTGGCTCTATAGCCTAGAAGACAATCCTCTACCCCTATGGGATGAAGGTGTGTGGGATGGAGCGCAGAACTGGGTCGATTTATTAACACCCTTACAAGAACAACTCCGTTCTTGTGATGCCTTGGTTGTTATTACGCCCGAATGGCATGGTCAAGTGCCTGCTGGCTTGAAAAACTTCTTCCTATTATTCGGAAAAAATGAGTTTTCTCATAAACCAGCCATGATTGTTTCCGTTTCATCGGGTATAGGTGGTAGTTATCCAGTGGCTGAATTGCGTATGAGTAGCTATAAAAACTCCCGTCTATGCTATATCCCTGAGCATGTCATTATTCGAGACGTAGAAACAGTATTAAATGAGGACAAAAGCAAAAATGATGAACGCTCCGATCCCTATATTCGTGAACGCCTGATATGGGCTTTGAATATTTTGCAGGAATACGGTAAGGCTCTAAAACTGGTGCGAGATAGTGGTGCTACTGAAACCGATAAATTTGGCAATGGTATGTAGTGGTGAATAAAAGAATCCCTATTCGTTTTTCATCACCACAAAGGCCCAAAACTCTTTATGGAAGGTGGTGAGGTCGATGGGATCGACTTTAGAATACATATCCCAAGGGACATTAGGCCATTTAATATTAACAAACTGCCCATTGTATACTTCATCAACAATGGGCGTGCCATAAAAATCCAGTGAATTTAATATCCTGATACGATCACCTTTTTTAGCAAAACAGCCTAGGCTGACGGATATCTCATCTACACGAAGATGATTGGTTACCATTAAATTAGCGCGTCTGGGATCATATTTATTGGGGCGCAAAATAGACTCAGATTCATTGGGTAGCTTTTCTTTATTATTGCCAAAAAGACGGCAAACAGGTGCTAGCCTATCGGTGATTAAAGTGCGTGTGAAATGATTATTATCACAATGTTGATTGTTTTCAGGGATGTAGCCAACGTCGGGGTAGTTCCAATAATCATTAGGCATTCTCATCTCATAACCATGGACGAAATTTTCATTAAAGTGAAAGTTTCTGGTTTTAGTGTGTGAGGTATGCAGGTAGTTTCTACGACCTGATTGTTCCCTGGGAGCAAACCAGGCATTCCCTTCAAAACGAAAATAATGAGTATAGCGTTCATCTTTATTTTCCGGGCCGCCAGAGCCGCGCACCTGCATGGCGGTAGAGAAATTACCAGCAAGAATATTATCAGTGACTAAACGCTCTGTTTCAGTGATATTTTGATGGTATAGCCCAGGTCCCGCACCTTTGGTGTCACCGAGGTGACCATTATCATAAACAAGCGAGCCATGTAATTCACTATTGGCGGTACTTTTCCAATGACTCACACCGGTTACCGAATTATGATGAATGGATAAATTAATAAATTTTGATTGATTGCCACCTAAAATATTAAGACTTTCCCGTGCATTTGGAAACTGACTGAGATCATTGCCGGGAATATGATAATCTTTGGGTCGCCATTCATTCCGGGGTGTCATTTCCAGATCCCATATCCACAGCCATGAGGCATAATAAATTAGAAAGCCACCATCAATGCTCACATGTGAACCAATTTCTGCACGAAGATGGATGGGCTTATTTTCTTCGCCGGAAAGCCTTACACTAAATTGTGCTGACTGACTATCGGTGGCATCAGGCTTATAATATTCACCCGCCATTAACCAGACGACTGAGCCACCGGGGATATTTTGTTGTGCAGATAAAACAGATTCCAAGTCCCAGGGGGAATTGCGAGTCCCCGCATTGTTTGGCAGTCCTGATGGTGAAACAAAATATTCAAGAAAAGGTTTGTCGAGTAAGACTCGTTCAGACCAAGCGCCTGAAACTGTTGATGGGCTTACTCCTTCACATTGAGTGGCAATAATGGGCGTTGTGGGGGTGATATTATTGGCAAAGGATGACAAAATCACGGTCATTTTTGCATCAGCAAACACTGCGGAGGAAGCTATAAAATATAGGCTGAAGATAGATAAAAATAGTCGTATTTGCATTAGTCGCACACTCCTAAACAACTGAACTAAAAAAAATATGTATTCATTGTAAATAATATCAATGAGAAAAACTGTGTGAATGGGCAAGGTTTGCAATAATTATGATCAAACTTTTACTGTGCTTCTAAACAATTTCATCCCCAAAGAAGAGATTACTCGTGTTGGCTCACCATTAATTTTCGAGATGATAATTGGAATATGGATAGTGAAACCCGTCAGATAGTCTGTATTTTAACGTGATTGAATGTGACGTGTGATAAAAGTATCTAGGTGATTGGCAAAGGCCTGTCGATCACTTTGGCTGAGTGGTGGAGGCCCACCGGTTTGTACACCACTACTGCGCATGGTGTCCATAAAATCACGCATATTTAAAATGGATTTAATACTGCTGGCAGAATAGAGTTCGCCACGGGGATTAAGTGCATGAGCACCCTTTTCTATGATTTCAGCGGCCAGAGGAATATCACTGGTGATGACTAAATCGCCCACATTGGCGCGTTTAACGATCTCATTATCTGCGACATCGAAGCCTGCTGCAACACGAATGAATTTAATAAAGTCAGAGGGCGGTGTTTGTATATGCTGATTAGCGACTAGTGTCACCAATACTTCTGTGCGCTTGGCAGCGCGAAATAAAATTTCTTTGACGACCACGGGGCAGGCGTCTGCATCAACCCAAATCTGCATTTTTGACCTCATTTATTGACTAAATATCCTTGCCATGAATTATACATGATATTCCATGGCGGAGAAGCTTAGAAAAAATATGATCTTGCTATGTAGCGCTTTACTTCAAGAGAGGACGAGCATTGGTTGCTTGGATTGGGCGATTATTGCCATGATGCATGACTTTTTCAAAAGCATGGATTTGCTCTTTTGAAGCACTGACAGCCTCTTTCATCACAAACCATCTGACGCCTTCTGAACAAGGTGGTGTGGTTAATGAACCATTAAAGCGATAATAGTCTTTGCTGGCAGGTAATATTTTATTGGCATCAGCAGTAGTTTTCATGACTGATTTATCACCGGCATGAGCAGGCATTTGTGACCATGCACCTGCTAAGGCTGAGTTTTCCTTACCTTCTTCAAACATGAGTGCGACGACGGCTAAGTTGCCCTCTTTATCCGCATGAACAAAATGTGCTTCTAAAGGATAAGATTTTCCCATGATGTGGTTTTCGCTAGGGGCATGGAAGTGAAACTGTAGCAGGTTAAATTGAATATTATCAATTTTCATGCTGCTGCCTTTAGCATAATTGACCTGCACAGTATGACCATTGTTGAGAATTTCATTGCCACCGGCCCGGTAAGAAAAATCAATGGCCTTTAGATCAGATTCAATGAAACCGGTTAAATTAATCGGTGATTGATTTTTGCCAGCACAAGCACCGTTTTCAGGTGTTAATTGAGCCCAGTTTGCAGGACCCATTTTTCCTTCATATCCCCAATGCGAACCGCTAGATGCTAACGCTGAACTTACAGATAAAGTAGTAGTTAAAAGTGATAGTGCCAAAATGAGAGACTTAGACATAATATTCCCTTTGTTTGTATTGTTAATAGAATTATAAAAATTGCACCAAATAGTATTATCTTTTGATGGCGCATTTTCAAGCTTAAACAAGGAAATAAATAGGTATAAGATGAGATTATAATGCTTGTATAGAGTGTTATTAGTGAACAATTAAACAAAAAATAAAATCAATTATGATATATAGTCATTTTACCTAGTGAATACCTTAAGTTCTTTTTTGCAACAGTAGGTATAGATGGTTAATAAATATGCAAGTTAAAATTAAAAGAGTTCATATTGTGTTTGAATGATTTTTTCTAATGATGAATCGACGACCATTAAAATAGCATCAACCACTGGAGCAATTTGTTTTTCTATATAATGTTCATAATCTAAAGAATGTTGATTATATTCAATAGGCTCAGGCCCCTAGTGGTGATGACATAATCGATCAAGCCACCATATTCATAGCGATTCTTATGAGCGTCATGATTAGCCTCTTTTGAACTATCCGCTATGGCATAAGCTTCAGCTTTGAGTGCCGCTTGAGCATGGGGAGGAATGTTTTTCTTATAATCCGATAATTTTTGCCGTAAACGTTTACGATAAATGAGCTGGTCATCAAAATCACCTTGTTTTAACTTCTGGATAATGTCTTTTAAATAGGCTTCATAAGGTAAATCATTAAAAATTCGTTGGTAAATTTCCTGCTGAACTTCTCGAGATAAGGCGGTCCAGTCGGTGCGTACCGTCTCCAGTCCTTTGAATATAATTTTATTTTTGACTTCGCCATTGTTAATGGTTTGAATCATGCCTGCATAACGTTTTTTACTGCCCTGATCAGAACCTCGTATGGTGGGCATAAAAAAACGAATATAATGGGTTTCATATTCCATTTCTAAAAATGATTCGATATGATATTTTTCCTGGAGTTCATTTTTCCAGTGTAAGTTTATTTTAGTAATTAATTGCTGCCCAATTTTATCAGCAATGGTTTTTTCTTTAGCGCCCCCTAAAGAAACAAAGACGGAATCGGTATCACCATAGATAACCTGATAGCCTTCCGCTTCGATCATTGTTGCCGTTTGTTTCATGAGCTCATGACCACGCAAGGTGATAGAGCTTGTCAATCGTGCATCATGCACCCGGCAGCCTGCTGTACCGAGTACACCATAAAAAGAATTCATGATGATTTTTATTGCTTGTGATAAGGCAGAGTTGTGATCTTTTTTCGCTTGATCCCGTGCTTGCCATAAGGATTTAATAATATCAGGCAGGATAAAATCATCACGGGCAAAGCTAATCCCATTAAAACCGGGTACGCAGTCAGCAGCATCAAGCTTTTGTGCTTTTACTCGGGCATAAGGATCAACCCGAAAAGTACGGATAATACTGGGGTATAGGCTCTTATAATCGAGTACCAGAACACTATCATAAATGCCAGGTTTTGAATTCATGACATAGCCACCCGGTGCGGAAATATTTTCATCACGATCATGAATGTCCGGTGCAACAAAGCCCTTGCGATGTAATCGTGGCAGGTATTGATTGTCAAAGGCGGCGACTGAACCGCCAGTGCGATCCATTTCCAGTCCAGTTAAACGTGCCCGCTCGATGACAAAGTCAATTAAATGCGTATGGTGAAAAATATCAATGACTAATTGACAGTCTTCAAGATTGTAAGCCGCCAGGGCCAATTTATCTTCATGAAACAAACGCTTGATTTCTTTGGCGGCACTGAGTGGATCGTAATTGCTGGCAGATTTTTTGGGGTCGGTTTTTTTGATGAGCTTGCCTCGGCCCAATAGCTCATTACCCACGGCTTCCAATGAAAAACTGGGGAAGTTCCAGGTGGCACTTTTGAGTGTATCGATGCCATCCAACACCACACGTCCGGGAATCAATAAAAAATAATGACTTTGTTCTGTTTGTGCTTTACGCCATACCGGCAGACTTTCAGCACGGCCAATGGCTAATGAAATTTTTAAACTATCAGCTTTTTTTTGTAAAAAAATAAAATCAAAATTTATCACATTCCAGCCGATAAAAATATCAGGATCTTGTTGAGCAATATATTCGATGAAGGCCAGCATTAAATCTTGTTCGCTTGAATAATATTCAATGTCTTTAGTATCATTTTCCCCTGTCCCTAACATTAAAATAATATGCCAACCTTCGCAGAGTAAAGAAATAGAATACAAATCCTGGCTATCATAGGCTGTTTCTATATCCAGTGACATGACTTTGAATAGACTTTGCTCTTGAACTTTCTCAAGTGGTTTGATTTTAGGGTTAAGAAATAATTGACCAGAACTTTTGTGCCCTGATGAGGCTGTATTGGGATAAATACTGACAGGACCACTGAGAAAGCGTTCGGTTAAATAACGTTCTACCGGTCGAATATCGGCTTCATAATGACTGATGTCTAATTGTTTTAAAATGTCTCTTGCCTGATACAGGCTTTGTTGTGAATTAAAATAAACGCCTGCGACAGCTTGATGAGAAAATGTTTTTAATTTTAAGTCTTTGATGGATACGCCAGCTAAGGCAGATAAAGCATGGCTGACTTGAACTCTATCTGCCTGGCAAATAAAAAAGATGGCCTGTTGATTTTCAATGAGTACGTGAATAGGGCCATTATCACTGGCAAACCAGAAATCCAGTACGATACCCTTGGCACTATCACGCCATTGACGTGTTAGAAGAAAAGCATCGATAGACTGATGTTTAGATGCAGGCTCAGATGTAGAAAGTGACATGGTATTACTTTGTCACCTTTGACTTTTCCCTAAATGGAGCGGGCAAAAAATGGCTAATTTGTTTTTTAACCAGCTTATATAGTTGTTCAAATTCTTCGGTTCGATTAGATTGAATGCGCCAGGCAAAACCAATCTCACGATAGTCGTTAGTAGTGTCCGCCAGTGGACTGGTAACGATATCAGTATTGTTTAAAATACCTGAGGCAATGGCCATTTCAGGTAAAAAAGTAACGCCCAAATCGTTATTAACCATCTGCACCAAAGTATGCAAACTACTGGCTGCAAACTCATTTATTTTTTCACTTCGTTGTAGATGACAAGCGGATAAAGCATGATCACGTAGGCAATGTCCATCTTCTAGCAATAGCAGGCTATGATCTTCTAAATTGGAATAATCTGCATTGAGTGACTCAGTTTTGGTTTGGCGGTTAAGTTGCGAATCTTTATGCTGGGCAAAATAAAAGCGATCTTCATAAAAACTTTTCATGACTACGCCAGTTGATGGGTAGGGCATGGCAAGTAAGACCAAATCCAGTGTGCCTTCGTTGAGTTGTTGTAACACCGTAGCGCTTTGCGCTTCACGGACGAAAACCTTTAACTCAGGAAACTCCTGCTTGATCATCATCAGTATTTGTGGAATGAGAAACGGGGCAATGGTGGGTATCACGCCCAGCTTCAAGGTACCACCAAAGGGGCGGGAAAAGGACTGTACTTGCTCAGTTAAGTCTTCTACGCTTAATAAGATGTGCTGAGCCTGCTGGACCACCTCCTCTGCCAGGGGAGTGAATAATATTTTTTTATTATCCCGCTCAATGAGACGTACACCTAAGACGTTTTCCAGCGCTGCAATACCACTACTGAGTGTTGACTGGCTAACAAAACAAGCCTTGGCCGCATCTCCAAAGTGTTGATATTTATGAACATTAATTAAATAATGCAGGTGCTTTAGACTGGGTAGGCGCATGATTAAACTCCCTAGAGACAGCAAATTTAGCTCGTATGAATAGTATAATCGATTTTTTCAATTATAACATTCTAATTAATCTGTTTTATTAATTTATAAATTTTGCATAAACTACACCCATCAGCTACAAATTGAGTAGCAAATTTTATATAACAAGCTTCTTGTTAAGAAGTTTTAAACAGGTGAAAATATTATGTTAGAGAATCGCGAAGGCCAAGACGTACCAGCAGTTACTTTTAAAACCCGTCAAAACAGTGAGTGGGTTGATGTGACCAGCAGTGACTTATTTGATAACAAGCGAGTGATTGTTTTTGCTCTACCCGGTGCATTCACTCCGACTTGTTCATCTAGCCATTTACCACGCTACAATGAATTGTTTCCAGTTTTTAAAGACAATGGTATTGATGATATTTATTGTTTATCGGTTAATGATACCTTTGTGATGAATGCTTGGCAGGATGATCAGAGTGCCGAAAAACTCACCATGATCCCTGATGGCAATGGCGAATTCTCAAAAGGCATGGGTATGCTGGTTGATAAGCGTGACCTGGGCTTCGGTGACCGCTCATGGCGTTATGCGATGATTGTTGATAATGGCATCATCGAAAAAATGTTTATTGAGCCAGAAGTAGACGGCGACCCGTTTGGCGTTTCTGATGCGGATACTTTGTTAAAGCACTTGAACCCAGATGCGAAGGCACTACCAACAGTGAGCATTATCACGCGTAAGGGCTGCCCACATTGTACGCGTGCTAAAGAATTATTAGCTAGCAAGGGTCTACCTTATGAAGAAGTTGAACTAAATCAGGAAGTGACTAATATTTCTTTGTCAGCCATCACGGGTGCTCATACCACACCTCAGGTGTTTATTGATGGCAAATTGATTGGTACAGCAGATGATTTAGAAAGCTATTTTGCTTAATACCTAACTCCTAATTAATCATGGTTTGATTTTGCTATTAACGAGCGAAATCAAGCTACGATTTTTTATTCATTGCTATTGTTTAAGTAAGCCATAATAGCACTGCCTATATTTTCAAAAGATTGTTCATCTTCAAAGGGAATCGGTTTACTGCATAAGTAGCCCTGAATAACGTCGCAGCCCTGCTGACGTAAAAAATCCAATTGCTCGTAAGTTTCCACTCCTTCGGCCACTACTTCCATGTCCATATTATGCGCCAGCGTAATGATCGCCGTCACAATTGCCGCATCATCGGGGTTATGAATAATATCGCGAACAAAAGAACGATCAACCTTTAGTGTGTCAAAGGGTAAGCGTTTGAGATAATTCATCGATGAATAACCTGTGCCAAAGTCATCAATGGCTAACATGACACCAAGCTCATGTAGTTGATGTAAGATTTTAGCGGCTTCGGATACATTGTTAATTAACAAACCTTCTGTTACTTCCAATTCTAAATAGCGCGGTTCAATGCCTGTTTCATGGAGTATGGTTTCAACGGTTCTGACAAAATCATTTTGTTGAAACTGCCTGATGGATAGGTTGACAGCAACACGATGAGGTTCAAATCCCATTTTTTGACGTGCCACTTCATCCAGACAGGCAGCGCGTAATACCCATTCACCAATGGGCACAATCAAACCCGTTTCTTCTAATAAGGGGATAAATTGGACCGGACTGATATTCACATAATCCGTATGAGACCAGCGTAATAGTGCTTCACGAGCAATAATACGATGCGTTTTTAAATTTAATTGTGCTTGGTAATGTAGAAAAAATTCACCCCGGTCTAAAGCACGGCGTAATTTCGATTCCAGAGCCAAGCGTTCCGATGCTTCGGAGTTATCTTTTTCAGTATAAAAGCAGAAGTGATTACCACCATTCCCTTTTGCCTGATACATGGCGATATCGGCTTTTTTTAATAAGGTTTGAGTATCGTCACCATCTTTGGGAAACATGGATATACCAATACTGGTGGAAATAAATAACTCCTGATTTTCAATGATAAATGGTTGAGTGAGTGATTCGATTAGCTTTTTAGCAAACACGGGTACGTCTTCATTGGAAGAAAGATCATTGAGCATAATAGCAAACTCATCCCCTCCTAGACGGGCAACTGTATCACCCTGACGTATACATTCTTCAAAGCGTTCAGCGGTTTCTTTGAGTAGTAAGTCACCGATGTTATGTCCCAGGGTATCATTGATAATTTTAAAACGATCCAGATCGAGAAACATGACGGCAATATTACGTTTATGCCACTTCATTCGGGGGATTGCTTGCTCTAGGCGATCTTTTAAGAGAGTACGATTGGGCAGTCCGGTTAGCGCATCGTGAAAGGCCAGATATTTTAAATGTTGTTGCGCTTCCATACGTTCGGTAATATTTTTACCGGTAGAAATAAAATGGGTGATTTCCCCTTGAGCATTTTTTTGCGGGGTAATGGTTTTTTCTTCATAATAGAGCGTACCATCTTTACGGCGGTTGACAATCACATCACTAAAAACTTTCCCTGCCAGTATGATTTTCCACATATGCTGATAAAAAGCTTCTTTTAACTTGCCGGATTTAAGAATACTGGGGGTTTTACCGAGTACTTCGGTGCGCTCATAGCCAGTGATGCCCTCAAAAGCAGGGTTCACATACTCAATAAGACCCTGAATATCGGTGATCATAATAGAATCAGCCGTATGCTCTACTGCCAATGATAATTTACGCATGGCTTCTTCAGCTTCATGGCGCTCGGTGACATCCTGTAAAGTACCGACCAGGCGTACTTGCTGAGTGTTTGGATTAAGATAAATTTCACCTTGCTGGCAAATATAGCTGATGGAATTATCGGGCTTAATGATCCGATGATTAATCTCAAAAAAATGACTATTGTCAGCAATCACCTGTTGATGCCGTTCGGTGACAGTCGTTCTATCTTTGGGGTGAATCCTTTCTATAAAGGCATCATAGGATGACTCAATTTCAGCTATTTTCAGACCTAACATGTGATAGATTTGATCAGACCAGTTCATGGTGTTGCTACTAAGATCCCATTCCCAGCTACCAATACGGGCAATACGCTGAGCTTCTGCGAGCTGCATTTGGCTTTCGGTGCGTTGCTTGACTTCGTTTTCCAGAGATTGATTAATCTGGCTTAATTTCAAGGTACGTTCTTCGACGATATGCTCTAACATATCATTGGATAGTGCTAGTTTCTGAATGGTTTTTAAATCTTGATAGGAGCGTAGTGCTGAAATCAGTGCGGTATTCATTTTGAGGGCGGTTAATTCAGATTTTTCTCGATAGTCATTAATATCATATTCTGAAATAATCTTTTTTTCTGGTGCCTGGCCCGGCTGGCCAGTGCGTAAAATAATACGTACAAATTTATTGTTTAATTGATCGCGAATATATTTGACCGCTTGCAAGCCTGCATCGTCTGTTTCCATTACGACATCGAGTAAAAGTACTGCAGTATTGGTGTGCTCGGCCATGAGGCGCTGTACATCTTCACCGGAATAACCGCTGACAATTTGTAATTTACGTCCCGCAAAGGAAAAATTTTGTAATACTAGGCAAGTGACATCATGTACGGCCTGATCATCGTCAATGATCATGACTTTCCATGGCTCGACATTGTCACCAACGGGTGTTTTAGTCGCAGCAGATTTTGGTTGAGAAACGTTAAAAAATAGTAGCTTATTAGTCTCTTTTTCAGACGGATTGGTCATTATGTTTCCTATACCTTGGCTATAAACTAAGTGTATCAGCCAAAAACCATTATCAGCCATCAGAGGCTTGATAACTAACAAACTTAAATATAGTAGAAATATGTCATTTATCTACAAAATAATGCAGACATTAGATAATATTTTGCAATCCAGTGCTTTTTTAATTATTGCTATCTGCTAGCGCCTGATATAATCCTTCATTACCCGTGGTATCAGTATTACCCCATTCTTCAAAGCAGAGTAGCTCCTCAGCAGGAATACGTTTGCGCCAGCCTTTTACCTCTAACTCTGGTTCAGTATAGAAATGTTCGACATAACCTAGACATAAATAGGCCACAGGGCTGACTGATTTAGGCAGTTTTAAGGCTTGTTTTAAAGCTTTTTTATTAAAAATACTGACCCAGCCAAGACCAACGCCTTCTGCCCGCGCCGCCAACCAAAGGTTTTGTACTGCACAAACACTACTGAATAAATCCATGGATTTATCGTGGGTGCGTCCCAGTATGACCGAGCCCCCTCGATCACGATCACAAGTAATGACTAAATTTATGGGGGACTCAATAATACCTTCGAGTTTAAGCTTTTTGTATTGCACACTTTGCTCAGGTTCGAACATATCGGCCGCTTGTTCATTGGCGGCTAAAAAAATATCATGTATTTTCTTTTTTGTTTCAGGACGTTGGATCAGTAAGAAATTCCATGGTTGCATAAAACCAACAGAAGGTGCATGGTGCGCAGCTTGAATAATGCGTGCTAACACGTCATCGGGGATCGGATCGGGTTTGAATTGCCCCCGCACATCACGACGAGAGTAAATAGTTTTATAGACTGCAGCTCGCTCTTCTTCAGAAAAAGTATGATCAAGCTGATGTTCAGGATTGGGGATTCCCATTGTCGATGCCTACATTTGAAAAAGCACCATTTTACACGCTTTATAGTTCAACTGTCATCAACATCGAGATAACCACGCTCAATAGCAACTTCCAGAGCAATGGATGCTTCGAGCAATTCTTCATAGGTTTCACGCATATTTTTTAACTGTTTGATTTGTGTTGCATCGGGCAATTTGCCATCTTGTTTATTAGATAATTCAAACAAGCCCTGCAAATATTGGGCGCGTGACTTGGCTACCATACGGATCACAGGATTTAAGTCACCTACTTTGAGTTCAGCTATTTTAGGATTAATTTCTTCTCGGTTAATTTCCCGAATCGCTTGTTCAAATTGTAATAAGAGTCGATTAGTATCCAATTCACTCATTGAGTCATGATCCATTAAAAATTAAGTAATTATTTATGATTAAATCATAATGCCAGTTCAATAAAGTATAGATGGATATAAATAAATTACCAATGCTAGCCATAGGCGGGATTGCCGTGCCATAAACATAATAATTGAATTTAAAGTGTGCGGATTTTTTCCCGTACGGCTTGTGCATGTCCATCGGCTGAAACACCGTATTCAACATCGGCTAGATTTCCTTGCTTATCGATGATAAACGTCGAGCGGACAATGCCCATTTTTTTAATACCGTTTTTTTCTTTCTCTTGCCATACACCATAAGCATTACAGAGTTCACCCGATGTATCGGCTAATAACATGACCTGCAATGCATATTTTTTTATGAAGGCCTGATGAGAAGCACAATCATCCTTACTGACACCAATAATTAGCGTATCTAATTGAGCAAACTCATCAGCCAGTGCAGTAAATTGATTCGCTTCGATGGTGCAGCCCGTAGTATCATCCTTTGGGTAAAAATATAAAACAACGTTCTTCTGTCCAATAAAATCGGCTAAATTAATAGTTTCATTCAATTCGTTAGCAGTACTAAAACTCGGTGCGACGTCATGCGTATTTAACATTTATTATTTCCTTAAGGGGTTATTATGTAGTGAATTAGGGAATCTTAATCTCATGATAATCCTAAAAAAATCAGTTGAACCTACTGTGACCGCCTTATGCACTGAATCTTAAGGATTTTCCAGAACATTTTGACTTTACCCGTAGGGTGACTACGAATAAAGCCAAAATAACCTGTAAAACCCTTAATCTTCAGCGCCTAAGTCGCTCTCGCTACGATTCAACTGATTATTTTAGGATAATAGATATTATTATAAATGTATAAGTATAACATGTAAGTTTAGAGTCTATTGTCTAGCTTGAGCATCCGGTGTAGGCTCAGTTGTTTTTTCCTCAACTTCACTTGCTTCTTGCGCTTCTTTTTCTTCTTGCTGCAGTTTATTTGCAATGGTTTTAGTGACTTGTAGTGACATGAATTCAGTTTGTTCGATCAGCTCTATTATTCTAGGGTGAGAATTCAAGCCGGAACCTTTGAGGGCATGTTGAATATGATAGTATTGTTCTTTGGCTAGCATGGCATTCTTTTTTTCGACGGCATCATTGGCGAGATCGGAATGAAATTGGAATATTTTTTCACAGCGTAAAAGCTTAACATCATTGATATGCTGTCTTAACTTTTCGGGCTTGATGTGTGAATACCAGATGCGTGAATTGAGCATGCGGATCAGACGACCCATTTTGATCAATTTCTTTTTGAACTCGGTCTCATCTTTGACATTCGTATTGCTATTGCTCTTTTGTGGATTTCCCTGAGATTCTTTTGCTTCTTCAATGAGCATTTGAATACCTCGAAAGTGGCGGTCTAAAGATTGAATGGTTTGCAGGCGCACCATAATTTCATTGGCAAGCAATTGATTGATGCCATCATCGATGTCACAGTTTTTTAAACCATCAAGCAAGTCACTGAGTTCATCCAGGCCTTGCTTGATGCGTAAAATCTTTACTTGATTACCCATAAAGCTCCGCCATTTTTAGGAGCTTTCCATTCATAGGTGGCGTTTTCATCGCCACGCATAAAAACCTTGGCATCATGTCTTTTAAGTTAAAGCGTCTATTAAACCGATAACAACATTCAGCAAGATACCGAGGTAAATGTTTTGAGTTAATGGAATGATAGCTTCCCTTCATAGAGTTTTTAATATTACCTATCATAGTGTTAACCCAGATAAACTCAATTTTATCAACACTTGCCGCACCACCACCCGTGACGATTGGAACATGCTTACAGTCAGCTTCTTTAACTGCAGGAAAACAATTTAACCCATCTGAGTAAACAGTACTTCCAGGTGTTAAATGAGTTTGTGCCCATCGTTTTATTTCACTGGATTTAAACCCTTTAAGCACATTTAAATTCATTGCAATCGGGTGTCCATCTTCATTAGTAGAAACGGCTGCAACGAACGGTGTTTTATTTTCTGAACCACGACCTCTGGAGCCGCCTCTGTGCTCACCACCCCCCAGTAGGCATCATCAATTTGAATGATGCCTGATAAAGGTTTACTGTCATCACGTTCTTTCATAACCTGCATGATCTTTTGTTTCATACTCCAGGCTGTATTGTAGCTTACCTTAAGCTGTCTCTTTAATTCTAATGCTGAAACCGCTGTCTTCAATTGAGTCATAAGATGAATCGCTAAAAACCACTTAGATAAAGGCAGTTTGGTACTATCAAATATTGTCCCACAGGTTGCTGATGTCTGATGATGACAATGGTGGCACTGATAAAGATGGCGATGTTCTAGAGTGCAATAAGTCTTATTGCCACACTCTGGGCAAACAAATCCATCAGGAAATTTCCATTTAAATAAGGCTTGTCGGCACTGTTTGTCAGTGCCATAATCATTAAAAAGCTCAAATAAACTATAACCTTCTTGAAACTGAATTTTATTTTTTGACATCATTCTACTCCACACATAATCTATACTTTAATTATAGTATAATTATCGAAATATGGCGGAGCTTTGTGGGTAATCAAGAATCTTTATGCGTTTTTCACGTTGTTTTTGCTCATAGGCTTCTGCGATGCTATTGACGAAGAGCGTCAGCATCAATAAGCCTCCAATTGTCGCAAATATCAGATATTCATCCATAGGCGCCTTAGTTCATAAGAACAGTTTTTATCCGTTCATGATCAAAGGGCGTATTAGTAGAATGTAACCCTAAGACTGGTCGTTAGATTTTTTTTCGATGGCGGATAATATGCCACGTAAAATATTTAATTCTTTTTGATCGGGTCGAGCACGGTTAAATAAACGCCGTAGTCTTTGCATCATCTGTCCCGGATGATTAGTGACAATAAAATCCACATCCGTTAAAATTTTTTCTAGGTGTTCATAAAAATATTCCATGTCCTGATGCTCAGGATAGTCATAGATATATTCTTTGGGTTGGGTGCGTTTTGCTTCTGTGGCCTGAAAAATTTCATAGCAAAAAGTTTGCACCGCTGCCCCAAGGTTCAGTGATGAATAATCAGGGTTAGCCGGAATATAGCCATGAAAGTTACATTGCTGTAAGTCCTCACTTTGTAAACCGCAACTTTCCTGACCAAAAATGATAGCTACCTGAGCATCAATTGCTTCTGCCGCAATGCGTTCGCCACTTTCTCTGGCGGTTAATAAGGGTAGACTCATGCCCCGATCACGGGTGCTAGTACCCACCACTAAGTGACAATCACTGATTACCTCACTTAGGGTATCGGCAATGATGGCTTTTTCTAAAATATTTGTTGCGCTGGTGGCGCGGATATAAGCTTCTTTGCCTAAAGTACAGATGGGATTGACCAGATAAAGGCGTGATAGCCCCATGTTCTTCATGGCGCGGGCAACAGCGCCGATATTACCGGCAAACTGTGTATTGATTAAAATGATACGGACATTATCAAGAGGATTATCCGAATGAGTGCTTGTTGCTGTCATACTGTCTCAATCTTATTTAATTTATTGTAAGCTCAGAATTAATGATTGTTTGATTTTTTCTTTCAAATCATCGCTGGCATTGCCTTTAAATTCCATTTCGGGTTGCTTGGACAATAGGCCACTGCCATTAATAATGAGTATGTCAGGCTTATTAATGCGTGACAGTTGTTGCAGATCGTATAAAAACTCTGAGGGAATATGCTCACTATTTTGCGTGATGATGCCCTCTTCAATGATTATTTTAAAACGATCCTTACGCTTCTTACGTAAATATGAAATAAGAAAAAAATCCAAAATGAGTAATACAGTAACGCCGATAATAATAACCGTTAAGGTATCCATTATTTAAGCCCTAATAATTTATGTGTTTGCAGAGATATACGCCATTGAGGGTGATCCAGACAGTATTGAATGACATCAGGCAAGTGGTTGATGTCATCACCCTCATCAATAGCTTGTAAAAAAAAGTGCTGAAAGTCCAGCGCTTCAAACTCAGCAGGTGGCATATTTTTCAGTGGGAATAACAATTTTAATTCATTGCCGCTGCGTTGTAGGAGCTTGTCGCCTTGCTTGGGGCTGACACAAAGCCAGTCAATTCCCTGGGGGGCGATGATAGTCCCATTGGTTTCCACTGCAACTTCAAAACCTGCCTCATGCAGGTGGTGGATTAAGGCTTCATCCAGTTGTAACAAGGGTTCACCGCCGGTGAAGACTACATAGGGCTTGATACGTGAGGGATGATTTGTTCCCCCATTGTTAGTATTAGTCCAAGTTTGAATAATACGCTCAGCCAGTACTTGAGCATTCGCAAATTTTCCACCGCCCTCGCCATCTGTACCGACAAAATCAGTATCGCAAAAAGGACAAACGGTTTTATGACGATCTTTTTCTAAGCCGCTCCATAAATTGCAACCTGTGAAGCGGCAAAATACTGAGGCACGCCCTGTTTGAGCGCCTTCGCCTTGCAAGGTGTAAAAAAGTTCTTTGACGGAATAGCTCATGTTGTTTTATCTATATAATCGCTCAATGTTTTTATGCTTCTTCATATTATTGCGTACTGGTAAAATTCTAGTAACTTGCATTCAGAGCGTAGGGTGGGCACGTCTTTTGTGCCCACGCAGGACAGACTTACAAGCTTATAAGTATTCCTCCGCGTGGGCAGATAAAGCCATGCCCACCCTACAATTTTATGCTTATCAATAGGTAATATTGTGAAGCACCTTGTTTATTTTAATCAGGCAATGCCGGGCCTTCTTCGCCCCAATATAGGATTGCTCCACAGCCGGGTGTTTCAAATAAGTCGATACGATCCAGTTGGGGTAAGCTATCTGCCATTTGTGCTTTTATCCAGTAGAGCAAACTAGTGACATCAGCATCTTCAATGCCATCCAATAAATCCAGTTGATGATGATCCAATTGTTTATAAATAGGTTTAAATAAACTTTTCACATCACCATAATCCACTGTCCAGCCCATCACTTCATCCAAGGGGGCGGTCAAATGTAGACGAATCAGATAGCTATGACCATGTAATTGCCTGCGTTTGTCATTTTCTGGAACACACTTGAGCCTCAAGGCGCTTTCAAAGCGTTGTTCTTTCCAGATGCGGTAATGGTCGCCATTATAGTGACAGCCGGAAGTATGGGTTTCATAGACTGTTACCCAGGATAATTGTTCAAAATCAGGTTTTAGTTGTTGCCATATCCAACGGGCCAAAACTTCTGAGGTGGGATTTTCCAGACCGGGAATATCATTCAGACAGGTATAGTCTAGTTGTTGATGTAATGTTTGCCAGAAGTGATCAATTTGCGCAAAATCCACCCCCATGTCAGCGATGTTTTCTGTTTCTGACGGTGAAGCGTTGGCAGCTGAAGCCTTAGAGGTTGCGCTGTTATTGAGATCTTGATTGGCATGTAAAATTACCTCAAAGCCATGGCCATGCATATTGCCACAGGGATGGCCTTTGGGTACATTGGGCAATTGGTGTGCGGCCTCAAAACGAAAACGTTTCCAGATATGGGCATGACCCTGATTATCCAGATCCACACCGCAATCATGAGTGCTTTGGATGGCAACGCGATCAATGCCTTGCAAGTCGGTTTTGTTATGAATCCAACGCGCTAGATTTTCATCGGTGGGGATGTCTAATTGCTGGTTTAAAAAAGTATAGTTAAGCGGTTCAATGGTATTTTGTAAATGGGCTTTGAGAAAGCTCACCGGTTCATCAATGCTTTGAGTGGCGCTGATAGGAACGCGCACAGATGCGGTATAACTATGGCCATGTAATTGGGCTGCAGGGTGTGCTTCGGGTAGTATGTCTATCTGACAGGCGGCTTCAAAGGGGACGGTGGCCAGATAAAAAATTTGCTCGCTCATAACTTGGTCTTAGTCTTAATGGTTTAAATGCTAGTTGCTAAAATATTGGCAACGCTCAATGAGCGGATCAGTGCGTTTTGCTTCGGCAAAACCTTTGGCGCGTAATAAACAGGCCTGACAGTGACCGCAGGGTGGTTGTTCGCCATTATAACAGGTATGGGTATAGGCCATAGCATCCATTGCTCCCAATTTTTCAGCTAAGAGCACCGTATCGGATTTATTCAGGTTCATCAGTGGTGTATGGATGGTAATATTGTATTCCATACCCAGTCGCAAGGTGTGTTCCAAAGAGCTGAGAGTGTTCTCCCGACAATCCGGATAGCCACTATAATCCGTTTGTGCCACACCGGTGATCAAATGCTCGATGGAACGCTGATAGGCATAAGCAGCGGCAAAGGTGAGAAATATTAGATTACGGCCAGGGACAAAAGTATTGGGTAGCGTAGTTTTGTCTGAATCGTTGCTTTCTGTTGCTTCATCTGCCACCTCAATGCTATCGGTTAGAGCATTACCACCCAGTGCTGCAAACGTATCAATGGGTAGAATGGTATGGGCAATGGCGGCAATTTCAGCCACTTTTTTGGCGGCATCTAATTCAATTTTATGGCGTTGTCCGTAGTCAAAGCTGAGACTGCTGACATTTTCCCGACCAAATTCTTTAATAGCCCAATACAGACAGGTGGTGGAATCCTGGCCACCGGACAAAACGACTAAAGCCTTACTCATAAACCTCACCTTGCGACCACTTAATTGACTAAAAATCAGTATACTGCAAATATATACCCATGACACTTGGAAATGCACCCCAAGGGCACTTCTTTCAGGGCGCAGCAAGGCATTTCCAAGTGTCATGGGTCTACTCACACTGCCTTAACATTTAGCGATTGAGAAATATCATTCAAAAGCCTATTATAAGCGCAATTAGGCTAACGGAATACTCCGGATTTAATGAAGTTGAGAGAGAAATGAGCGAAGAAAAAGCACAGCGCCATAATGAGCGCATGAAGCGGCATAAAAAAGTGGTGGATGCCAAAATTGAGAAAGCCACCATTGAGCAGGGTGTGGTGATAGTGATCACTGGCAATGGCAAGGGGAAAACCACCTCGGCATTGGGCACTTTGCTCAGAAGTTTAGGGCATGGTCACCAATGTGCTCTGGTGCAATTTATTAAGGGGCAGTGGGATTGCGGTGAAACGCGATTTTTTGCAGGCACTCAGAATTTAGTGAGCTATACCATGGATACGGGCTTCACTTGGAATACGCAGAATTTTGAGCAGGATAAACAGGCGGCGCTTGATGTCTGGCAACAGATCAAGCCATTATTCAGTGATCCGAATTGTCATTTGATTGTGCTGGATGAAATTACCTATATGTTCAAATATAAGTATCTTGATATTGCTGAATTGGTGACGGCCATTAACAATCGTCCCAAGATACAAAATGTCATTATTACCGGGCGAGCAGCAGCCAAAGAGCTCATTGAATTAGCCGATACAGTGAGTGAGATCAATCCGGTGAAACATGCCTTTAATCAAGGCATTAAAGCACAGGAAGGCATTGAGTGGTAGTGAATCACTGGCAGAGCTGAAGGCTTTTTAATGGCTGAAGGCTCTTAATACGCTGAAGGCTCTTAATAGCTGAAGGCTCTGCTAATGATTGATGTGCTTAGGCTTGCTGGTTTATGGTATCTAGTACCGTATGCAAGTGTTCGACCATTTCACGACCGCTATCGGTTAGATAGCCACCATCTAATTGGGTGATAATACCCTTGTTAAAAAGTGATTGTGCGGACTTCACTAATATTGGGTCAGCGTCGTGATGAATTTTTAAACCTTCTATGTGTGATTCTTCAGGGAATTTGGACAATAGTTTAATTTCATCAAATAAATCTTCTGGATAAGTCTTAATCATAGTTCGATAACCATACCTTCTTTGGCAAAAAACGCTTCCATATCACCACAATGTTCCTTATTACAGAATTTTTCTGTTAATTCGTCCAATTGTTCATCGGTACGAAGTGGATCGTGGTGAAATAAGGCCAGTTTTTTGACTTGTTTTTGTTGAGCCGCCTGACAAACATATTCGACATAACCATGTCCCCAGCCGGTGTATTTTTGTTCATATTCTTCTTGAGTGTATTGGCTGTCATGTACTAACAGATCGGCACCTTCGTAGAATTGTTCAATCATAGCATTTTGTTCGTTGGCAACCAAGTCACCTTCTCTGGCCATTTCTTCATCATAGTCCGGATCATCGGGATCGGTGATGAATACATTACGGAAAACTTCGGTATCATAGGCGGTACAAAAGACTTTGCCCTGATACTCAATGCGATAGCCCAAGCATAATACTGGATGGTTCAAGTATTTGGTTTTAATGATGATACCATCACCTAAATCAATTTCTTCTTCTTTGAGGCTGAAATATTGAATATTGGCTGCCAGCTCTGCTTCACGAATGGGAAAATAACGATAGGTCATTTGCCCACCCACGACTTTTTCTAAGGTATCTTCTTCGTAAGTTACCGGACCATAAACACGAATATGGGTGCCGGGGATATAGGCAGGCACAAAAAAAGGAAAACCCATAATGTGATCCCAGTGGGTGTGGGTCAAAAATAGGTGTGCTTCTACGGGTGGTGGACGGTTCATGAGCTCATTGCCCAGTTCTCTAAGGCCTGAACCAGCATCAATGATGATCAGTCTATTCACTTCAGGGAAGAAGATCTCAAGGCAGGGAGTATTTCCCCCATATTTTACGGTAGAGCTTCCGGGGCAAGGGATTGAACCCCTGACACCCCAGAACTTTATTAACATTTTCACATTTAGACCTTGAACTTATGTACCCTATAAGCCTGAGCTTTTTATATTCTGTATTTTAACAGTTATTTTAATTGTTGTTTTAACTGTTTTCTTAATTAATGTTAAGCCAGTTTAAGAAAAATAGATGCTTTTTCAATTGCTTCTTGAATAGTCTCATGTAATGACACTAAAGTCTCCCATGATAGCGGATTTTGCTCAAAAAGTAAGGCAATTTGTTCTTCTGACTCAAAGTGATTGCCAGCAGAGCCAATGCTAAAAATATTAGCATAAAGATCAGCAATTGCCACACTGGAAATTAACAGCCTGTGAGCTTGGTCTGATTTTTCCGGTTGGTGGTGGTATTTCATGGTTTCGACAATACTATCGCCTAACTTCCATTTGCCGGCAATAATACTGCCAAAGTGTTGGTGGTTAGAACTGAAAATGGCTGTTTCCGCTTCATACAGAGGTATTTGTTGCTCATAGGCACTTGCCAGACAGCAGTCATATTCATCACTAAAACAATGCGCCATGGGTATTTTACCCAAATCATGTAATAAGCCTGCCAGAAAATACTCTTCACGTTGATTGGCAGGTACTTTTAGTTCCACTGCAATGGCCTTGGCGGCAACCCCGACACAAATTGAGTGCATCCAAAAGTCATCCATAGAAAAACTGGACTGATTACTTTCTTTCATGGTGCCTAAAACAGCGGTACTCAGTGCCAGATTTTTTACTGTATTGAGCCCTAAAACAATGATCGCACGGGTTAGAGAGGTAATTTGATTGGGTAAGGCATAATAGGCGGAATTAATCAGCTTGAGGACATTGCCCGTTAATATCGGATCGAGGGAAATGATTTTATTCAGATCATTGGCCGAGACATTAGGCTGATCACAAACTTCCAGCACTTTGGTGACGGTGGTGGATAAACTAGGCATTTTATCCACATAATCATGAATGATTTGTAAGTGTTGTTCAGACACAAATATCCTTATTTTCTCTATTTTTCTTATTATTTAGGAACACGTTGCTATAACTATAGCTGTTTATAAAAAAATTACCTAACTGAATTTATTGATCACATTATGCTATGATCATATTAGCTCAACACCGTGGGGAACAGAATCATCATGACGACCATCAAACAAGACGATCTTATCCAAAGCATTGCTGATGCCTTTCAATTTATCTCTTATTATCACCCCAAAGATTATATTCAGGCATTAGGTGCAGCCTATGACATGGAACAGTCAAAAGCAGCCAAAGATGCCATTGCCCAGATTTTATATAATTCCCGTCTCTGTGCTGAAGGGCATCGCCCCATTTGTCAGGACACGGGCATTGCGGTGGTGTTTTTAGATATTGGTATGCAGGTGCAATGGGATGCCAATATGAGTTTGGATGAGATGATCAATGAAGGCGTTCGCCGCGCTTATACACATCCTGATAATGTTTTACGTGCTTCGGTGTTATCCGATCCTGCGGGGGCGCGCATTAACACCAAAGATAATACCCCGGCAGTTATTCATACACGCATCGTGCCAGGCGACAAGGTCAGCGTAAAACTGGCTGCCAAGGGTGGCGGCTCCGAAAACAAGGCCAAATTTGCCGCCTTGAATCCCAGTGATGATCTGGTTGAATGGATCATCAAGTCGGTGAGCGAGATGGGCGCAGGCTGGTGTCCGCCGGGGATTATGGGTGTAGGAATTGGCGGTACACCAGAAAAAGCCATGCTACTGGCTAAAGAATCACTTTTAGAACCGGTCAACATTCAAGAATTAATACAGCGATCTCAAAATGGTGCTGAACTCAGTCGTCCGGAACAATTACGCCTGGAATTATATGAAAAAATTAATGCTCTTGGGGTTGGTGCACAGGGCTTAGGCGGGCTAACAACGGTTGTTGATGTCAAAGTGCTGGATTATCCAACCCATGCTGCGTCATTACCGGTGGCCATTATTCCCAATTGTGCCGCGACCCGACATACCCATTTCGTTTTAGATGGCTCCGGTCCTGCCGTATTTACCCCTCCTGCTCTGGAAGATTGGCCTGCAGTGACCTGGACTGCTTCACCCACGGCACGGCGGGTGGATTTAGATTCCTTGACCCATGAAGACGTACAAAATTGGAAGACAGGCGAGCAATTATTGCTTAATGGCAAATTGCTCACCGGGCGAGATGCAGCTCATAAACGCATTGTCGATACGCTGGCCAAAGGTGAGTCACTGCCAGAGGGGGTGAATTTTAAAAATCGCTTTATTTATTATGTCGGCCCCGTTGATCCTATCGCAGGTGAATCCGTTGGTCCCGCAGGGCCTACAACGGCGACTCGTATGGATAAATACACAAAAACTATGTTAGCTGAGACCGGTTTAATTGGCATGATCGGTAAGGCAGAGCGAGGTCCTATTGCCATTGAAGCCATTAAAAAACATCGCGCGGTATATTTAATTGCCGTGGGTGGTGCAGCGTATTTAATTGCTAAGGCGATAGAAAAATCAACGGTGATTGCCTATAAAGAACTGGGTATGGAAGCCATTTATGAATTTGAAGTGAAAGACATGCCAGTGACGGTTGGTGTTGATGTGCGGGGTGATTCAGTCCACCTGAGTGGACCGAAAAAATGGTCGAAGTTGATTAGAAAAGGCTGATTTTAGCTGTGCAATATTTTTAACTGCGTAATATTTCTAACCGCGTAATATCTTTAAGCTAGCCTTGCCTATGCCTTTTAAGGCTAATAGGTCCTTATCGCTAGCGACACTAATTGCAGCCTTATTGGTGAGGCCTGCTTCCTCTAGTATTTTGATATAATTTGTTTTTAAAGTTGGATATTCATCCGCTAAAGACTTGAGTTCAGGCGTTGCTACTTTATCATCTGGTTCAGGTGATTTTACGGTGTCTTCTTTTCGAACTTCTGCTTCGGGGGATGCTTGTTGCTCAGGTGTAGCAACTGACGGCTGTATTTCTGGTGCTATTTCAGCTTTTGTTTCTACTTCAACTTCCGATTTCGATTGAGTCAACTCACTTGATGCCGTGTCATTTTTTTTGGTAGCTTGTAGATAAGCATTATTCGGTGCGCTTGGTCTGTCTTCTTCGATGCCAAGTAATTTTAAAAACCAGCTAAACATGATTCATTCCTGTTTGATTATGTGATTTCGCTACTATTATTCTACCTATCTAGTGTCCATCCGTTTATTCTAGAATTATTTGATAATTTTGACCGGTAGGGTGGGCACTATCTAACATCTATACCTATACAACTCATATAACATATCTACTTATACAATAAATAGGAGTGTTTTGTCGATTTTATTCAATGTATTTCTTGATGGATGTCAATTAATCGCTAGTTCTTTATAAGGAGAAGCTAAGTTAAGTAATAACCGAAGGCTTATCTGTAGTAATACGGCTATTTATTGAACATAATAGTGATTAAAATTTCTTAGAGAAATTAACCTATAAATAAAAGGCACTCTATGTCTACAAAAAGCATGTCTACAAATAAAAACAACTATCAAAAAATACTTGTTCTAAGTCTGGTGGCCATTGCGATAAGCGCCTTTTTTGCCTTTGATTTATCCCAATATTTAAGTTTTTCTTACTTAAAAGCCAATCAATTGCAATTTAATGACTACTATCAGCAAAATCCCTGGTTAGTTTCAATGAGCTTTTTTGTCATCTATATTGTATCTGTGGCACTTTCTGTACCGGGGGCAACGCTACTGACTTTGATGGGTGGTGCAGTGTTTGGCTTTACCTGGGGTTTAATTTTAATTTCTTTTGCCAGTAGCATTGGTGCAACACTGGCATTTTTGGTGGCGCGCTTTTTATTGCGAGATAGTGTACAAAATCGTTTTGGCAAGCACCTGCAACGAATCAATGAAGGGATTGAAAAGGAAGGTGCATTCTACCTTTTTACCCTGAGACTGGTTCCAGCCTTTCCTTTTTTTATGATCAACCTTGTAATGGCATTAACACCGATAAAAACCCGCACATTTTATTGGGTGAGTCAGTTAGGGATGTTAGCTGGGACTGCTGTTTATATCAATGCCGGCACTCAATTAGGGCAGTTGGAATCGGCATCAGGGATTTTATCTTTGCCCTTAATCATTTCCTTCACACTATTAGGTATTTTTCCTTTATTAGCCAAAAAAATATTAAATATTATTAAGGCAAATCAGGTTTATAAAGGCTATAGCAAACCTAAAACTTTTGATCGGAATTTGATTGTTATTGGTGCCGGTGCAGCCGGTTTGGTTACTTCCTATATTGCCGCTGCTGTGAAAGCTAAAGTGACCTTGATAGAAAAAAATAAAATGGGTGGCGATTGTCTCAACACCGGTTGCGTGCCTTCAAAGGCATTAATTCGCTCGGCAAAATTCAAATCCCATGTTTCAAGGGCCCAAGAATTTGGTTTTAAGGCGAGTGAAACAGACTTTGACTTTAAAGATATTATGCAACGGGTGCGTCGAGTCATTAGCCTGGTTGAACCCCATGACTCCGTCGAACGTTACTCAAAGCTAGGCGTTGAATGCCTGCAGGGTGAGGCCAAAATCACCTCGCCTTTTAGTGTTGAAATTAATGGCCATACGCTATCAACAAAGAACATTGTAATAGCCACCGGTGCGCGTCCCTTTGTCCCTGCATTACCAGGCTTGGATGAGGTCGGCTATTTGACTTCAGATAATTTGTGGGACTTAGAAGCGTTGCCCAAGCGTTTTTTAATTCTCGGTGGCGGGCCTATTGGCTGTGAGCTGGCACAGAGCTTTGCCCGCTTGGGCAGTCAAGTCATACAGGTAGAACGCAATAGTCGTTTAATGAAGCGTGAAGATCCAGAAGTATCGGAGATTGTTCAAGCACGATTTAAGCAAGAAGGGGTTGATTTGCGCCTACAACATCAGGCACAGCGCTTTGAACTGATTGATGGCCAAAAGACCCTGATTTGTACAGATAAAAATAGCCTGGAAGTGAGTATTGTTTTTGATCAGCTGCTCATTGCGTTAGGACGTAAAGCTAACGTAACAGGTTTTGGCTTAGAAGTGTTGGATATACCATTAGCCAAACAAGGTACAATTGCTGTTAATGAATATTTACAAACAAAATTCCCTAATATCTATGCCTGCGGCGATGTCGCAGGCCCCTATCAGTTTACCCATACGGCGGCACATCAGGCTTGGTATGCCTCAGTGAACAGTTTGTTTCGTGGTTTTAAAGCCTTTAAGGCAGATTATTCAGTGATCCCCTGGGCAACCTTTACCGATCCTGAAGTGGCACGTGTAGGCTTAAATGAACTGGAAGCAAAAGAGCAAAACATTGCTTATGAACTCAGTCAATTTGAAATTGATGATCTGGATCGTGCAATTGCAGATGAAGAAGCCCATGGTTTTATAAAAGTATTAACCGTTCCCGGTAAAGATAAAATTTTGGGGGTTACTATTGTTGGTGAACATGCCGGTGATTTAATTGCTGAATATGTATCTGCCATGCGTCATGGTATTGGCCTGAATAAAATATTATCAACCATTCACATTTACCCCACACTGGCAGAGGCCAATAAATATGTGGCTGGTCAATGGAAGCAGGCACATAAGCCAGAAAAAATATTGGGCTGGTTAGAAAAATTCCATCAATGGCGTCGAGGTGGGTAAAATTAACATTTGAGAACAGTATCTGAAAAATTATTATGCAGAAAATTATAAAGCCCATTAAAGCATTTTTTATTGCTCCGCTTGTAGCACCAATAGTGTATTTTATAGGCTCTTTGATTCTAGGCGGTTCAGAACAAATAAATAGTTTCAAAGATTTTTATATGATTGCCTTAATGTTCTTTTATTTTGCTATACCTGTCAGCTATGCAGTCACAGCAATATTGGGCATGCCGATCTATTTTATTCTTATGCAATTTAAGTGTTTGAGTTTAACCTCATTATCTTTGTCAGGGATGCTTTTAGGAAGTGCTGTGGTCATTTTTGCTTTGAGTGCAATAGTTGGTTTTCGTGATGACTATACGGTGCAAGAATATGTGTGGTTTTTCTTCATTGGAGCTGGTCTCGGATTAAGCGTTTCCTATACCTTTGCTCGTATCGCTGGCCTAAGTCGTCGTTTATAATAAAAAATCAGCAGGTATAAAAGGTACACTGATTAGAAAAAATATAATTCATGACGTGACGCAAGGGATTTGGTTTAATGTCACCAGAAATTCTTTAATATGCCTTGGGCTAAAGTCTTAATTTGAGCTACACTAATAATAGGAAGATACACAACAAGGCATCATTGCAAGGAAATTGATTATGTATAGTTTCGCTCACAAAGTAAAAGACACACAATCAGCAATATTTTCCCCTACAAAGCGTAAAATCAAAGGCCAGGCTCGAGCAGTTGATCACATTCTGCATACGCAATACAGGCTTGGCAGTATACAAACAAAACTGAAAGTAAACACCCCTAATGATAAGTATGAGCAAGAGGCTGATCGCACCGCTTCTATGGTGATGGGGCAAGAATATTTCAAGCCTTCGAGCAGTTCAATTAATAATGCATTAGATCGTAATTCATCAGAAAAAAACCAAACGCTTCAGAAAAAAATGAGTCGCTCATATACACCGTTAACAGGTGTGTTGAATCGTAATAGTACCGGTCGTCCACTACCGGATAACGTACGTCATTATATGGAACCACGCTTTGGTGCTGATTTCTCTCAAGTGCGTGTTCATACTGATCCAGGGGCTGCACAATTAAATCATGTCCTCAATGCTCAGGCGTTTACCCATCAACAAGATATTTATTTTGGGGTGGGTAAAGCCGCTAATAGAAGTACTTTAACTGCACATGAGTTAACACATGTATTACAGCAAACAGGCAGAACACAATCAAGTCAGACAGGGAATATGCCTAGCTTGCAAAGGGAAATTCAAATGCGTCCACCGGGGCGAGGGGAAGCATCTGCTTTTGAACGGCGGCAGGAAATTATTGATCGAATGAATGGCCTATCCTCTGGAATGGAATATCGACTTGATGCTGGAGTACTTCGTTATAATATTGTTAATGTCGATGCACTCAGCCCGTTTGATCGCAGGATTCAGGGTTTTATTGATCAAGAAGATATTGTACCTATGCGACTTATTTCTGGTGTAGGTTATGTTGCAGGCGGTCCACTATTAATCGATAGCCTGCAATTGGGCTATGTGGATCTGGATGATTTAATGGCCAGTGATGATATTGGCTTTCAATCGCTTATGATCCATTTTTTAACGGAGCGTTTTAATGTAAGGAATTATAACCGTCGTCTAGGCATGGCAGATGTGGGGGCAGAATGGAATCGCGTTCATCCTATGGGGATTCAAGCGGAGGCTGAATTCCTGCAAGATTTGTTTAATGATCCCAGTATCAGGCGCAACTGGGTCGATCAAAACGCGAATAGATTAATTTCGGCATTTCGTAGTAGAGATGAAGCTTACCATATTTTCATTATCATTCGTGGTAGTAGTGGTAGAGAACGACGTGGGGCAGAAGTATCGGTACGAACAAAGGGTGGGCAGCGCATGTCAGCACAAGACTTCTTAAGAGAGAGGGCTGCAGTGGCGCAGTAACTTATTTTTTTTCTACTCGTCTTTTATTCAATATTATTTGCAAAACCGCTGCTTTTTGAAGCAGATTAATAGTATTAGTTTCTATAGGTGCTGCCACAATTCGACCAATAACTTCATTACTTAGTTGGTAAGGGCCGGCATTGTCATTATTGGGCATGAAGTTATTGGCCAATGAATTAGTTTTATAGCGATAGTCGGTATCATCTAACTGGGCAAAGAGTCCTGAATGCGTTGCAATAATGCTATTTTGATCAGGCTGATTAACTGCGACTGTCAGGGCGTCACTTGAAGTTGCAGCTTGCCAATCGGAGAGCGTTGAATAGTCTTTTGAATTTCCCTTACTGTATCGGTCAGCCGCTAGATGAAAAGATGCGTCAAAAATATTGTAATCGGATGAGGTTAATTTGACGACTTTAGTATCCGAGTAGCGAATTAATGCGATATCTGTTTTAGAACGGATAAGGATGTTCCCCAGAAAAGTAACCTGGGAATTTGCATCCAGTGAGATGGCGTCAGAAAGGCTATCGCCACCATCAATTAAATTATGCTCGATGCGTATTGGAGCGCTGACAGCAAATGCACCCGCCATATTTGATCTTATGCCAGCACCACTATTACCAAAACCATAAATAATATTATGATGTATATAATTCTCGCCTGCTTCGGGACTTTTAGCACCGCGTATTCCAATGAGCACACCATAAACATCAGCTTTAATTTTGTTGTAGCGAATTTCTGATTCAAACCAGGGTGAGCGGGTGGCAAGATCTTTAATAAAATGATCTTTCCAGAATATGCCATTACTGACATTTTTTATTTCATTATGTTCTATCAGCGCATTGATAGTACCATAAGCCTGTATGCCGGCCGCACCACGAGTACTGTCAATCGTATAAGCTGTGTCGATGAGGTTGTTTTTAACCACCCAATCTTTAGAACCCCACATGCCAATGCCCGACATGTTCATCCCATAGGGGCCGCCGGTATTAATGATTTTATTATTTTCGATCACGATACCGATACTGAGTGTATCTATATTCGCAACCGTATTTTGTACTTGTCCCCATGAGGCAATACCGATGACATAGTTGTTTTTAATGGTTAAGCCTTTGATGTGAATATAGTCAGAGGTCATGGTATGAATGCCAATACGCTCTAATTGGCTATCTAAAATCACTTCGCCAGAACGCCCTGGAGCAGCTTGAATGATGATGGGATTATTAGGCGTGCCACTGGTTTCCAGACAGAGGCTAGCATAAGTACTATCCATCCAAACACATTTACTGACAAAGGGGCTGCTCGCAGAATTTTCTATGTAGGTGCCGGGGGTAATGTTTATGGTGTCCCCTGCTCTTGCTAAGCTAATGGCTTTTTGAATGCTTAAACAGGCATCAGTCTGTTCAGAAGTACAGCTATTATTATCATTGCCATTTTTGCTTACCCAGAATTCTATTGCGTATACCGGGGTGATGAAAAAAATAAGTAATAGAGAAAGTATGACAGAATGCTTTGGCAAGGCAATGCTCATAATTTATACTCGATTTGATGATTGGTTTCTTGAGTATACCGGAATAAATTTCGGAAATATTAGTAGTGTGTCTAAAAATGAGCAGAAAAGATATTTGTTAATGCCGATTCTAAATGCTGCCATTGTAGGTGATTTTTAGGCAAGCCAAAACGCAATCCTTGGTGGGTGGCGTGAGGATGCTTAGATTGTGATAGACATGAATCACAGTGGCAGCTTTTATCTAACAAGCGCACGAGAATTTTTTGCTGACACAATTGTTCAAAAAGTTGTTCTGCGGTGTCGATATAAAGCGTTTGATATAAAACAGTACCAGAAATATTAAACGTGGCTAGGTCATTAGTCAGGTGTTTTCTTAGTGTATTTTCCAGACGAGTAGCAGACTGTTCAAGCATGCTTTTATTGCTTTTTATCCATGATTGATCGGCTAAGGCATGCTTTACTACCCATCGTGCCGGGCCACTCACAGACCAGGGGCCTTGATGATAATGCAGTAAGTTTAGAATTTTTTCTGGTGCAATCACAAATCCACAGCGAACCCCAGCCAGCCCAAAAAACTTACCCACCGAACGTAGGACAATCAGATTTTCAGGACTCTCTTTTTGGATCAAGCTTTGTTCTGCGATGCTATCCATAAAGGCTTCATCAATGATGAGATAGGCATTTTTTTGTCGTAGTTTTAGCAACCATTTTTGTAAGTTTTTTTTGCTAATCAATTCGCCCGTTGGATTGTTGGGATTTATCACCAGCAAAACATCTAAGTTATCTATGTGCTGAGTGATATTTTGTGTGTTGAGGTGGACAATAGTGAAATTATTTTTTCTCCATTGAAATTCATGTTCGGCATAGCAAGGGCTGATAATGCCAACTTTAGCTTGGTCGGGTAATAGTTGATAGTGTTGAAAGATAAAGGGTAACAATTGAATTGCTTCCTGAGAACCGGCAACCGGTAAAATTTTTTGGGTCTGATAATATTCACAGGCAGTTTCAACTAATCCATCATCATCTTCAGGCAATCGGTTGTAACTGTTTTCCGGGAGAGTAGGTACAGGCCAGCCGTTAGGGTTAATACCTGTTGATAAGTCCAGCCAACTATCGTTATTTTCTACTTGATTGTGTTCTAAGGCATATTGTTTAACGGCCTGATTGAGTCGTCCACCATGCTTTAGAGATGAAGGCTTTGGCGATGAAATTTTGGGAGGTGCGTCAGCAGAATTGCAGTTTTTTAGCATAAAGTTTCTTGATTACCCATAAAGCTCCGCCATTTTTAGGAGCTTTCCATTCATAGGTGGCGTTTTCATCGCCACGCATAAAAACCTTGGCATCATGTCTTTTAAGTTAAAGCGTCTATTAAACCGATAACAAAATTCAGCAAGATACCGAGGTAAATGTTTTGAGTTAATGGAATGATAGCTTCCCTTCATAGAGTTTTTAATATTACCTATCATAGTGTTAACCCAGATAAACTCAATTTTATCAACACTTGCCGCACCACCACCCGTGACGATTGGAACATGCTTACAGTCAGCTTCTTTAACCGCAGGAAAACAATTTAACCCATCTGAGTAAACAGTACTTCCAGGTGTTAAATGAGTTTGTGCCCATCGTTTTATTTCACTGGATTTAAACCCTTTAAGCACATTTAAATTCATTGCAATCGGGTGTCCATCTTCATTAGTAGAAACGGCTGCAACGAACGGTGTTTTATTTTCTGAACCACGACCTCTGGAGCCGCCTCTGTGCTCACCACCCCAGTAGGCATCATCAATTTGAATGATGCCTGATAAAGGTTTACTGTCATCACGTTCTTTCATAACCTGCATGATCTTTTGTTTCATACTCCAGGCTGTATTGTAGCTTACCTTAAGCTGTCTCTTTAATTCTAATGCTGAAACCGCTGTCTTCAATTGAGTCATAAGATGAATCGCTAAAAACCACTTAGATAAAGGCAGTTTGGTACTATCAAATATTGTCCCACAGGTTGCTGATGTCTGATGATGACAATGGTGGCACTGATAAAGATGGCGATGTTCTAGAGTGCAATAAGTCTTATTGCCACACTCTGGGCAAACAAATCCATCAGGAAATTTCCATTTAAATAAGGCTTGTCGGCACTGTTTGTCAGTGCCATAATCATTAAAAAGCTCAAATAAACTATAACCTTCTTGAAACTGAATTTTATTTTTTGACATCATTCTACTCCACACATAATCTATACTTTAATTATAGTATAATTATAGTATAATTATAGTATAATTATCGAAATATGGCGGAGCTTTGTGGGTAATCAAGTAAAGTTTTTTAATCAAAAGATAAATTATAACCAGCCTGGAATGCTGACTAAAGCGACAACGATGACCCAGATAATCGTACTGCGATCTAATAACTCACAGGCTTCTTTAATTGTTTGCGCTGTGGCTTGAGTGCCACAGCCTAAGTCAGGGCGTAATTTGTATTCACCATGATAGTGATCGCCACCGCCTAATTGCACATCCAAGGCCCCTGCTCCTGCAGCCATGACAACGCCAGCATTGGGACTTTCCCAGAGTGAACCTTGTTTTGACCAGCACTGCATGGCATTTTTCCAATTGCCCATCAGTGCATAGCTTAATGCCGTCAGCCGAGAAGGGACATAGTTTAAAACATCGTCAAATTTTGCCACAAAGAATCCAAAATCATTATAACGTTCAGTTTTGTAACCCCACATGGCATCCAGGGTGTTGGTGAGGCGAAAAATGATCACCCCCGGTGCTCCAGCAACAATAAACCAGAAAATAGTGGCAAACACTGCATCATTGCCATTTTCTAACACCGATTCTGTGGTGGCACGGCAAATACCTTCTTCATCCATGTCACGGGTATCACGGCTGACAATCATGGACAAAGAGTGGCGTGCTTGCTCTAGTTGGTGACTAACCAAAGGTAATAAAATGTCATGGGCATGACGTTTTAGGCTATTCAGGCCAATGGCAAAATATAAAATAATGATTTCCAGCAGGTAGCCAAATAAGCTATCGCTGATGAGATAATATGCGAGTAGTCCTGCAGGTAATAGGCAAAGCATGGCCGCCAGAAAACCATTAAGACGATTTTTCTGGGCATCTCTTTTCATAAAAGGTGTGCATTCATGAGCAGGCTCTAAAATAAATTCCGAACTGAGTTCTACATTGGCTTCAAAAGAATCTTCATTCAAACCTTCTTCCAGCCACTCAGCGAGTTGCCCAAATGCAACCAATGGATGGTATTTGTTGAATTCACCCAGGAAATAATCGAGAAGCAGGGCACATAATAGTACAATAAGCATTACTCACCTTTTTTATTAAAGCAAAAACAATTATTTGTTAACGAAACCCTATTCTAACATGCATAACAAGAAGAAACAGGCCGTCACACTGATGATTCAGGGAACCACCTCTGATGCAGGCAAAAGCGTATTAGTGGCCGGCCTATGTCGCCTATTTTATCGTCAGGGCATTCGCGTTGTACCCTTTAAACCTCAAAATATGGCACTCAATAGCGCGGTCACCAGTGACGGCGGTGAAATCGGTCGTGCGCAGGCAGTACAGGCACAGGCCTGTCATCTCAAACCACATACGGACATGAATCCCATTTTACTTAAGCCCAATTCTGATACCGGTGCGCAGGTGATTATTCATGGTCAGGCGGTCACAGAAATGGATGCACGTGGCTATCATGCGTTTAAAAAAGACGCGATGAAGTATGTACTAGAATCGTATCAGCGCTTGAGTGAGCAATATGATTTGATTCTTGTTGAAGGTGCGGGCAGTCCAGCAGAAATTAATCTACGCGAAAACGATATCGCCAATATGGGCTTTGCTGAGGCGGTTGATTGCCCGGTTTTTGTGGTTTCTGATATTGATAAGGGCGGTGTTTTTGCACATCTTTATGGTACCTTAAAATTGCTATCGCCTTCTGAACAAGAGCGTATTAAAGGTTTTATCATTAATAAGTTTCGTGGTGATGTGTCTTTGTTAGAGCCGGGAAACCAATGGCTGGAAGAGCAAACTCAAACACCAGTGCTCGGTGTGCTACCTTATCTGCACAATTTACACATTGAAGCAGAAGATGCGATTGCCTATCAAGAAAATAAATCCGGTATAGATAAAAGCCTATCGCTAGATGCCAAAAAAATTACTTCTTTAAAAATTACTTCTTTAAAAATAATTGTGCCGGTCTTATCGCGAATTGCTAATCATACTGATTTTGATGCGCTAAGACTGCATCCTCAAGTCGAATTATTATTTATTCGTGCCGGTCAAACAATCCCAGCAGCAGATCTAATCATTATACCGGGCACCAAAAGTGTCCGTGTTGATTTGCAGTGGTTACGGGACAATGGATGGGAAACTGCGCTGGCCAGACATTTGCGCTATGGTGGTAAAGTTATGGGCATTTGTGGCGGTTTACAGATGTTGGGCAGTGAGATTCATGATCCGCGGGGCTTGGAAGGCGAGTCAGGCAGTAGTAACGGTCTGGGATATTTCGACTATCAAACGACACTGGAAGCAAAAAAACAATTACGACAGGTTGAAGGCTGTTTTCAGAGTGAGCCGTCGGTTAAATTAACGGGCTATGAAATACATGCCGGGACAACCATCGGTATTGATGATGCCTCGGCGCTCATCCAAATTCAGAATAAGTTTGACGGTACAAGCTCTGCTGATGGACAGATTATTGTGACTTATTTACATGGTATTTTTGACCATCCTCAGGCTTGTGAGCACCTATTGTCATGGGCAGGGCTAAAAAAACAGACAGAATACGATTATCGGGCATTTCAGGAGCAGGGTATTGATTTATTTGCTGATACATTGGAGCAAAACCTTGATCTTTCGTTGATATATCAGTTATTAAAAGAAAAAAGTCACAGTAAAATCTAAAGAAGTAGCCCTATCTGGAAAAATACTATCTTTATACTATACTTCGAAAGCACTAGTAATTTATTGGAAGAATTAAACATATTCTCCAATTTGCCGATACTAGAGATTAAGAGATGATACCTGTCTGTGTTTTTAATAGAGAATTTCCGAGCTTAATATGACTAATTTTATTAAATCTGTTGATGAACGAACTAATTTAGCGGGAACCAACCGACTGGAGTTATTGCTTTTCAGTTTGGGCGAAGATATGCAGACGGGACGTGAAGAAGTCTTTGGTATCAATGTGTTCAAAGTGCGTGAAGTGATGTCTATACCTGAAATTACTCAGGCACCGGACATGCCCGCGTCAGTTGAGGGCATGATTAGCCTTCGAGGACATCTGATTCCAGTGGTGAATTTGGCAAAATTCTGTGGTTTGCAAATAAAAGAGCCACCCAAAATCATGATCGTCACAGAATACAACAATATGATGCAGGGCTACTTGATAGACTCGGTAGATACTATACTGCGTCTTGACTGGAACAAAGTAAAAACACCGCCGGAAATGCTTTCTGAGCAAATGGGCGGTGTCGTAACAGCCGTGACAGAGCTTGAAGACAATCGTATTGTGATGATTATGGATGTTGAAAAAGTGCTGGCCGATACCGCACAGGATACCTCCAAAGAACAATGGTTTAACGATGTGGCCGCTGCGGAAAAACGTGAAGCCACCATCTTTTTTGCCGATGATTCATTAGTCGCTCGAAAACAAATTTCACGTACGCTAGACCACATGGGCTTTACTCATGTCAGTGCCAACAATGGTCTGGAGGCTTGGAACAAACTCAAAGATATAGCCCAACGGGCTGAGGTCACTCAGAAGCCAGTATCGAGCTTCATTCAATTAATTTTAACCGATGTTGAAATGCCTGAAATGGATGGTTTTGTCTTGACCAAAAAAATCAAAGCCGATAGCCGTTTTGATGGTATTCCGGTTATTATGCATTCATCATTATCCGCAGATTCAAATCAAAACCTGGGCAAAAATGTTGGTGCTGATGATTATGTGCCTAAGTTTGATCCCACGCACCTCTCAGAAGTCATTAATAAAAACCTTGAGGGTGATGTGAAGCAGTTGGGAAATAAATAAGGACTTCTCCCAAAGCCACGAGACCTTAGCCACTTGTGAATGGAAACACTACTTTCGAACGCCCAAAACCTATAAATTCTATTCTCTGTTTTATGATAAAAATCAAGACATAAAACAGAAGAGAATGGTAATATGTCTGTCTCATTATTTATTCATAGCCGATAAGGAAAATACATGAAGGCAGGCCCAAGAGAGATCATCACCCCATTTCGTCCCATTCCGCTAGAAGTGCCTGAGGGCATGAAGCCCAATGAATTTTTTAATAGCACCGAAAATCTGAAAGATCTCTCGCAGAATAATGGTCTGCTCAGTAATCCTGAACACTTATTGATGTATCGTAAAGCATTGGGTCATAGCAATGAATTTGATGCCTCTATTATTTTTAATTCCTCCAAATGCATACTCAATCCACTCGGTAGACCGGTACGTCGCACACAATTGCCGGAGCAGACCAAAAGTGTCTGGAATCGCATGAACCAGATCATGATTGAATACATGCTGGAAAAATATCCCGATCCAGAAGATGCGCTAGTACTTGCGGGTGAAGCGAGTCTGGATGCAACCTGGCCATTAACTGCACCGGGTGTGCCGAGCATTCGTATGCTGCACAATCATTTTATCGTGTTCAATATGGATCAATTGCGAAATGCCGAAATGGCCGATCCGAAAAACCCCAATCTCACCGATGGTGGTCAAAACAGCCTGTTTCAAGCGCACATGCGCAATGTTTACCGTAATTTCTTTGCGTCATTGGATTTGCAAATACTGCGTCCGGTTGAAGGTAAGGCATCACAATTATCCCTGACGGGTTATCCTCAGGGCTTGCCGAGTTGGGAGATTCAGGGTGGCGTGGATATGCTCAAAAGCACGCAATTCTGGAAAGAATATGATCTCATTCTAAAAGGCTTTCTGGATTTTTATCGCACTTTCTTCACCCAGGTTTCAACCCGTAATGCACCGATTCCGGCAAAAACCTACTTCCCCGATCAAATTGAAGACACACTCTTATTTAATAATGACTTCTTAGCCAGCGCTAAAAAAGTCCGTGATCTGTGTGTACATGATGCTAAATATGCCAATTCTATTCGTTGGCAACCGGCTTTCAAACAGCTGATTTATCGAAATGAACAGGGAAAATTAATCGTTACCATTAGCCAAAACTCGATTGGTAACGCCATTACTGAGCTATTAGGCGTTGTAGTACGCCGAGTCCCTGATGCCCAGGCTTATGAAGCAGCAGAACCGGCATTAATCGAAAAATTATTGGAAGTTAGACAGCGCTTGATTAATGCTGACTTAGGCGACCCCATTAAGACCGAATATTGGGACTAAGGTAAAAAATAAAACATGGCTCATCCAAATGCTGCGGAACTCCAGAAAACCTTAGAGTATTGGCAGTATTTTGCGCCTTGTTTGGGCGCAAACGTCAGTATTTATGATGCTAAGTATACAGATTGGAATTCAGCCAGTGGTTATAGCCAGTTAAACCCCCGTTTGTCATTAGCCCCCGAGCAGGGTTTTTATATTTATAGCATTACCAAAACATTTACTGCTATTGTTGTTATGCAATTGTTTAAAAAAGCACTTATTCAGTTAAACGATCCCATTAATAAATATCTGTCAGAGACTGTTTGTCCTGGCATAAGACTGCCTGATAGCATCCATATAAAACACCTGCTTAATCACACCAGTGGTATTCCTAACTATACTGATTTGCCCGCTTATGTTCCGGCAACAAAACATCAATCTGAAAAATCATGGTCATTTGATAAGGTCATTGATTTAACCTGTCGCGGAGAATTGGATTTTGAGCCAGGTGAAGGCTGGCAATACTCAAATACCGGCTATATGTTATTGCTATTGATGATTGAAGCTGTGACAAAGCAATCCTTTGCTAGTGTGATTGATGAATATATAGTGCAAAAAATAGGTTTGAAAAATACCTATGTTGCAGAGAGGGTTGCAGAGAAAGTTGCAAATAAGAGCTCAGAAAAAACAGCTCAAGTGACATCGCTTACTCATGGCTATAGTCGTGATCTCAGTGCTGATGCTAGTATGCAAAATATAACGGATGTGTATGATCCCTGGTGGTGTAAAACAGGCTTGATTGTGTCAACTACCCAGGAGGTAAACCAACTTTATGCCGCGCTATTTAATGGCCAATTAGTGAATAAAAACTCACTGGCTTTAATGATGGAAGCAACCTCGACACTGCATGATGCGAGTCCACATTTTAATAAACCTAGCTATGGCTTTGGTTTAATGATTGACCCTGAAGCTGAGCATGGTGGTTCTTATGGTCATGGTGGTAATGGCCCCGGTTTTAATACCTGGACTGTGTATTATCCTGATTTTTACGGTCGACCAATTATTATTAGCATCTTTTGTAATACCAGCATGGGAGGGCATCCATTGTATCTGGTTAAAGATTTTTTAAGAGTGCTTGCGGAAAATTAATGTTACTTATAATTTATCAACAACATAGTTGATAAAGGTTCGTATTTTGGCTTGTTGCAGGTGTTGATTTTGATAAACAGCATAGATACCGACATCAGATAATTTATAGTCTGGCAGTAATTGTACTAAATTACCCTTATTAAGGTCATCTTCAATAAGAAAATCAGATAATGCTGCAATACCTGCTCCCTCAAGCATGAGTCGTCTCACCGCACTGGCATTATTGGTTTTTATCCTACCTTTAATATGTATCGTTTTATTTTGAGCCTTAGCCTGATTTTTTTTGAGCAATTCATATTGATAGGGTGTGGGTAAAAGAGTAAAGATTATCCATTCCAGTTGAGTTAAATCGGCAGGGCTGGTAGGAATTTTTTTTCCTTTTAGGTATTCGGGTGATGCACACAATAAGCGTGGCGAATCTTTTATTTTTTTCGCTCTTAAGTTTGAATCAGGCAACCAGCCAATACGAATAGCAACATCAATTCCCGCTTCTGTCATATCAATCATATTATCATCTAATAATAGTTCGGCATTCAATAAAGGATACTGTTGTAAAAATTGATGCAGTAAAGGTGAGACATGATCAATACCAAAACTGGATGGGCTGGAAATTTTCAGGTTGCCCCGTGGTTCTTCCTGAGCAGAGGAAATCCGCCCTTGTGCCTCTTCCACTACTTCTACTAACTTGATACAACTTTGGTAATAGCCTTCACCAATATCAGTCAAACTCAGACTACGGGTATTACGATTGAGTAAGCGTATGCCAGTGCTCTGCTCCAAAAGTGAAATGTGTTTGCTGATGGCAGATTTAGCTACGCCTAAGCGTTTAGCGGCTCCTGAAAAGCTCCCTGTATCAACAACATGGGTAAAAATTACCATGCGCTTTAAATCATCCAACATGATTGCATTGCCTTATTGTTCACTTATTGAGAACTAACTTGTATCATTTTATCATATTGTTTTCAATATTTCAGAAGCATATAGTAATAAACAAATTAAGACAAAAAAAATAATTTTATGCCATTTTAAAAATGAGCCTCAATAGTCAGGCTGATTATTAGGGCGAAATGATAATTTATTATAAGGATATAAAAATGAAAAATTATAAATTTATATTGGTACTGGTCATTTTTATTATTTCGCACAGTGCCTGGTCTATGCATTCAAATATCAATATGCTTTCACCTATTGTCATTAAGGGAGAACAGATGGAGCCTTTGTTAGGCAGAGAGATTAAAGGTATTCGTGTGTATGCATTTAAAAATGGTAAAGCGAAAGTTATTCCCTTTCAGATTGATCAAAAAGATGCAAATGATAATTGGGTATGGACAACAGTGCTTAATTCTAATCGTCATGAAATGCAGAATTATGATGTGGATGATAAAACAGGGAAAAATATCTTTGATAGTAATGATCAATTAGTTTTTATGGCTCGAGATACAGGGCAAAAAGAGCAGAAAGCAGCAACAAAAATTAATAGTTCAGAGGTGCTGGAATTAAAAATAGTGCTTGGAAGTTCGATTCATCCAAGATGGATTTATGTGAGCTATCAGGCGACTCATTTATCGGATAAATCAAAAAAATATTATATGAAATACGATCATTTTGAGCAAAGAATTAAGTCACCGGTTTATAGTATGATTTATTCAAAAGATCATGTAGCAGTAATGGAAAAAATGTTTCTCGCAGGGCAGCCTGTAATGAGGCAAGCTCAATTTACGGGTAAAGTGGATATTAACTTTCTCTTGTTTCATAACACCATTGAATTTAACGAAACAGAAATAGAGGGCTATGCTGTTGGTTATATTGAAGGCCCTATACGCATTATTAAACAATTTATGACTTATGTTAATTTGGGCTTGGGGTTAAAATCAATGTCACTGAAGGTAGAACACTTGTTTTACCCGAATCATACTGAAGTACCTATTATTATTGTCAAAAGCTCGATGGTGAAAACTATGTCGATAAAAATAGGCGCAGAATATTCTTTAGCGAATTTAAGCAGTGTTTATAATGACAATTTTGATGTGTTAAGTTATCTAGAAAAAGACAGTGTAAAAAACCATGCAGCTGATCATAGAGAGCATCAATTTTTAGGTATCAATAATAGTGCTTTTTCCATGTTAACTTTATTAAAGATTCCATCAGAATTAGTTGGAAAAATTAATGCGCAGACATTTATAAATACAAGCGAAACAATAGTGCATAACAATCAAGTCATTGAGGAAAAACAGCTGGCAGGTTTTACCCTAACAACTAGGGAAAGCTTTCCAGAAGGGCAATATCAATTAAAAGTTATATCTATTTTTTCAGATAAGCCGGACATTTGTCAAAAAAATAATGTGTTTAAGGAAAAAGTCATTGTTAGCACCACTATGATTTAGTGGTTTGCTATTTATTTTTCTCAAAAATATCCATTTTATCGGCTAAAGTAGACCAGTTTAGCTCACGCATTACTTTAGCCATCTGATGCTGTCCTCCGGCTTTAATCATCTTACGGCGCTCGGTTTTATTTTTCACCCCATAAAACGGCAACATGATATCAAAGGCATCATCAGAGTATTTTTTAATCGGAGTGAGCACATCATCACGACGGGTGTAATAGGCATCTTCACCGGCTTCACATTGCTTGTTAAAGACATTAAAGCTGCGGCAGGCCATTGGGCGAACAGCGTGTATTGAGCAGGCACTGTCAATTAAAAACGGACAGGATTTTAGTGTCTCCAAGTTCCTCAACTGTGTTTTAAGTGCTTCGCGTAATTCTCCCGCTAAGACCTCAGTGGCATACCATGACATGCCCATGAGTTCTAAAGGATAAACGGGGATGGTTTCATGCGACTGGCAGCAAGTGGCACAACCACGGGCGCAGGCCAGTTTTTTGCCTTGTTTTTCTTCACGTTTAATCGCCTCGCTGATACCTTGATCGGTGATCAAATAAGCATCCATCAAGGTGCTCAACCAGGGTAATCGTTGCTCATGGCTAGAAAATTTTACCCGTTGAGGCGCAGGATAGGCCGCATTGGTCTGTTTTTGTTGCTTATTTTCTGCTTCGTTGCTCATCTTATACCCTTGGAATTGAGGCCGTATTTTAACCTAGCACTATAAGAATCGCTAATTTTAAAAAAATTATTAAATGTAGGTATAATTCTGACATTAATATAATAAAAAATAGGCTACAATCAAGGGTAACACTAAAAAGAAATCAACGACCAAGGGAGTGGTTTATTGAACGAGGTAATACACCGTGTACAAAAAACATCAGATGAGTCTTGGCCAGAGAAATTTATTCCAACAAGGCTTTCAAAGCTTTACCCGCTGTGAGTTAAGCAACTTAACCATGGGGCTACGTTTCACCCCCTTTCTATGTATGGTTCTTGGCACCTTGGGAATCATTACCCACAATATCTATTTATTAAGTAGTGTTGCAGCACTGGGTTTTATTGCCGCATTTTTTCCTGACCAACACCCCTTTGACCTATTTTACAACCATGTTGTCAGGCATATTTTTAAAGCAGAAAAACTACCTTCCAATCCGCTACAACGGCGTTTAGCCTGCTTAGGCGCGGGCTTTATGAATGGCTCGATTGCTTTACTTTTTCTTTTTGACCCCACAGCACAGCAAATTCCTCTTTCTGAGGTCACTTTATCCATCAGTCATCTGGGTAGTAAAGCGCAACTGGCATATATTCTTGGTGGTATTCTTATCTTTATGCAAGTGATTGTTTTTACCAATCATTTTTGTGCCTTATCCTGGGCTTATGAAAAACTCATCACTTTAATGGGTGGTGCAGAAACCAAGCCGATTACGCCGGAGCATGTGTCACGCTTAATGAGAATGGGTGCAACCATTGTTGATGTACGCAATGAGGAAGATTATGCGGAATCACATATTGAAGGTGCGATTAATATACCTCTGGAAACTTTGAATGATCCCGAAGTACAAAGCAAGCTGGGTGAAGATATTGTTCTGACCTATTGCTATAACGGAAAACTATCCCACATTGCTCAGGAATTGCTACGCAAGAAGGGTCGAGCACTATCTTATAATTTGGGTAGCCTAGAGCGTGCGAACTCAGTCCTGGCTTTATAATTCTTTACTGTTGCGATCATAATTCCCAAGCCCTAAACTTCGGCCATTTTCCAGATTGCGATAATTGATGTAAATTAAATTATTGCTTGATGGTATTTTTTTGTCATAAACTTTTTATCACGTTTGATAGTTTATTATCCTGAAAGGAGTTACAAACTATTGAGCTTATTTTTGAGTGAGAGGATAAATTTTTTTTTAATTAAACAGGGGCGTGTCAATTACTTGTTATAAGCCATAAACCAAAACTTGCGCTATATAGTAAACTGGTTTACCATATTTGTTTTTAACAATATGGAACGCTGAAAATGAAAATAGTATTACTGACCCTGCTGGTTATCATTATTGGATACAGCATATTTGCTCATTATCATAAATGGAGCAAATCCTACTCTCAAACAGTTGAGAATGTAGGCGTAGAAAAAATATGGACAGTATGGACAGATATAAATAGCTGGAACACATGGCAAAATGATATTGAATATGCAAAAATTAAAGGTGAATTTAAAGCAGGTAATACCTTTATTCTAAAGCCCAAAGGCGTATCAGAAGTATCAATAGAATTAATTGAAGTATAGAAAAATAAGTTATTTACAGATCTAACTAAATTTCCACTGGCAAAAATGTACGGTAAACATGAGTTTATACAGCATGGCAATAAATTGGAAATTAAAACAACTATGAGTGTTGAAGGATATCTAGGCTTTATATGGAGAAAAATAGTTGCAGAAGATGTAGCCAATGGAATGGAAGAACAAACAAACAGTTTAATTAAAAAAGCACAAGATGGATAAAAAAACTGTATTTAAACATAAAAAACCAGACGATAGCGCTGGTTTTTTATTATGGAAAATAACATCTTTATGGCAGAATAAATTATCTAATATTTTGAGTGTATTTAAAATTAACCAAACTCAATTTGCAATTATGGCTTCATTAAAATGGTTTGAAGAACATAATGAAGAAACAACTCAAGCTCATCTTGTCGAGCACTCAAAAATAGAAAAAATGACGGTATCAAAGTCATTGAAAAATCTTGAAAACAAAAATTTAATAATTAGGGTTAAATCAAAAAGGGATGCCAGAGCATTAAATATTGAGTTTACAAAAAAAGGAATTAATACAATAAATAAAGCTATAGTAGCTATAGAAAAAGCAGATGACGAATTCTTTTCTAGCTTGTCTGCACAAGAACTTAAACAATATAAGTCAATTATAGTTAAAGTAATAAAAAATAATGGCTTATAACAAGCTCATCCAGCAGACTGCCAAAAGTGTCGCGCCTTTTGCAATAAAACGCAAAAGCCCCGCCACTTTCGTCAGCGACTGATGAGAGCGTTATATGTAAAAAATAAAAAACAATAAGTGCAATTAAAATCATTTAAAAACAAAAACCATTTGCACTTGTAAAGTTATAATAAAACTAAATATATTACCTCCTTCGCTAATTATTTTTGGCGTGGCGGTAGCGTGAAGCAAAGAGGTTTAAAAACACCACTTACAAGGTTTAAGTCAAGTGTAAACGGTGGTAGTTTTAAGTTCTAAAACCAAAAGAATGCGAGTTAAGCGTAAAGAAAACTAAAAAGGTTAAATATGGCATCACCATATAACAAGTTAATTAAGCCGTTCGCAAGTTCACTCGGACTTCCAAAAAGAGGCGCTACGCTTCTCTTTTTGGAATCCGCTTATTAAAGACGTTATGTGTAATTAAAAAAGAAAAGCATAAAAAGGTAAATTTAAGTTTCGTGCTAATGATGCCGCTCTTTTAAAGCTTACCAAGTCATCAAATTAAGGGGGTTAGGCATAACCTTTGTTTTACCTAAACCCGAAGTTAAGTAGTTTAAAACACAATTTGTTCAGTTCTTTTATCGACAGTTGTGGTAAATTTAAAATCAAAAAACAAAGAAGCAACAAAAACAAATAAACTAAAATTTGAAGCGAGCAAAGTCTGTTGTTAAATATTTGGTCTCACATAACAAGGCAATTAACACCATTCGCTTGTCGCTCATTCGGACGTCCAAAAGCCGCGCTCCACGCGTTTTTGGTCGCCGGTTATTTATAACGTTAGCACCCATAAAAACAAAAGTATGGCTATTTAGCCATATCAGTGTTATATTTATTCTATGAGTGAACAGGACTTCGAATGGAATGAAACAAAAAACCAAGATAATCAACAAAAACATGGTGTTACATTCTACGAGGCGCAACATGCTTTCTTAGATACAAACCGTGTTATTGCTGAGGATTTGGAGCATAGCCAAGCTGAAAAACGATATTATTGTTTCGGCTTAAATGAACAAGGCAGTGGCATTCTTACGGTTAGGTTTACTTATCGGTCTGGTTGCATCCGTATATTTGGTGCAGGTTATTGGCGCAAAGGTAAAAAGATCTATGAACAAAACAATTCAATATAGTAACGAGCCAATCGGTGATTTAAATCTAATACCTGATTTTTTACCATCACCGGCAGAACTTGCACTCAAACAACAAAACACTAAAGTCACAATCTCACTTAGTTCGGAGAGTGTTGCTTATTTTAAAGACACTGCAAAAAAACATCACATGCAGTATCAAAAAATAATTCGGCAATTACTCGATGAGTATGTGGCTCACCAAAAAAGTGCTAACAAGTAGCTCAACCCGACCATTTATACGCCGTTTCGCTTCGCTGCACTTTGTATAAATGGCCGGTTAGCATGAGCGTTATGTTAAAAAAGAGTGAAAAATGAAAATAACACTATATCAAATTGATGCATTTGCAAATCAACAATTTGAAGGGAACCCCGCTGCAATATGTCCATTAAAAGAGTGGCTACCTGATGAGCTAATGCAAAAAATAGCAGTCGAAAATAATTTGTCAGAAACAGCTTACTTTATCCCAACTGATACGGGTTATGAAATAAGGTGGTTTACACCAGCTCATGAAGTAAATCTGTGCGGACATGCAACACTAGCATCAGCATATGTCATATTTAATATATTGAGTTACAAAGAAAATACAATTTCATTTTCATCAAAAAGCGGAGATTTAACAGTTATAAAAAATAATGACTGGCTGGAAATGAATTTCCCATCTCAAGAACCAGAAATATGTGCAACACCTGAACAAATAATAAAGGCATTTGAAATAGAACCTGTTGAGAGCCTGAAATCAGAAGACTATATTGTGGTCTTTAAAAACTGAGGGATCCCCACGAATTTTTTAACAAATGTCAACAACTTGTTGCGTAAAATTTGAAATATTTTCAAAAACCATTTTAATTTCCTTCTTTTTAATTTTATACCGTTTATCTCGAATAATTTGAATCCCAATATAAACGTTAGAAAGCACAGTTCTATGCCTGATTGTATTGGCTTGTAAGTCATAGTGATATTTTTTATTCACAGCAACTTTGCCAATACACCAAAGTAAAAACTGTGTCAGTGCTGCGACTAATAATAAATTATTATATCGCTTTGCAGATTTAGATTTTGCTTGTGCAAGACCAATACCATACTGTTGATTTTTTGTATCTCTGAAACCTTCTTCAATTTGCATGCGAAATTTATACAGCCTAACGACTTTCTTTGGCTTGTTGATTTCTTTAGGTAAATGAGAAACTAATAGCCAGGGTTGTTTTGCTTTTTTAGAATAGTAAAGGCTCTTTGCATCTTGAGAAATTCCTCCACGTTTTTTTCTTTTATGTTTTCCCTTTTCAGTCCCATGAAATAAAGTACCCTCACAAGGAAATGCTGTGCTTTTGCTATAGAAGATCGTACCTAATCCTGTTGGCGTTGTGGTCGCTTGCTTCATTATAGTAGTACAACCTTCAAATTTTTCACCCTCTAATGAGATCTGTACATTGCCCCGAACTCGACCAACCCAAAACCATCCCTTTGCTTCAATTGTTTCAAACCAGGGTGTTTTAAAAATTGCATCGGATAAGATAATGGGTTGGCAACCCTCTGGCAATATTGCTTCAAGTTCATCCAGAAAAGTATTATGAACCTGAGTATTATTCAATTTCTTTTCTTCGAAACATTCTTCATAAATAGTAAGTGAACGACCACCCATTGGTATGGATATTCTGAGTAGTTGAAAAATTTCACTACCTGGTATTGGCGACCAATCAGCTATAAGAACAGGGTGCTTTTGTTCACCAACCAATTGCAATGTCAAATACTGATAGAGATCTTTACGTTCATTGTGCAGGTGTATATTGCCAATTAATCTGTCCATTCTTTTGATATCATGCTTTGTTTTCGTTTTTGAATGAGCCCTCAAGTTTCTGCCCAAGCCAGTCACTGTTACCTGATGCTCAGATATTGCTGAATTAACACCTGCGATGAGTGCTGTCAGGGGTCTCCTGAAAGTGTCCTAATCTTGGCCATTTGAAAATGTCATTTCTTCTTCTGCTTTTTCTTCCCAATTTTTAAAAAAATCTTTTGTTCTACTTGGATTTTCTTCTGTCTTCTTCTTCCGTTTTTCTTTGCTGTACTTTTTCTTGCTTTTCCTCAACTATCTCAGGTAGAGGAAATACTCAATGCCACGTTCAGGAACTTGCAAGTGCTTGCACTGCCACACTTTTTTCAAACCCAACCCCCGCTCTAAAGGTCGTCAGAAATTCTGCTCAGCACCTGAGTGTCGACAAGCCAGTAAGGCCGCCAGTCAAAAAAAATGGCTGCAAAAACCTCAAAATAAAAACTACTTCTGTGGCACTGTCAATGTCCAGCGTGTTCAGCCAGCAAAACTCGGTGAAGTAACTTATTCTTATGAATTAAGCTGAAAACAGCATTTTTGTTTGCCTGATGCTTTTTAAAATTTTTTTGTTCTTTCTTTCTAAATAGCAGGCACGGGAGATGCTGCGTTTAATCGACGCATTTTCCCTAAAATAGGTTTGTTTTCTTATTTTTACAGGTCTCATCTCCTCATAATCGTCTCTGTACAATAAAAAATCCATTAAATGTTCCCAGGAGTCCATCACAAAAAAGGTAATAACCCCTCTGAACTTTTCCCACATTAATTTTTTAGAGCCAAACTTTTTACGACAAGCTTGATAAGCCCCATCGGTTAATTCAAAAATTTGATGGAAATAAAAAGCCAGCAAGGTTAACAGATACATATTAAAGCTCAGGTGCTTCTTCCCATGACCATAATTATGCTCAATGTGATAGCCTTGGTTCTTTAATGTGTTGAAACATTCGTTTTCTATTTTCCAACGACATCGACCCGCCTGGGTCATTGTTTGAATATTATGTTCACTGATCTTTATGTCGGTGACCCAGCTATTTCGGTAGATAATTTTCCCTGCGGTATTGGTGAGGGTATATTCAAAAAGTTAACTTCAATGGCATTTTTTCGCCATGTAAAGGGACATTATTTTTCCATCGATAATGATGTTGGTGCCCTTTTTCGTCAATCCAGTCCATTGATGGGAGTTCAGAAAATGCTTCAAGCCATTCAAATAAATATGTGTGATCACCAGGTTTGGCAACCAATAAATAATGCATCATTTCTTCAATTATATCTTCTATCATAGGTTGATGTGACATCAAACCATCACCACAAATCATAAATCCTTGTCTTGGATGTGCTTTTTTAGATTGGCTATAAAACGTTTGGCTGCATTACTTTCACAATCCTGTTTTTTTGTACCATCCGTATTTTGTATTGCTTCAGGCATGACAGGGAGCACTTGTTTTTTATCGGGGTGCATAATGGCACCTTGTAAAACAGCATGACTGTAGGTTATTTCACCCGTTCTATGTTCTTTATGAAGACAACAGTCACAATGGATTTGCTTAGAGGAATAATATTGCGTGCCATCAATAACACAAAGCAATGTGTTGGGTAATATGGCATACTCTTCAAGATGCTTATGTCGTCTGAGTCGTTCAAATAAATCTTTAAATGCAGGTGCAAATGTTTTAGAGGGTATGAGATCCAAAATGTCTCTTAGTTGACTATTTTTAGGAATTTTTTCAACATTAAAAAGAGTGCGTAAATTATTTTGATTCTGTTCCTCTTCCATCTGTTTCTGAAATTCACTTAAAGAGGGATCTTGAAAATACATGCAGGCAAAAGCACTCATAAGCACATCATGTTGACTGTAATCACACTTTCCTTGTACTCGGCTATCTTTGATTGCATGAAAGTGCAGTGAGATGGCCTGTTTCAGGGCAGAAAAACTTAAATGTTTTTTTTGCTGACTTAAAGAGGCCAAAATTCACAGTACCAAGCATATAAAAGGGAAATATTTTTTAACATGAAGTCATTCAACCAATTGAAAAACAAGAGTTTGATCTCTTGTTTCTCAAAATGCAAGCTTTTTATTCGATTTTTTTAATTTTGCTAAAGTTACTGCGAAAAGTTTTTTTATTTCTGCTTGGTAAGCACCACTACAACTCAATTGTTCATCTCAGCGAGAATTGCTGGTGTTCAGCAATGGCGTTCCCAAAATCCAAAATACTGGAAAATAGTACAACAATCATTGGATAACCCATTACCGTTACAAGATACCTTAATCACGCAAGCGATTGATATAAAAGAGAAAAACAGACGATCTTAACGCCAATGCGTTACAAGAGATCTTAAAGTCTCAACCCACTGTTTTAATAGGATTAATTGCACATCTTATCGGTAGTACGTTACAAGATGACATAGTCGAGAGTGGTCTGAAACTGCGAGAATTAGGCGAGGATCTTTTACTCAACACTCACCTAAAACAAGGAGAAAACAATGACCGAGCATCCTATGCCCAATCCAGGGCAATTACGTCAAATCCCTCTCAGTTCAGTTGGATCGATCACCGCCTGGTTCGTGATGGCCACTTTGAGTCTTGCTCTTGTGAATCAATGGCATTTTATTTATTTTTACTTACCGTTGCCGATCAAAATGGGCTGAGTTATTACTCACAACCGAGCTTAATGAAACAGTTGAATATAGGGACATTAAAGTTCACTCAGGCACGAACAGAACTCACAGGCCAAACTAATCACTTATAAACATCCTTTGTATCAAGTCCTATCTTTATCCCCATCAGCCAAATCTGACCCCGTTAGACAAACCTCATCTTCACCTGTCCACATAAAACAAATACTCAAACAATTAAATGCTGGAGGCCATCATGATTGATTATGAAGCCTGGTGCCGTATGAAACAGTATCAACAGGATAAGCTGAACGTAGGTCAGATTGCACAAAAGATGGATCTGAGATCACCGCACAGTAGAGAGCTGGCTACAGGAAAAACATTATCGACCACGGAAACCGGCAGCACAAAACAGCAAACTCGATCCCTATAAGGATGATATTGTCAGTTTGCTGGAAAAGCATGCTTATACGGCGACTCAGCTCTTTCAACGAGTACAGGAGGAGGGTTATGACGGGAGCTACTCTGTGGTCAAACGTTATGTTCATCAGGTTCGACCCAAACGAAAGCCCGCTTTTTTAACCTTAGCCTTTGCACCAGGTGAAGCTGCTCAGGTTGACTGGGGCCTGTACAAAACCATTCAAGTGGGTGAAACCACTCGCAAGCTGAACTTCTTTGTGATGGTGTTATGCCATTCCAGAATGATGTACGTAGAATTCACTTTATCACAAAGCATGGAACACTTTCTGGCCTGTCATCAACATGCTTTTGAGTTCTTTGGTGCCGTGCCGGAAAAAGTCATGATTGATAATTTGAAGACGGGCGTTCTCTCTCGCCCTGCAGGAGAAGATATTGTTTTTAACCCTAAATACTTAGACTTTGCACATCATTATGATTTTAGAATTAAAGCCTGTGGCGTTCGTAAGGGCAATGAAAAAGGTCGGGTTGAAAACGGGGTGGGTTATGTCAAAAAAACTTCCTCAATGGCCTGGAGTTGACTCAGTTTGAGATCTTGAATCCAGCCATTAAAATCTGGATGGCTGACATTGCTAATGTGCGCATCCATGGCGAAACCCGAAAAAAGCCAGTGGATTGTTTGCCTGAAGATGTGCAGGCCATGCGCTCTTTGCCCATTAACCGATATGACATTGCACGGATTGAAACCGTCCGCTCGACCAAACTGTTTCGCATCAGTCTGGATTCTAACCGCTATTCAGTGCCCGCAGAATATGCCAGCCAGTCTCTGACCTTAAAAATCTATCCCGAGCGACTTTGTGTTTATGATCAGGAAAAACTCATTGCCCGACACATTCGCAGCTTTGAGCGCCATCGTGATTTTGAAGATCCGGACCATCCCAAAGAATTGCTAGCCCAGCGCAGACGTTCAGAAGATCAAAAACTGTTTCAACGCTTTATTGCACTGTCACCTCGTGCCAGTGATTACTATCAAAAGCTGGCTCAGAAGCGTTTAAACCCTAAAGTTCATGTGCGAAAGATTGTTGGCCTCAGTGAAATCTATGGCATTGAAGCCACTGAACGAGCCATGCTGGATGCCTTTGTCTTTGAAGCCTTCAGTAGTGAGTATGTGGCCAATTTATTGGAACAGCGACTCAACAAATTACCCGAAGCAGGTGCTTTGCATTTAACCCGCAGTGAAGACTTACTCGACATTACGTTAGAAAAACCCGACATCAATATTTATCAACCTAAAGAAATCAAAGGAACAACTTATGACTCAACCATCCAGTTTGAAACAAAACAATCAAACAAAGAAGAAAAGTGAAGCCATTCAAATGATGCTTGATATGCCCACTGATAAAGAAGTCGAAAGACTACTTGAACAGTTGAAATACCTTAAGTTGCCTGGTATTGCCGAGCATTATGAAGAGACGGCTTTAAAGGCTAATAAAGACAGTTGGTCTCATGTTAATTACCTGACTCAGTTAATTGAGTTGGAAAATAATAGGCGACAGGAAAGAGCAATTGAACGTAAAGTGAAAACGGCTCGATTCCCATTTGTGAAAACACTACAGCAGTTCAGTTGGAACTGGCCAAAGAAAATTAATCAACTGCAGATCAAGGATCTCTTTCGGCTACAGTTTTTAAAGCAACACACTAATATTATTTTACTGGGTGGCGTTGGCTTAGGAAAAACGCATCTGGCCACCGCCTTAGGTCATCATGCCTGTCTCAATGGAAAACGGGTCTTGTTTACAAATACGGTGGATGCCATTAACTCACTCATTGTGGCACAGAAATCGGGTCGTTTGAAACTGGAAATGCGCAAATACATTAAACCTGAAATCCTCATTTTAGATGAACTGGGCTACTTACCCATTGATAAGAATGGAGCCGATATGCTGTTTCAAATCATCTCTGGTCGTTATGAAGTGGGCTCAACGGTGATCACCACCAATCGTGCCTTTAAGGACTGGCCAGAGATCTTTAACAATGACAGCACATTGACCTCAGCATTGCTGGATAGATTACTGCATCATGCTCAGACAGTGGTTATTGAAGGAAAAAGCTATCGTATGAAAGATCAGATTGAAAGTTAAAGGGAAGTCATTCAAATCCCAGATCATGACTTGATCTGGGAGTCATTGAGGTGATCTGGCCGAAACAATTTCAAATGGCCAACTCTTTACAAATTCACGAGACCGCTGTCAATGAGTGCCTTTAATCTGATTTTATGCATATCAGGGCATGCAGATAATAATTTTTTATGTAATAATTGTGTTGCTTTCATGGCGTTCTCCAAATTGCTTTGTGGTGAACTAATTTGATCATAGTTCGCCATGAAAGTCGATCAATTTCTAAAATTTCAACGAGTTACTAAAAAATTCGTGGGGATAACTCAGCTTTAAAAATGAAGAAGAAATATTAAAAGCCAAGCCCAATCTATCGTTGCTTTCTGAATTAGACTTGAGGGGTGTGGCTATTACAGCCCTGGGGAGTCAATATGATTTTATTACAAGATTTTTTGCGCCGAAATATGGAATCAATGAAGATCCAGTAACAGGTTCGGCATTCACACAACTTATACCCTATTGGTCTAAAAAACAGGTAAAAAGAAATGTTTGCAAAGCAAGTATCCACTCGAGGCGGGGAAGTAAATTGCATCTATTTAAATGATAGAGTTTGCATATCTGGTAAAGCAGCTAAATATATGGTTGGTAAAATAGAAATATAAACATAACAAATAGCTCCAGCGGATAATTTAAAGCGTCACTTTTTTTGCTTGTGCAAAAACGTGCCACTTTAAATTGCCGCTGAGCAAGGCGTTAGAAATACAAAATAGAATAAACACGCATCCAAAATTATTAGAACTAAAACCAGAAAAAGCATGGAAAAAGAAAGCAGAAAAACAATTAAAATACTTCTATCTGCGCTTATAGCGTAAATTATCTATGGATCAGTTATATATCTAACAACACCAGCTTTAAAAAATATGTTTAAAAATATAAATATTATCATGGTGTTGTTTTTAGTGATTGTAAATTTCATTTATTGGTATAGCATTAGAAAGAAATACAAAAAAGAAGCGCAAAACGCCACAATTATTTTTATGTTTCTTTCAATAATCATGCTGTTTTTAAATGCAAAAAATTTCTAACAAGAAAATTAAGCCGTTCGCAAGCTCACTCGGACTTTCCAAAAGAGGCGCTGCGCTTCTCTTTTGGAAATCCGCTTATTAAAGACGTTATGCAGTCAAGAAATTAAGTACGATTGTAATTTTTAACCCTATTCCTATCAAAGAGGGAAAGGGGAAATAAACTTTTATCCCTCCGTCCCCTTTAATTTAAAAAGAAAGATTGACCTACCATGTCTGACCGATTTACAGCAAATAAAAAACAACTCTCCTCCCTTTTCTCGATACACAGCTAAAGGGCTGGACTCGCAGTAAGATTAAACAACGGCTTAAAACAGGATGTGTATTTGTTGATGGTCAGTCAGTTACTCAGTATAACTACAAGCTAAACGTCGGCAGTCTGGTGGAAGTTAGGGCTTCTGCAAAAGGTATTTCACGTGGCAACAAATTATTAGAGATTTTGTATTCAGATCGAGATTTGATTTCAGATGTCAATGGACAGTCCTAGGAGTTCGGTATTGATTGATTTAAACTCTTCAGCACGTTTTGCAAAAGCAATAAATTCTGTGGTACAGACCGGTGTAAAATCAGCAGGATGAGAGAAAAGAATCAACCATTTTCCCAGATAATCCTGGTTGCTTTTATGGCCATGTGTTGTTACTGCATTAAAAGCTGGAGCAGGTTCATTTAAACGAGGAAATTGAATCATTGTTTCATTTGAGTTTTCCATAATAGTTCTCCAATAATTTTGTCTAAGTTTTAAAGAAATTTTTATCTTTAAGTTGTCTTTAGAATATAACCAAAGACTAATATAGTAAATCGACAAATAGCGATTGTTGTAATCGTTATTTTAGATGAAGGGAATACTGATTTGGCTATCAGATCATAGTCTGACAGTATTAACCTAAAAAAATCAGTTGAACCTACTGCGACGACCGCCTTATGCACTGAATCTTAAGGATTTTTTCCAGAACATTTTGACTTCACCCGTAGGATGACTACGAATAAAGTCAAAATAACCTGTAAAACCCTTAATCTTCAGCACCTAAGTCGCTCTCGTTACGATTCAACTGATTATTTTAGGATTAAAACTCCTTGAAAGCCAATAATGACTGTGTCATTGTTGGCTTTTCTTTGACTAAGGACTTATAAAGTACAGTTCAATATGAAATATTTACATAAGGCGCTCTTTATTTTTGATGAACTTTCAATCGATATCATCGAAACGATTACAAACAACGATTTTGGCACTGAAATTGTTTCAATAGAAAAGAGTAAATTTCTCAACAATCCCTTAGAATATTTTTCAATTGCGAATCACCTGATTCTTTGTGGTGATATGATGCTCGTGAATCAGCTACTTGAATTTGCCTATACCCATAGTGCTAATGGTCAGCAATGTACTCTGGCATTCCTGCCTTTGCCAACACAAAAATTATTACGTCACTCCTACCAGTTATCAAGCAACTTGCAAGATAATATTGAAGTGGCTTTAAGAGATGACACACAGGCTATAAATTTACTTGAGTGTAATGGGAAAATCATTCAATTTAAAGCGGTGATCGGTATGATTCCATTGCTTGAAAGTTGGCAACCCAGTCCATCAGTCGGTGCATTCATACAAAATATTTTTCTGGGTCTTAAACAGTTTTTTTCACTGTCCCTAGATAAGTTGAGCATTGAAACAGAAAAAGAAACTTGATTACCCACAAAGCTCCGCCATATTTCGATAATTATACTATAATTATACTATAATTATACTATAATTAAAGTATAGATTATGTGTGGAGTAGAATGATGTCAAAAAATAAAATTCAGTTTCAAGAAGGTTATAGTTTATTTGAGCTTTTTAATGATTATGGCACTGACAAACAGTGCCGACAAGCCTTATTTAAATGAAAAGAAAAGCAAATAAAAACCGTGGCCAGTGGTTTCTTTATTGTTAATCAAAATCGCGGTAGTCGCCTTTCAAGAGTACTCCAGCAAACCAGTTCGATGCGTTCTGAGCAATTATCATTAATTATTCTGTCGCCATTTTCAGCTGTCGAATATTTTCTTTTTCTTTTTTCGCTGGTGTTTAATATTAACAAAGAAGATTCTCTGCCTCATGCAGTTTCTAATATAAAAAGTAAGCAAGTAATTATTGATGTAGAAAATTCTCCCACTGACGCCAGCAAGAAAACACCCGATGTAATCCTTGATGAGCAAAGTCATGCAACTTTCCCTTGAAATTTAAGGTCATTAAACATGCTGTGAAAATAAATGCACCTGAGAAATATAGTGGACCCCGAAAACTGGACAATAGGTTAAGATATAAGAGCTAACCTAACGGGGAACAAAAAAATGAGCACAAAAAGAAAAACATTCAACAACAAATTTAAAGCAAAAGTAGCCATTGAGGCTTTGAAAGGTCAAAAAACAGTCGCAGAAATTGCGTCAGAATTTGAAGTGCACACCACCCAGGTCAATAGCTGGAAAAAGCAGATGCTTGATGGTGCAGCCGATACTTTTTCAAAAAAATTAGAGAATAAAGATGCTGAACATGAAAAGGAAAAAGAACACCTGTACAGCCAAATAGGTCAACTAAAAGTAGAGGCTGACTGGCTGTCAAAAAAGTTGAAGATGTTCAACTGAGTAGAGCAGAAAAGCGGTGTTGCATAGAAAAAGAGCACCCTCAGTTGAGCATCAAAAACAATGTGAGCTTATCGGCCTGAACCGTTCAAGCTATTACTATCAACCTAAAAAGCCTCTGCAAAATAAAGATTTAACATTAATGAATTTGATTGATGAGTTGTACATAAAACATCCATTCTATGGCAGTCGTCAAATTCGTAATGCATTAAGATTGAAATGTTATAAAATTAATCGTAAAAAGTTCAACGGCTTATGCGGATCATGGGATTGGTTTCAGTGGCACCAAAACCCAATACCAGCAAGCCTTGCAAAGTAAATAACCTCTATCCATATTTGCTCAAAGGAATTGATATTAATAGGAATAACCAGGTTTGGTGCACAGATATCACGTATTTACGGATGCCACATGGATTTGTCTACCTAAGTGCTGTTATGGACTGGAGTAGCCGTTTTGTGCTGTCCTGGGAAGTGTCAACCAGCATGGAAGAAAGCTTTTGTATCAGTAGTCTGGAAACAGCACTGCGACGATATGGAAAGCCAGAAATCTTCAATACGGATCAAGGTGCTCAATATACTAGCAGAGCATTTACAGGTGTTCTAAAGGCCAATGATATAAAAATCAGCATGGACGGCAAAGGCAGAGCAATGGATAACATTATGATTGAACGACTCTGGCGAAGTGTAAAATATGAGGAAATTTACCTCAAGGATTACCAAAGTATTGATGAGCTAAAGAGCTCATTAAAGGAATATTTTGAGTTTTACAACCATGAACGACCACACAGTACACACGGTGGAAAAACGCCTGCAGAGATCTATGGCGTGATGAAAGAAGTTGTTCCAGACTTAAAACGGGCAGCATGATGAGAGGATAATCAACTTTACTGGCAACCGCCTTGTCCACATATCCACAGGCCAAGCCAGTAGCCCTGAGATATATCGCAAGCGTCTCTGGACTACTGGCAGACCTGTGGATATGTGGATAAGACTAATACTATAAATAACCAACAGAATTATATCTTAATATTTGAGAAAGCTGTCTTGACAATGGGGTCCACTGTAAAATTCTGGCAACTTAACCCTATTTTAAATACTGACAAAGAAGCTATTCGCATTGATAATTTACCTGATGAGAATGAAAGGGGGAAATATTTCAAGCAACGTTTACCCTTTTTCTCAGTGGCTTCTGAAGAGCGTTTTAAAGATCTTTTTTTACAATTACGAATAGATGCCCAGATTAATTCACTTTATATTGTTTTAATACTGCTAAGTACGTTGCTGGCAAGTTTAGGCTTGTTTGCAAATAGTGTCGCAATCGTCATTGGAGCCATGTTGTTAGCACCATTGATGTCACCGCTCATTTCATTTTCAATGGGTTTATTAAGAGGTGAAAATAAGCTATTAATAAACTCTATGATAAAAATTGTTATAGGCATTAGTCTGGCAGTATTAGCCTCATCATTATTAACGCTAGTGTTACCTCAGGTTGACTTAAGCAACGAGATTAAATCACGTATTCATCCGAACCTGATCGATCTGGGAGTAGCAATTATTTCCGGTATTGCGGCTGCTTATACTAAAGCACATAAAGAACTTTTAAATAGCATTGCAGGCGTTGCCATAGCGGTTGCATTAGTACCACCATTGGCAGTTGCAGGTATTGGACTGGGTCGTGGTGAACTTTATATTTTTGAAGGGGCTTTGTTACTGTTCATTACTAACCTGATTGGTATTACGCTATCAAGTGTGCTCACTTTTCAATTTCTTGGCTTTTCAAATACAGTAAAAAATAAAAAAAGTCTTGGTTTTATTGTTATCAGTTTAATTCTGCTTTCCTATCCCTTGTATCGTACCTATAGTGATAGCCTGCAGCGTTATCAATTTTCAAAAAGTTTACAAAATCAAGAAATAGTAATTAATAAAAAGCCAATATTAGTAGAAAATGCCGTCATAGAATATCAGAATAATATGAATATTATCAATCTGACCATTGTTTTAAAACAGACCTTGAGTAATGAGGAATTACAACTATTGAAAGCAAAAATTGAACAGCAATTTTCCAGCAAACATCAGATCAGAATTAGTATGAAATTTGTTTTATGATAATCAAGCTGTGTCCCTATAAGCTTAATAATTCTTGTTCTCTTTGCTGCAATAATGCTTTGGCTGTTGAAAGTTTTATTAATTCAAAATGCACCACTGAGCCAATTTTATATTGTGCTAAAAAATCAAGATCGGTTTTAATCACACTAAAAATTCTCGGATAACCACCCGTGACTTGTCTTTCTCTCAATAATACAATCGGGCCATTGGCAGTTAATTGAATAAGGCCGTCATCCACAATTGAAGAAGTAATATCAAATTGTCTGGCTTGGATTTTCGCAACTCCTTTTGTCGCAGTTTCTAACCTCAGTCCACCTAAATCTGAATTTGCAGATATGACAAAGGAACTAGCCAAAAATGTTTCTGGATCGGCTAAATAGTCATATTCAGGTCCTTTTATCAGCCTGATTTTCTCTGGTGCTGGAGCAAAACAATGGGTAAACTCTCTACGGTTTCGTCCAATTTGCCTCTGCTCATAAGCACTGGCTATTAAATACAGGCGAAAACCTTGTTCAAGGTGAATAAACCTCAAAACATCATTTTCATTGGCAGCATAGACCGTATTTTGCTCTATTGTCACACCATTTAAGGTGATATCACGATAGTGAGCGCCACCGAGAACAAATATACACGTCTGTGAAAATACTGCTTCATCTGCATAGATGATTTCCATTGCCTTAAAGTGTTCGGGCTGGTCTAATAATATTTTACAAGTTTGAAAAGATAATTCATCACTATGACCACCTTCAAAGGCGAGTGAATTTTTTGCCAGTTTAAACACCTTTGATTGCTCGAAGTAAGTCTAGGGCATGTTCTGAATCAGAATGTATACAACCTGTATCAGCATTAACTTTATGGACTTGCTTATCAATCACTAAACGATTCTGCTGAAAGTTTTTAAACTGCTCAATAGCTTCATCTACATCATTCAGCAAGGCATCCTGCTCTTTGCGACTTTTTAAGGTTAATCGATTGTGCTCATAAACATAGCGCCGATCCAAAAAGACCTCATGCATAACTGCAATTGGATCATCTTCACCTGCTGAACAATAGCGAGCAACTTCAGAGTGCTGTGGACAAAGAATTTCATTAATACCTGCTTCTTTTGCCCAATTAATGATTAACAGCGCAAGCTTTTTATTACTATTGGCTTCATTGTAAAGCGCACCATGAAGCTTTAAGGTTTTAACCTCATAGAGACGTGTATATTGCTGATCTAAAGATTTTAAAAGTGCTTGATCGTCAATGGAAATAACCCTTCTACCAAAATTTTCTCTATCGGGATAACTCAGATGCACACTCGGCTTCACGCCATGCTCTTTTGCCAGTGAATAATAATAAGCAATACTTTGTTCATCACCAGCATGACCACCACAAGCAATATTAGCAATATCAATGACCGCCATCAGTTGATCATCAATTTCATGAGCAAGGCCTCGCTCTCCGATGTCACAATTAATCAGCATTTTTTTCCTTCTGTAATAATTGCCTTGAAAACAATTTTATCACCCGCTTCGAGGCAAGCAAAATCAGTAAAATGGGTATTGGCTATAATATGCCAGCCTCCGGGTGAATCCTCGACATAAATACCACATTGATCGCCACCTATAGCAACTGAGCCTTTACTCACCCGATTTCTAGGACTCGCTCTTCTGGGTAGTACTAAGCCTTTATCCAAACCCAGCAAGTAAGGAAAGTTACCCTTAAAGCCTAGCATGGCAATGGTATAAGTGTTTTTTTGATGGCGTTGGATAAATTCTTTTTGGCTTAGTTTGAGTGTTTGGCAAACATAATCAAGATCTAGGCCATCATAAATCAGTTTAATCGTATGGGTTTTATAAATATTTTTTTCTGTTGATTCGTGGGCTTGTAACAAGGTTTCACGCAAAAAATCCGGTGCATCAAAAAGAGGGCTACTGCTGGTGAAAGCAATGGCTATGGAGTTAAAACAAGGAGTGATTTTTAACAGCCCCAGCGTTTGAAAATCTAAATGTTCCATTAAGTAGCGATAAATCTTTAAAATTGTTTCGCTGAGATCCAAAGATATTGTGTTTGAAAATTTATATTCAATCACTGTCTCGTTTATAATCGTTAAGTGCATATTTTTTTACTACTCAAAACAAAAATGAGCCATAATCGGCCTGAATTTCGGGCAAAAAGACCACCAGGTGGCTTTACCAAAAGTATTTTACAATTTGCTCTGGTGAAAAGTATAGCAGCATCCCATTTAGACCGATAAATTCATGCTACAATATTAACCTATAAAATAATAACACGCTGAAAATAACCATAATGCCAGCATTAAACACCCCAACAGATAGTGATAATAGCCACAATGAAATCCTCATTGAAGTAAATCAGCTGTCGCGACATTTTTCTAATACCAATAAAAATAACGCAGCGATTATTGCTGTCGATGCCATCAGTTTTAACTTGCATCGGGGTGAGGTGTTGGGCTTTTTGGGTCCCAATGGTGCTGGCAAATCCACCACCATGCAAATGCTCACCGGCAATCTGGCACCCACTCATGGTCAGATTAAAATCGCCGGCATGGATTTAATGGACAAGCCCATTGAGGCCAAGGCCAAAATTGGCTATTTACCGGATACACCACCACTATACAAAGAATTATCCGTTGATGAATACCTGAAATACTGCGCACAATTAAATCAAGTCGCTAAACCTCAAATAAGTGCAGCACTCGCAATGGCTAAGGAGCGTTGTGGTCTGACAAAACATGGCCAGCGAGTCATCAACAATCTTTCCAAGGGCTATCAGCAACGTGTCGGCATTGCTCAGGCAATTATCCACTCACCGGATATTGTTATTCTGGATGAACCCACGGTAGGCCTTGATCCTATTCAAATGGTTGAAATTCGCAAACTGATCAAAGATCTAGGTAAAACCCATAGTGTCATGCTATCCAGCCATATTTTACCTGAAATTCAAGCTATTTGTGATCATGTGCAAATTATAAATCAGGGTAAACTGGTATTTAATGCCTCTATTGCCCAACTCAATCAGCATATGCAAACTCAGACGCTACAGATGCGTTGTAGTAATCCCGTAGACATAGCCAAGATTACTGCTTTAGACAGCATCATCAAGGTAGAACAACAAGGGAATATATTCACTCTGGATTGTGCTTTTCCCAGTTCTACTGAAACAAGAGCAGAAATAAGCACAGAATCAAGCACAGAAAATCAAAACGCCATTATTCATACTTCCCAGCAATTAGTGGCCTTAGCTCAGCAAGAGCAATGGGGCTTGTATGAATTATATCCACAAAAACAAACGCTGGAAGATATTTTTATGTCTCTCACTGGTGTTGATAAGAGTCTGCAAGCCAATAACAAATCATCTCAGGTGCCAAGTTCAGACATCAGTTCAGATGCTCTCTCAGGTGCTGCGCCATGATTAAACTGATTGCCCTTCGGGAATTAAAAAGTTTATTTTTATCACCACTTGCCTGGGCAATGCTCACCGTCATGCAATTGATTACCTGCTATCAATTTCTGAGTCAATTAGAAACTTATATGCAGCTACAGGCCAAATTATCGGTACTGGACAACTCTCCCGGCATTACCGATCTTGTCATTGCTCCCCTACTAGGTGGTGTTGCGATTGTTTTATTGCTGATTGTACCTTTGTTAACCATGCGGCTGGTCAGTGAGGAACAAAAAAACCAAACCCTAACACTTTTATTCAGTGCGCCAATCTCCATGACACAAATTATTTTAGGCAAGTATCTGGGTATTCTGGGCTTCTTGTTTATTCTAGTCTTTATGATTGCTCTCATGCCCTTGTCATTACTCTTAGGCGCTGCGATTGACTTAGGACAGTTATTTTCTGCTCTATTAGGTCTATTGCTTGTGCTATCTGCTTTTGCAGCAGCCGGTTTGTACATGTCTACACTCACTCGGCAACCGGCTATTGCTGCTGTGAGTAGTTTCGGCTTACTGTTGTTTTTATGGATTATTAATTGGGCAGGCAATGGCGCTGAGGCTGAATTAGCACTGGCTGAAAATGGCTTCAATGTTCTCAGCTGGTTTTCAATTTTAGGCCATTTTGAACCCTTGCTTAAAGGGGTGTTTTCCAGCGCAGACATTGCTTATTATCTGCTCTTTATTGGACTTTTTCTGGTACTGGCTATTCGTCGTCTTGAACGTTTACGCCTGCCTCACTAACGATAAATTTTATGGAAATTAACCACAATTCAACACGCAACTTGATCTGGCAAAACCGTTTATTCATGGTATTGTTTCTGATCATCATTGGTCTACTGGCTTATTTAAGCAATCGCTATGTCTACTTGGCAGATTGGACCATTAACAATCAAAACTCACTGAACGAAGTGAGTTTACAATTACTGGATTCCCTCGAAGCACCGATTGATATTGTTTCATATACTTCTAATACTCGAATTAAACAATCCGTACGTGAGTTAGTCGGTCGCTACCAGCACCTTAAAAAAGACATGAGCCTCAGTTTCGTCAATCCCAATGCTGATCCGGAAAAAATCCGGCGCTTAAATATTGTTGTCGATGGTGAAATGATCGTTTCTTATCAAGGGCGTGAGGAACACCTCACTGAACTATCAGAGCAAGATCTCAGTAACACGATACACCGCCTGATGCGTGCCCAGGAACGAAAAATTGTTTTTACTCAGGGACATGGTGAACGCAGTCCCGATGGCGAGGCTAACTTTGATCTCAGTAGCTTTAGTAATCATTTAATCAAACAGGGCTTTTTGATTGAACAACTGAATCTGGCCAAAAAGATGCACATTTCGGACAATGTTTCGGTGCTGGTCATTGCCGGACCTCAGGCTGCTTTTTTACCCGGTGAAGTGCGCTTACTCATTGATTATGTCAAGGCAGGAGGTAACTTGCTTTGGCTGGGCGAGCCCTTAAACATTGAAAAAAATCAGCCCATGCACGGCTTATTACCCTTATCCGAATTATTAGGTATTGAGTTTCTCGATGGCGTTGTCGTTGATCCCACCACCCAACAATACGGTATTACTCAGCCTGATTATGCGATTGTCACTGAATATCCTCAACATCCCATTAACAATGGCTTCACCACGGTAACACTTTACCCTCAAGCTGCCGGCATTGAGCGACTTCCCACTTATTTGGATGAAGAAGAACAAGCCAATGAACAAGATAAAGCGCTAGATGAAAGCAATAGCTTGAATATCTCCTTAAATAAAAGCTTCACAATGCTACCGTTCTTAAGCACGATCGAGCGTAGCTGGATAGAAACCTCTCCACTTAAGAAAAAGTGCATTTCAGTGATTTACTCGATATTATCGGTCCGATCACCATCGGCATGGTACTCAGCCGTCAAATTGAGACCGCAACAAAATTTAAAGATGCTGACCAAACCCCACTCACTAGCAATATTAAAGAGCAACGTATTGTTGTGATGGGTGATGGTGACTTTTTATCGAACACCTTTTTAGGCAATGCCGGTAACTTGGCCATGGGCATGAATATTTTTAATTGGCTGAGCCATGATGAGCAATTTATCAACATTCCTACTCAGGTCAAAGATGACATTATTCTGGAGATGTCACCGGCAAAGCTGTCCCTATTAGGCGCATTTTTTCTTTTTGTGATTCCAGGCTTATTAGTCCTCAGTGGCAGCCTTATCTGGTTTAAAAGGCGTAATCGCTAATGTCTGTAGCCATTCTTTCCAGCAAGCTTGCCCGAACCAATATTATTTTATTGCTGATAGTTATTGGCTTATCCTTAATTGCCTGGTTTCAGCCGGGGCTAAAAACCACCGTTCTGCATTATCTGAGCGACTTAAAAAGTGCTGAGATTAATACCATTATTATCGAGCGCAAGGATCTGGACAGTATTAAGTTAAGCAAAAAAAAGTCCGGCTGGTACTTACAAGAACCTTATTACCTACCCGCCAATCCTTTGCGCGTCAATACGGTGCTTGCCTTAGCAGAAAAGCGCAGCTATACACAATTTCAAAGTAGCGAACAGGACTTATCCCGTTATCAACTCGATAAGCCACTTATTTCCGTTTGGCTCAACGAAACACAATTGATACTGGGTAGCGACGACCCAATCAAAAAGCAACGCTATGCCATGAATATAACGGCTAATATCAACACGGGTGATAATAACGTACACCTCATTAATGCTGCTATTTTCTATCAGCTGAGAGCTAATCTGGACTCTTTTGTTTCTCCCCATTTATTACCACCACAAGCTAAACTCACCCGCATCGAATGGTCAGACAAGCAATTACAAATAAAGGAGGGTAAGTGGGTACTCACTCCTGATTTACCTGATACCTCTTCTGATAGCATTGTCCAACTGATTCAGTTTTGGCAGCATGCACAGGCTAGGCGTGTTGAGACTCATGTCAATCTTAGCCTTACTAATGCCGAGTTATTAAATAGCCCCCGCATTATCATTCGCTATGAGCTGGCAGAAAATAATGCTAATCCGGCTAAAAGTGGGGCGATTCAATATTTAATTATCCAGGAAGACAAACAAATTAAGCTGTTACGTACTGATCTACAAATTGCATATTGGATCAGCGCCAAAACACTCAAACAATTAAGCGAATTTCTCCCCTTAAGCCCCTAATTATCAACTTTTTTGCCAAAAAACGTGAATGATTTAATACTTTCAAGCTCTTAAGCTTGCTTTAGAGAAATGACTTGACTAATATTGGTGTATAATAAAGCAACAATCTCTATAAAAGAGCTCCTCTGAGAAAACCAAGGCCAGGAAAGACAATGAAAACAATCAATACTATGCTGTTCGCACTATTAATCTCTCTATCATCTACTAGTTTTGCTGAATATGGCTATTATGATGATGAACGTGTTACCGATCAGGAAATCATTGTCGATTTATTTCTTGCCCGACCATTAGGCGCTGTAGGCAGTGTATTAGGAATGGCAACACAGGGTATTGGCTTATTATTCAGTGTGCCAGGCGAGAATTTTGGTGAAACGGGTGAAGTTCTAGTCGAAGAGCCACTTAATTATACTTTCAATCGTCCTTTAGGTCGCTTTGAAGAGTAAGAGTAGGTTTTAGTTATTCTCAGAATCAATTTACTCTAGTTTTCTATGCCTGAACTGCCTGAAGTTGAAACCACACTCCGGGGCATTTCAGCGCACGTATTAAATTCACCCATTACCCGTGTTAATATTCGCAATCCTCGCCTGCGTTGGCCAGTGCCTAGCGATTTACCCAAACAATTACTGCAACAACAATTTATCGCCATTCATCGTCGCGCCAAATATTTATTACTCAGCACCGCCTCCGGTACTTTGATCATTCATCTGGGTATGTCCGGTAGCCTGCGTATTGTTTCACCTGAAATAGCTTATGACAAACATGACCATGTAGAAATCTGCTTTGCCAATGGCAATACACTGCGTTTAAAAGATCCACGCCGTTTTGGTGCAGTTTTGTGGACAAGTGAGCCCATTGAAGCGCATTCCTTATTAAACCATCTTGGCCCTGAACCACTATCAGAAGACTTTAGTCCTGAGCTATTATTTCAGCTCTCGCGCAATAAAAGAGTCGCGGTTAAACAATTTCTGATGGACAGTAAAATTGTCGTGGGCATTGGCAATATTTACGCCAATGAAGCACTCTTTGCCAGTGGTATTCACCCCAAGCGAGCAGCGGGAAAAGTCAGCATGAAACGTTATGAAATACTCTGCCGTGAGAGCAAGCGCATCCTAGCAGAGGCTATTTCGCAAGGGGGGACGACACTCAAGGATTTTGTTGGGGGAACGGGAAAGCCGGGTTATTTTAAACAAGAACTTTTGGTCTATGGCCGTAAAGATCAGCCCTGTATACGCTGTGAAAAACCTCTCAAAGAAATCCGCCTAGGCAATCGTAGTACTGTGTATTGCACACAATGTCAGAACTAATGATTCCTAAATTCAAGTCATAAGTGTGCATGACCTAAGTTCTGGGTAATAATTAACGGTATTATTCTGTTTGTACTATTTGTGATGCGCTTCGTTCCTCAGCAGCATCCTACTGTTCTACAATCTATCACTTACACAAACGTAGGGGGGAGATTGAGAAACAAAATACACTATTATTTAGACATTGTCTCAAGATATTTTGCTTCCATTGCCGAATACTCTGCTTCTAATTTCAGGTATTTTTCCTTAAACTCCGCACTACTGCCCAACTCTTCCTCCAAGGCTTTAATGCGATTATATTGCTCCTGATTATCATCTTCCAGACCGGTGATACAACTCATCAGCTCCTTGCTTTCCTGAGCATGTCTAGCAATGACGGCTTCTGCTTCTTGAGCAGACTGATCTGTCGTTTGTTCACCACCGGACTCTTTCAATTGGCTTTTCAGGCTAGTAATTTCAGCCGTGAGGGTTTGAATTTCCATATCCATTGTTTCAATACACATTTCCGCATCTTTTAGGTTGCGTGAAATCGTGTCAATTCCGGCACTGAGTTCTGCCACATCAGGTGGTGTAGAATTATCGCCTTCTGCATTGCCTGATGCCCTATTTTGTAACTTCCAAATGTCTTCAAACTGCTGGGCAATCTTATTTTTAAGGCGCTTAATTTCATCCTTGCGCTCATTGATAATCGCCTCACTATAATCCATCGAACCCGCAACACTTTCATGGTGTTGTTCTTTATCCATGCCAATCATTTGACCCATTTCAACATAATGGGTTTTATTTTTTTCGATGATCTGTCTTATTGCATCAAAATTATCACTGCCCTCAGCCTGCTCAATAACTTGTTGATTTAATGATTCGATATCTGCCAAACTCTTACTGAGCTTAGCCTGTAATTCAAAATATAATTGCTTAAACTGTTCCAGATTATCAACACGCTTAAGCGCATTATCCAATTGTTCCTTAAAGTCACCACCTGATGCCCCTGACATATCACTTTGAGCAAGAATAGGCTCAAGATAATTTTCAAATAGCGGGGTTAATTCACTTTGAATTTTATGCCAGGTTGTCTCAGGATCGTTACTGTTTTCCAGTGCGCTGAGTTCTGCAATCATCGTTTGAAAGCCAGCAATAAAGACAAATTTGTCAACTGATGGCTTATCATCTATTGCCTTTACAGCTTCTTCACTGTTTCCTTCAATATTTCCTTCACTATCTTCTTCAGCGGCTACGACAATCGCATTGCCAAATTTTATCTGATACTGTTCCCGCACGTATTCAACCAGAGCCTGTAGCAATTCAAGAACGCGCTCCTGATCCTGGTCACTTTCTTTATCCTGAAGTTTTTCTTTAATTTTTTGATGACTTTTTTAAGATAAAACGAGTATTCACGTAGTTTTTTCCGATCTTTTATGACAAAGATAATCACTGTCACTAAAACACCAATAATAACTAAACCAATTTCACCTAAAAGAGTCCAATAAAATGGAGGGATTGTCATAAATATTGTTTCACTATTGTCTAACCTTCACTGTGTACATTGAATTAATTTATCGACGTAAGATTTTTTTACTTTAACCTCTATTAAGAATAGAAGAGCATTGCACTTTATTCAAGCCACACAAGGCTGATTAGTCACCTGCTACTTTCTTTATAAGGCGTTTTTGTATATGATTTCCACTTCCTTTTTAATGGCGGTAGGGTAGCTTGGTATGTTTGATGAAGTAAAAGATTATTATGGTAAGGTATTGCAGTCCTCAGGTGATTTGAAAACAGATGCCTGTTGCACCGACACTGATCTCCCCGAGCATTTAAAACAGGCCATGAGTAAGATCCATGCCGAGGTTGCCTCTCGTTATTATGGCTGCGGACTAGTACGACCACAAAAGCTTGAGGGCATGCGCATATTGGATTTAGGTAGTGGCTCAGGTCGTGATTGCTATATTCTCTCGCAATTAGTGGGTGAAGAAGGCTATGTTCTGGGCATTGATATGACCGATGAACAACTTGATATCGCTAATCAGTACATCGATTATCACACCGAGGTCTTCGGCTACAAGCAAGCTAATATCGCCTTTAAAAAAGGTTACATTGAACGTCTTGATGAATTAGATTTAGCAGATAATAGCTTTGATATCATTGTTTCTAATTGCGTGATCAATTTATCACCGGATAAAGAAGCCGTTTTAAAAGAAGCCTATCGAGTATTAAAGCCCGGTGGTGAGTTATATTTTTCTGATGTTTATAGTGATCGTCGTGTTCCTGAAGCATTGGTTAAAGATCCTGTGCTCTATGGAGAATGCCTAAGCGGTGCCTTATATTGGAATGATTTTTTAAATCTGGCCAAACAGTGTGGATTTAAAGATCCACGTCTGGTGGAAGATCGGCCTCTGGCCATTGATAATGCCCAAATCGAAACACTCATCGGCCATATTAATTTTTATTCTGCCACTTATCGTTTATTTAAGTTGGATAATCTGGAAAGTGCCTGTGAAGATTATGGTCAAAGTGTTGTCTATCAAGGGGGCATTCCACATCACGAAGAGATATTTGTCCTGGATGCTCATCATGCCATTGAAAAAGGACGCCACTTTCCCGTTTGTGGCAATACCTGGAGAATGTTACAGGAAACTCGCTTTAAACCTCACTTTAAATTTTATGGCGATATGAGCAAGCACTTTGGAATTTTTGCAGGTTGTGGCACCAATATTCCCTTTGAGAGTAGTCAATCAGGTACAAACGCCACGAGCAATGATTCCAGTGGAGGCTGTTGTTAATATAATCTTCATCAGAGAACAAAGAAATCCGTGCATATTTTTCAAACTAGACTATGATTGTTTTACTAATGAATTTTAACTTACCTTCTTTAACTTAAGGAATATTAAACTAATTTATGCTATCACGTTTCCTATCCATAAAATGTAAGGCTCATGGTAAAACTGACACGGGTCGATCCAGAAAGCATAATGAAGATAATATACGCCTGAATTCAGATAATAATCTTTTTATTCTCGCTGATGGCATGGGTGGACATCAATCCGGTGAAGTTGCCAGCAAAATGGCTGCTGACACCGTTGAGCAAGCATTAACCCAACCAAGCCAAGCTCAACCCAGCCGCAGTGATGTAGAGTTTGCTGAAGTTTCAGCCGTCACAGCCGCCATTGAAAAAACCAATTTAAAGATTTGTCAGGCCAATACGGATCGCGGTATGCTTAAGGGCAAGGGCATGGGAACGACTATTGTCGGTTGCTGGTATCTGCCTGAACGTAAAATGTCTATTATTTTCAATGTCGGCGATAGTCGTGCTTACACCTATCACAAGCAATCACTGACGCAACTCAGCACTGATCATTCGCTATTACAGCTTTGGAAAGATAAATGTTTTGAAGGTGATGAACCCCCAGCCAATGTATTAACTAAGGCACTTGGCCCCTATCCTGAAGTTGCTCCGGATGTTTCTTTGCACCCAGCAAAAAAGGGTGAGAAAATATTATTATGTTCGGATGGCCTGACCACAATGGTCAGTGATGAGCAAGTCCTGGACATTCTTATCAAATATGAAAACTCAGCTGAAAGCATTCCTGAACATTTAATTAATGCAGCGAATGCAGCGGGTGGCGAAGATAATATTTCAGTGATTCTTATTTCTTTTAGTTAGTGTTTATTCGTTTATTCTAGAATTATTTGATAATTTTGACCGTAGGGTGGGCAGATAAAGCCATGCCCACCCTACGCCCTCTAGCACTTATATCTTTTTATTAAGGCTTCTGACGCTAGAAATTTTAATTTTTGCATCAACTTCAATTCTTCTGTTTTAATAGTCAGCTCACCAGACTTAAAACGATCACCATAGAATAGGCCAATGGCTTTTTTCTTTACCAATACAGGTAAGACAATAAAGGTTTCTGCATCAATAATCTGCTGATGCCAGGCAGGGATTTTTTTTAGAATTTTATCATCTCTGGTATCCTCAATAAAAATATCTGCCCCTTTTTCTAATGCCAGATGGAATACATCCGGCTTATATTTCATGCTAAATTGAAACTGAGTTAAAAATTCATTATTGATGCCATTATAGTGGACCCCGAAAACTGGACAATAGGTTAAGATATAAGAGCTAACCTAACGGGGAACAAAAAAATGAGCACAAAAAGAAAAACATTCAACAACAAATTTAAAGCAAAAGTAGCCATTGAGGCTTTGAAAGGTCAAAAAACAGTCGCAGAAATTGCGTCAGAATTTGAAGTGCACACCACCCAGGTCAATAGCTGGAAAAAGCAGATGCTTGATGGTGCAGCCGATACTTTTTCAAAAAAATTAGAGAATAAAGATGCTGAACATGAAAAGGAAAAAGAACACCTGTACAGCCAAATAGGTCAACTAAAAGTAGAGGCTGACTGGCTGTCAAAAAAGTTGAAGATGTTCAACTGAGTAGAGCAGAAAAGCGGTGTTGCATAGAAAAAGAGCACCCTCAGTTGAGCATCAAAAAACAATGTGAGCTTATCGGCCTGAACCGTTCAAGCTATTACTATCAACCTAAAAAGCCTCTGCAAAATAAAGATTTAACATTAATGAATTTGATTGATGAGTTGTACATAAAACATCCATTCTATGGCAGTCGTCAAATTCGTAATGCATTAAGATTGAAATGTTATAAAATTAATCGTAAAAAGTTCAACGGCTTATGCGGATCATGGGATTGGTTTCAGTGGCACCAAAACCCAATACCAGCAAGCCTTGCAAAGTAAATAACCTCTATCCATATTTGCTCAAAGGAATTGATATTAATAGGAATAACCAGGTTTGGTGCACAGATATCACGTATTTACGGATGCCACATGGATTTGTCTACCTAAGTGCTGTTATGGACTGGAGTAGCCGTTTTGTGCTGTCCTGGGAAGTGTCAACCAGCATGGAAGAAAGCTTTTGTATCAGTAGTCTGGAAACAGCACTGCGACGATATGGAAAGCCAGAAATCTTCAATACGGATCAAGGTGCTCAATATACTAGCAGAGCATTTACAGGTGTTCTAAAGGCCAATGATATAAAAATCAGCATGGACGGCAAAGGCAGAGCAATGGATAACATTATGATTGAACGACTCTGGCGAAGTGTAAAATATGAGGAAATTTACCTCAAGGATTACCAAAGTATTGATGAGCTAAAGAGCTCATTAAAGGAATATTTTGAGTTTTACAACCATGAACGACCACACAGTACACACGGTGGAAAAACGCCTGCAGAGATCTATGGCGTGATGAAAGAAGTTGTTCCAGACTTAAAACGGGCAGCATGATGAGAGGATAATCAACTTTACTGGCAACCGCCTTGTCCACATATCCACAGGCCAAGCCAGTAGCCCTGAGATATATCGCAAGCGTCTCTGGACTACTGGCAGACCTGTGGATATGTGGATAAGACTAATACTATAAATAACCAACAGAATTATATCTTAATATTTGAGAAAGCTGTCTTGACAATGGGGTCCACTGTATAGAACCTGATTTTGTTTTCCCAAAAGACTGGTAAAATTCTTTTCCTAACTTAATACTAATGAGATTATTTTTACATGAATTATCAGGGCATGACACCTCTGGAGTTTCTTTTAAATATTCTTCAATTCGCTGTAATTCATCCCAAATTCCTTGATTGCTCTTAACTGGGAATAACTCATTACAAGACTTGCAAATCAGTTTAGTAACTGGCTTTCGACTACCACTTGATAATTTGTAGCAGTCTTTTTGTGATTTATGGAGTTTAACTTGGCTTTCTGTGCTGGCAGGAACACCATAATTTTGGCACAATGGATTTTTGCAAAAATTAACCTGAATATCGTTAATTTCAACTGGAATTCTTGGTTGTTTTATATCAGAAGATATTTTATCCATTTAGATATCCCCTTAAATGTTGATTTTACAAGAATAATAGCTTAATTTATCGCATTTATCAACACCTTTGTTTATCGGCTTGCTGGTGTCAGTGGGGAACTTTCTACCTACGATGCGATACGTTTGTTACATCTCGCACCTGCAGCGGATCAAATTGGTTATGAAGCCATAGGCACCGAACAATCCGGTGACTTGCAGGGTGATAAAATTCAAATTAAAGGCCGTACTATTTTTAGCGATGCTAAAAATACTCACCGTATTGGCCAGCTTAAAATTGAACAAGACTGGGATAGTGTTGTATTAGTATTATTGAATGATGACTACGAACCATTTGAAATTTATGAAATTGACCGAGCAACATTGTCAGAAAATGTCATTGACAAACAAAGTAAAAAAGCTAAAAAAGGTGCGATGACTCTGGCTCGTTTTAAAAAAATAGCCACCCTAGCCTGGAGTCTTGATTGGTCGGGCGAAGCATAATTCAAATAGAAAAAAACAAATTGAAAAAGTGCCTTCTCTCTCAACCATGTAGTCAAAAACGTACTCAGAAATGTAGTCAGAAACGCACTCAGAAACGCACTCAAAAATGACCATCGACCTGTCGCATATTTTTTCCTCCGATGGGCTATTGGCTCAACAATTACAGCACTATTCTCCCCGCGATGCACAATTGCTTATGGCGCAGAAAATTGAGCAATGTCTGCAATCCAAGCAACATAAAAGTATTTTATTATGTGAGGCCGGTACAGGGACGGGCAAAACATTTGCCTATTTGATTCCCGCTATTTTGTCATCTCAACAAATTATTATTAGTACGGGAACAAAAAATCTTCAAGACCAATTATACCGTAAAGATTTACCTCTGATAGCAGCGATGCTCGAACCCGTCAAACAACGTCAATTAAACTTTAGTTTACTCAAAGGCCGTAGCAATTATGTGTGTCTTTATCGCCTTGAAAAAGCCCGTGAAGAGGCCTGGTATGATGAGTCAACGCAGTTAGAAATAATGTCTATACAGCAGCAATTAGAGCAGACTGAATTTGCTGATATTGCTGAATTTGCCCAAGTTAAAGAAGATTCAATGACCTGGTCTATAGTGACATCCAATAGTGATAACTGTCTGGGTAATAACTGTTCGTTTCATGATGAATGCTATGTTTTAAAAGCCAGAGAGCAAGCCTTTGATGCTGATATTATTGTCGTTAATCATCACTTGCTGATGGCCGACCTCAAATTAAAAACCGATTCATTAGGTGAGTTACTGCCTGCTGCGCAAACTTATATTATTGATGAAGCCCATCAATTGCCGGATATTGCTTCGCACTTTTTTTCCCGGCAAATATCAGCCCGACAAATTAAACAATTATTACAGGACTCGCGTAAACACATTGCGCAATTATCCTTGCCCCTGCCGCGATTTATTGCTTTGAGTGATGATATTAAACGTATGCTGGATGATTTGTTTATGGTGTTAAATCGCTACCAGCAACGGGGAAGTTGGTCTGCAATCAGTGAATCAATTAAGCCCTTATGTGATGAAATTTTCTATGGCTTAAAAAAACTAAAACTCTATCTTGAGTCTACTGCTACCGGTTTGGAAAAAAGCAGTGCAGAATTAGAAAGCTGCTTTAAACGTAGTGAACAACTATTGACTAATTTTGAGTTATTAACCGGTAGTACACCCGATAATATGGTTCATTGGTTTGAATGCCAGGGACGTTCTTTGATGATTCAGCTAACGCCCATGTCGGTGGGTGAAGAATTTAAGCAACAATTACATAGCACGGATGCACACTGGATTTTTACTTCGGCGACCTTAAGCATTAAGTCGCATAATGCGATGAATACAGAGTTTGCGGAAGAGCAGGATAAGTCTGAATTTGATTATTTTTCTCGGCAATTGGCCTTGGATGATTGTGAAGTATTGAAGCTGGAGAGCCCCTTTGATTTTTCAACTCAGGCCATTCTGTACGCACCTCAAAATTTACCCTTGCCTAATGACGCACTCTATACCTCAGCACTCATCCGTAGTGTGTTACCGATTATTCAGTGGTTAGAAGGGCGAACCTTTATTCTCTTTACTTCCTATCGTGCTATGGCAGAGGCCAAAGAAATATTGCAAACAATGGACTTTAATTTATTTGTTCAGGGGGATGCCCCCAGACAGCAACTTGTTGAACAATTTAAACATACCAACAAAGCGGTATTATTAGGCACAAGTAGTTTCTGGGAAGGTGTGGATGTCAAAGGTGAAGCCTTGTCCTGCGTGATCATTGATAAGCTACCATTTGCCTCACCGTATGAGCCAATATTGCAAGCACGTATCAAGGCCATGCAAGAGCAGGGTGTAAATGCTTTTTATCAATACCAACTGCCACAAACTGGTATTGCTTTGAAGCAGGGGGCAGGGCGCTTGATTCGTGATAGTGACGATGTGGGTATTTTAGTCATTGCGGATCCCCGACTTTTTACCCAAGCCTATGGGTATTATTTGCGAGAAACATTACCACCAATGCCCATAGAAACTGATTTTAGGCAATTACAGGAAAAATTCATGGGTATGCAGTCAAATTCTAGCGTTTAAGTGTAAATAAATGCGCTAACATCGATGGTTATTCCCATATTTCTGCTAAAATAAAAAACAATACTGATTAAAATTAATAAGCTATGAAATAATTGCATGAAAATACTTGCCATCGAAACCTCCACTAATGCCTGTTCTGCCGTATTATTAGAGGGAGAGCAACAGGATTTTTCCTGTGTCGAACGTTTTGAAATGGCGCCTAGGCAACATACTCAATTGATTTTACCGATGATTGATTCTGTTCTGGCAGAGGCCGGATATGATATCAAACAAATGGATGCTCTGGCGCTTGGTATTGGTCCCGGGGCTTTTACCGGTGTGCGAGTCGCAACGGGTGTGATACAGGCCATTGCTTATGGGGCTGATTTACCTGTCGCACAAATTTCTTCTCTGGCAGCATTAGCGCAAGGTGTTTATCGAGAGCAAGCATATGCAGCACAATATAGTCAATTATTGGTGGCTAATGATGCGCGAATGGATGAAATCTATTTTGGTCGTTATGAGATAAAAACGGGATTTATGACGCTTAATCATCAGGAGCGGGTGTTAAAGCCTGAGGCATTAGAGTCAGTACTGGATGCATCCATTCGTCTGGATTCTAGTTGGACTACTATAGGCAATGGCTGGACTGTTTATGATGAGGCACTAAGCACTATTCGAGAGCAATGCTCTGAACTGGGCAATGAGTATTTTTATCCTCATGCAAGGGATGTTGCCTATTTGGCGCTCAGGGATGTGGAGTCTGCTAACTTAGTGAGTGCAGAGCAGGTCAGCCCTATTTATTTAAGAGACAATGTGGCCAAAAAAACCAAGAAAGCCATGGTGTAAATGGCTAAAATCATTAGCAAAAGAATGAGCTAACAGGATAAAAAATGAGTGAAAATCAAAGAAAATCTGTTCGAACACATTTAATGTCCAGCGTTAAACTAACGCATCCGGATGTAGGTACGGTTGAAGTGAAAACAAAGGACATTTCCGATGGTGGCATTTATTTACTGTCAAAAACGACTAATCTACCGCCGGTTGGCAGTCAGGTAAAAGTTCAATTAATTGACACCCCCTTTGAAGCTCCCATTCTAGATATGATCATTGTTCGCCTTGGAGATAATGGTATCGGCTTAAAGTTTATTTAAAATGAGCACATAAATTTGACTGAGCTGAATTGAATGCGTTAAATTGATTCTACGAATAAAAATAATAATAAATAAAAATGGGTAATTGCATGACCGATAATATTGATCCTATGTTTCTTAATGTTTTATACGCTTGTATGGGTGGGGTGTTGACCCTTTTTTTTATGTGGTTTGGGTGTAAACTTTTTAGTCATATTGTGAGTTTTAGTATTCCCGAACAACTTGCCGAGGGCAATATTGCCGTTGGTTTGATGCTGATGGGGATGTTTATTGGCATCGGCACTGCATTAGGCTTAGTGATTGGTTTAGGGCTGAATTAATGCCTGCGCTTAAAAGCAGTTTTTTGTGCTTACTGCTTATTTTGATTCCTGCCATTGCTTTGGCTGGAACTCATAAGCACGTAAAACATAAACACTGGACGAATAAATATGATCGGCATTTTAAAAAAAATGCCAAGCATTACTTTGGCCCCGATGTCGATTGGCATTGGTTTAAAGCTCAGGGTATTGCCGAATCAGGCTTAAACCCGAAAGCAAAAAGTCGGGTCGGTGCGATTGGCATCATGCAGATCATGCCCTCAACCTATCAAGAAATCCTCAAAAAACAGCCTAATTTTGGTAAAATAGATCAGCCTCGTTGGAATATAGCGGCTGCAATTTATTATAATCGTCAATTATATAAACGCTGGAAAAAGAAAAACGTGTCAGTGGAAGAGCGTTTAAACTTCACCTTTGCCAGTTACAATGCTGGTTTTGCTCGAGTGTTAAAAGCGCGTAAAAAACTCCGTGCGATCAATAAAAGTAAAAAAATAGAGCATTCCGATGCAATGAATGATTGGGATAAAGTTTCTCCCTTCACCCCACTTGAAACGCGTTTTTATATCCGTCGAATTGATCGCCTGATGAAGATGAGCGTAGTACCCAAAAAATCCTAGTACCCAAAAAATCCTAAGTTGTAGCTTATAAATCTGTTTATAATTTTATTTGTACGGCTTTGGAAGCACGTACGGCCTTGGCACGTGCTTTTTCTATGCTTTCATCGAGTGCTAATGCGACTCCCATGCGCCGTTGGGTTTTTACCTTGGGCTTACCGAAGAGTCTGAGCTGAGTGTCTGTTTCAGCTAAGGCGGTCTCTAAGCCTGAAAATTCAACTTGTGAAGATTCCCCGTTAACCAAAATGACTGATGAGGCACTGGAGCCATATTGACGAATGTTGGGTATTGGCAAGCCAAGAATGGCTCTGGCATGTAAGGCAAATTCGGATAGATCCTGAGAAATGAGTGTCACTAAGCCAGTATCATGTGGGCGAGGGGATACTTCACTGAAATACACTTCATCACTCTTAATGAAAAACTCGACACCAAATAAACCCCAGCCGCCTAAGCTGTCGGTTACTGCTTGGGCAATTTGTATGGATTTTTCTTTAGCAATGGCTGACATGGCTTGTGGTTGCCAAGATTCACGGTAGTCCCCGTCAATTTGTTTGTGCCCAATCGGTTCACAAAATGCCGTTCCATTGGCATGGCGTATGGTCAGTAAGGTGATTTCATAATCAAAATCCACAAAGCCTTCAATGATCACTTTGCCCTCGCCAGTGCGACCGCCTTCTTGAGCATATTGCCAGGTTTTTTCAATGTCCTGTTCAGAACGGATGGTACTTTGCCCCTTGCCCGATGAACTCATAATGGGTTTGACGACACAGGGAATACCAATTTCTTTAACTGCGGCCAGATAGTCTTGTTTACTTTGTGCAAACTTGAAATGAGACGTTTTTATACCCAGTTCTTCAGCCGCTAAACGGCGAATCCCTTCACGGTTCATGGTGAGATGAACCGCCCGAGCCGAAGGAATGACATTAAAGCCTGCTTGTTCCAGTTCGACCAGTGTGGCGGTGGCAATGGCTTCTATTTCTGGCACGATCAAATGCGGTTGTTCTTTTTCTATGACTTCACGTAAGGCCTTACCATCCAGCATGTTAATGCTATGACTACGATGTGCGACTTGCATGGCTGGCGCATTGTCATAACGATCAACCACGATGACCTCAACACCCAAACGTTGTAATTCAATCACGACTTCTTTGGCTAATTCACCGCCACCGCAAAATAAAACGCGGGTGGCTGAAGGGGAAAGTGGAGTGCCAATTTTCATGTTGAATGCCTTTTTTTCAGTTGCTGTCAATGTTATTCAGTTAAGCTAATGAGGATGATGTGCTGCGTTCCTCAGCAGTATCCTAGAGCTCTAAAACTTGTGTTCTAAATCTCGTTAAATTCTATCATATTTGTAAGGCTTAGGTGCTTTTTTGGTGAAATCTTAGCTTGTGGAAAAGTGCTTGTAAACGGGGTATATTGGGGGCTATGCCAGATAAATTAAAAATTGCGGTGAGTGCCTGTCTTTTGGGGCAAAAGGTTCGTTATGATGGCAAGGAAAAGAAGCATGCATTGATTGTTGAAGTGTTTTTGCAACAGTTTGCAAACATTGCTAATAATGTAGAATTAATACCATTTTGCCCCGAAGTCGCCATTGGGTTGGGAGTGCCTAGGCCTAAGATCCAATTGATGAAACTGTCATCTGGCAATAAAAGCGAACAAATTCGTGTTCTTGGTGTCAATAATCACACATTGGATGTGACGGATGCGTTAAAATCCTATGCTCAGACATTCTTGTTACAATACCCTGATCTAAGTGCATTGATAGTGAAGTCTAAATCACCGAGTTGTGGTTTTCGCTCAACGCCTCTCTTTACGGTACAAGAGAATGATCAAACGGAACAGCAGTATGAACAAATTGAACTATCATCCGGATTTTTTGTGCAGTCTTTATTGATCTTGAAGCCGGAAATAAAAATTATTGAAGAGGCTGATTTGAAAAATGAAAGTGATTGCCTCACTTTGCTGAATAGTTTAATGACTTGTTTAAAAAACAGATAACTATTTAGCGTTCATCCGTTTATTCATCTTACTTAGTACAAAACGGTAGGGTGGGCACGCTTTTTGTGCCCACGCTGAAAGTGTAAAGGGTATAAAGTCAGCGTGGGCAGATAAAGCCATGCCCACCCTAGTTGATGCTGATAAAACCTGATACTAAATATGTACTTTATAATTTACTGAATAGTTACAAAATAAGTTAAAAGAAAATATGTTAAAAAAATTATTTATCCCCATCATTATTTTTGTGCTGGCCATGGTGTTTTTTAAAACCATGATAGCAACCAAAGATAAAACTCCCGAAATTACCATTGATGAACACGTTTGGCGTGTTGAGCATAGTTTGGTCGATAAGCAAACGTTGTCACCCACTATTACCTTGTATGGTCGGGTAGAAACGTCTGAATTACTTAATGCAGCAGCGCCTGGTGCGAGTCAAGTGGCTCAGGTAAAAGTAAAAGAAGGGGATTATGTGACAGCCGGTCAATTAATGCTATCCCTGGACCCTGCAGACTTTGAACCATTGCTGTTACAGTCTGAAGGCCGTGTTAAAGAATTACAGGCACTACTCAAAAGTGAAGCCCTGCGGCATAAAACCAATTTAGATTCACTGGTGAATGAAAAGAAATTACTACACCTCAGTGAAAAAGCCTTATCCCGGGCAGAGAAAGTAAAACGTCAGAAACTGGGCTCAATTTCTGAAACTGAACAAGCCATGCAACAGGTTGAGCTACGTCGTTTATCTTATAATAAAGTGCAGTTTTTGGTGGCTGAACATCCCTCTCGGCAGGAGCAAATAGAAGCACGTTTGATGCAAGCACAAGCAGACTTAGCTAAAAATCGTCTGGCCTTAGAGCGCAGTCAGATTATTGCCCCGTTTACCGGCTTGGTGGCAAAAGTGAATGTTGCCCAAGGCGATCGGGTTAATAGTAATGAAAAATTATTGAGTTTTTACTCCACTGAACATTTGGAAATTCGTGCCAAATTGCCGGTGAATATTCTCTCAGAGATCCAGCAAAGTATGCAAGCCGGTCAGAGTTTGAGTGGTACTGCCAATAATGGTAGTCATCAGACGGTTATTAGCTTAAATCGTATCTCCGGTGAGGCTCAGGCCAGTGGTGTTGATGCGATTTTTTCTATGAGTGCGGGAAAAGCTCACTTTAGAATGGGAGCCATTGTCGTTGTACACTTACAAAGACCTGAGCGCGACAATTTAATTAAAGTCCCTTATCAGGCGATGTATGGACGTGATCGACTGTATCGCATTAAGGATAATCGTCTGCAGTTGGTACGGGTCAAAACAGTGGGTGAATATCATCCGGACAATGAACCCGTTGCAGGCCATGCGTTGCAAAAGCCATTGTTATTAATCCAAAGCGCCGAGCTTAAGCAAGGTGATGCGATTCTTGCTACCCATTTGCCTAATGCCTTTAGTGGTCTAAAGGTTGAGAGCGGTCTAAAAGATGTGCTTTCTGATGCCAGAGACCGTACTGCAAAATGACCATCTTATCTGTTTTTGCCCATCATAAAGTGGCTGCCAACTTATTAATGCTGATGATGATTCTTTCCGGTGTTTTTGCTTTGTCACGCCTTAATGTCCAGTTTTTTCCCACCTTTGAATTGGATCGTATTAGTGTGCGTGTAATTTGGACGGGTGCTAGTGCGGAAGACATCGAGCAAGGTATTACTATTCCCCTAGAACAGGCATTAAAAAATGTAGATGATGTTAAAAATATGACCTCTACATCAGCACAAAATGTGTCTTCTATTCAGTTAGAATTCCATGATGGCAGTAATATGATCCTGGCTTTAAACAAGGTCAAACAAAAAGTTGATGAATTTCGCAATCTACCACAGGATGCGCAAAAACCTCAGGTGGAAAACCTGACTCGCTATGAAGGCGTTGCGAAAATACTGGTCTCCGGTGTAGACACTTTATCAGAACTGAGAGTGCTGGCCAATCAATTTGAACGTGAGCTGAGTAAGCGTGGTATTGATAAGGTTGAAATTAACGGTCTGCCTGATGAGGAAGTGAATATTGAAATCTCCATTGAGCAGCTACAATATTTGGAACTGACTTTGGATGAAGTGAGCGCTCGAATTAATGCTTTCAGCAAGGATATGCCTGCTGGTACCTTGGGGCGACAACACAATGCTAAAGAGTTACGCAGTTTAGAACAGGCGCGTAGTGAAATGGAATTTGCACAAATTCCTATCGTTGCCAATAGCACCGATTTTGTACGCTTGGGTGATGTCGCAACGATTCAACGCCAGCCCGATGCAGAAGGTGTTTTGCGTTTAAAAGATGGCTTGCCAGTCGTTGAGTTAGCCTTGAAGCGCACGGAAAATGGTAATGCGCTCAAAGCTGCTGATATTTTGAATACGTGGTTAGAAGAAAAACGGGCGACCTTACCTCCGAGTATTAAAATAGAAGTGTTTGATGCCAGTTGGCAAATGATTCGTGACCGTATTTATTTATTGCTTAAAAATGGTGGCGGTGGATTGGTTTTAGTCGTACTGATCCTGTATTTATTCCTCAATGCCCGGGTGGCTTTTTGGGTGGCGGTAGGCATCCCGATTTCGTTTATGGCGACCTTGGCGGTTTTGTACACAGTGGGCGGCACGATTAATATGATCAGTCTATTTGGTCTGATCATGGCATTGGGCATCATTGTTGATGATGCCATTGTGGTGGGTGAAGATGCGCTATCGCACTATCAGGCGGGTGAAGCACCGCTTATGGCGGCAGAGGGTGGCGCAAGACGTATGTTTGTGCCGGTGATTGCCTCCTCACTGACCACTATCGCGGCATTTTTACCGCTGATGATGATTGGCGGCATTATGGGCAATATTTTATTTGATATTCCATTAATTGTTATCTGTGTTATTTTTGCTTCTTTAGTGGAAAGCTTTTTTGTCTTACCCGGTCATTTACGCCATGCCTTTGCCAATATCAAACGGCAATCAGTTTCGGAATCTGCCATGGAAAAGAATACCTCACCTACAATTCGACAGCGTTTGGATGCGGGCTTTGATTCTTTTCGCCAGAAAAAATTTCGTCCGGTCATTAGCTGGTGTTTAAGTCATCGTACGATTACCGTGTCTATGGTTTTGTCCAGTTTAGTGATGACGATTGGCCTAGTCGCAGGCGGACGCATTAATTTTACCTTCTTCCCCTCACCGGAAGCACAAATTGTTTATGCTAATGTGAGCTTTATTTCCGGTACCTCAAGAAATACGACGGAAGCCTATTTAAAGCACATGGAAGATAAACTTATCGAAACCGATAAGGAGTTTGGTGGCAAAAATATTGATATGGCAGTGATGATCAGTGGCAGTTCATTTAGCGGCGGTAGTACCAGAAAAAGCGGTGATCAACTAAGGGCAATCTTCTTGCAATTAGTGGAGCCGGATCATCGTGAGGTACGCAATACAGAATTTATTCAACGCTGGCGAAGTAAATTAAAAGACGTTGCTGGGATGGATAATCTTACCATTTTGTCACGCAAAACCGGGCCGCAGGGAAGTGATATTGCTATCCGCCTCAATGGCAAAAATAGTGAGCAATTAAAGCAAGCGGCCACCTCATTATCACAGGCATTGAGAAGTATCGAGGGCGTGTATGGTGTTGATGATGATATGCCCTATGGTAAAGAGCAATTAATTTATACGCTTAAACCTGTTGGTGAAATTCTGGGATTGACGGTGACCGATATTGGCCAGCAACTAAGAACGGCATTTGATGGTAATTTGGTACAGATTTTTCAAGACGGTGCTGATGAAGTTGAAGTAAGAGTGCAATTGCCCAAGCAGGAACGGGATCAAATCAATACCCTAGAGCGTATCAATATTCGTACTCCGGCGGGTGAATTTGTACCTCTTGCGAGTGTTGCACAATGGACCGTGAGACAGGGCTTTGAAGTGATACGCCATGCAGATGGTGAGTTGGCGTTGGAAGTTTCAGCAGAAGTTAATTCTCAAGTGAATAATGCCAATCAAATTCTAAGCTCGTTAGAAGAAAAAATCTTACCGGAACTGAAACAAAAATACTGGGTTGATTATAGTTTTGAAGGACGTTCTGCAGATCAAAAAGAAACCATTGCACACATGAAATGGGGTGGTATTCTGGGCTTGATGTTAATTTATATTGTTTTGGCCTGGGTGTTTTCTTCCTATGGTTGGCCTTTAGTGGTTATGTCAATTATTCCCTTTGGACTCGTTGGTGCATTGTGGGGGCATTGGATTCAGGGCATTGACCTGACCTTATTATCGGTCTTTGGTATTTTTGGTCTATCGGGTATCGTGGTGAATGATTCAATTATTTTGGTGAGTTTTTACAAACGTCTACGGGATCAGGGAATGCAAGTACAAGAAGCGTTGATTGAAGCTTCTGTACAACGTCTTAGGGCTGTTTTATTGACCTCGTTAACCACCATTGCTGGGTTGACGCCCTTGCTATTTGAAACCTCCTTGCAAGCCCAATTTTTGATCCCGATGGCGGTTTCAATTGCTTTTGGACTGGCATTCGCCACGGTGTTGGTACTCATTATTATTCCAGTATTTCTGTCTATTCATGAGTCAATACATTTCAAATTGCACCGATTGGTTCATGGACAGAATGCTCTATTAAGTAATACGCGGATTCAACTCTGAAGTGCAACGCAGGAAATTCCAGTTCTTGCAAATGATTTTTTCATTGCCTGGAATGGTGTTTGAAAGCCGAGTGCCTTTCTAGGTCTATTATTAAGTTTTTCCATCATGTTGTAAACCTCTTTATCAGTCACTTCTTTAAAGTCTGTATCTTTAGGAAAATATTGTCTAATCAGTCCATTAGTATTTTCATTTAACCCTCGCTCCCATGAAGAATAAGGGTGGGCAAAATAAAATGCTGTATCAAGAGCTTTGCTTACCTGCTCATGATAAGCAAACTCTTTACCATTGTCTGCGGTAATACTATGAAGCCTGTCTTTAAAGGGTTTAAGCAATTGTATTGTTGCTTGTGTCACCCAATCAGCCTGTTTGCCATTCACTTTTGCTACTAATGTGTAAAGCGTTTTTCTTTCTACAATCGTGACCAGAGCACCACTGTGTCCTTTACCGATCACTGTATCAATTTCCCAGTCACCAACACGACGTTTATCATCAACAATCTTAGGACGGTCATCAATGGAAATTCGATTAATTATTTGTCCTCGACTGCTTTTACCGTTACTACCACGCTTTTGGTATTTCTTTCCCTGACGCCTTAAATACTGATGTAAATCACCACCTTGCTTCTTATCATCCCATATGTGTTGATAAATACGTTCATGGCTAAGAAGTAGCATTTTGTCATTCAGTAACCAACCTGATATCTGTTCAGGACTCCACTGGTGCTGTGAAAGCTTTTCATCAATAAGGGCAATCATGTCATCCGTCATTTTAATTGCTTTAGAAGCATTGTAGCGACGCTTAACGGCTTTTTCTTGAGCTTGCTTAAATCGATAGCCACGTAAACCAGCGTTGCGTTTAATTTCACGGCATATAGTAGATTTACTCACCTCAATCGCCTGAGCAATTTTAGACTGGGAAATGCCATTTTTAATCTCAGTCGAAATGTAGTATCTTTGTTCTTGTGTCAATTGCTTGTAAGTTCTCATAAGTCACTTTACTCTTGCAGGAGAAAATGGCCGATTTTACAAGCAATTGGCCATTTTTTCGAGCAAATCATTGCTGTACTTATGATTTTTTTAGTAGCGCCGTCAGGCGCGTCGCTGTCTCATGAAATTCCCGGGGTGGCCATCGCTACGCTCGGCCACCCCGGGAATTTCATGAGCCAGCGATAAACCAGCAAATATCACAAATACAACCAAATAGTGTTGCACTTATGAGTTGAATCTAAGATATTTAAATTTTAGTTTATTTCACATAAAGTTATTCCACATAAGGCTATACGCATGGCAAAAAAATTCACCCTAGATTCACGTTTAGCGAATGACTGTTTTATTTTATCAGAGTCGGATGATTTTTTACTCTTGCTCATGAATAACGCCTTGGTTCCCTGGTTTATCTTGGTTCCCAAAGTAGATAAAACAGAATTGTATGAATTAGAGTCGAGTGTGTCAGAGAACATTGCACTGATCAGTAATAAATTATCCCAATTACTGAAAACAGATTTTAAGGTGGATAAAATCAATATCGCTGCGATTGGCAATATCGTTTCACAATTACATATCCATATTATTGGTCGTTATGAAAACGATGCTTTTTGGCCGGGCGTGGTTTGGGGCGCAGAACCCAAAGAAAGTTATGAAGAGAGTGAAGTGACTAAGATAAAATTGCAGCTAAAATACATTTTATTATCATAGTTTATTAGAAAAGCCATATATTATGATATACTATAAGTAGTTAACCTATTATTCGCATGGAAATTGGTTATAAACCATAATGAACAAGGCGGATATTTAATGTTATAGTGTGTTAACACATTAATATTGTATTAGATAGAATAAAAAACCGAGTAGGGAGTATAGAAAATGAAAAAGTTAATCGCAATATCAGTTTTTTCAGCAATTGTCCTGGGTGCTGCTTCAAATGCATCTGCTTTTTGGGGTAACAATAACGATTCTGAATGTTATGGCCCATACGGTAAAATTCCAAACTGTAATCCCTACGATGAGTGGGATCCAAGATACTGGATGGAAGAAATGGAAGACATGATGGACGACGATGATGATTATCGTGGTGGTTATGGTAATGGTAATGGTTATCAGCAACCATACGGCGGCGGCTACCAACAACCATACGGCGGCTATCAGCAGCCTTATGGCTATGCACCTCAGCAGTATGCACCAGCACCTTATGGTTATGCACCTCAGCAATACGCGCCACAGCAGCCATATTATGGTAATCCATACGCTGCGCCAGCACCTGTTGCTCCAGCAGCACCTGCACCACAGCAATAATAATACGGCTCGCTTAATAAGCTGAGCAATCATTATTTTTGTTAAAAATGCCAGTCTCGGTTATGCCGAACTGGCATTTTTTTGTTATGGCATTGCAGATTTTATTTGAATTTGCTGCTCATCACCCTTATTTACATATAAATAAGAAAGATAACTATTTACATTAAGCGATAACTATCTAAAATTAGGTTGGTTATGAGCTATAAAGAAATTAATCTACATTGGGATATTAATGAGTCAGCCGGATACGAATGCAGTAAAGCAATTTTTACTGTCTTTACAAGATGATATTTGTCAGGCATTGGAAAATGCCGATCAGAGTAAGCACTTTGTTCAGGAAGAGTGGCAACGTGAGGGCGGTGGCGGTGGGCGCACGCGTGTTTTAGAAAGTGGCGCTATCTTTGAACAGGCAGGCGTTAATTTTTCTCATGTAACCGGTGATTCAATGCCTGCTTCGGCAACGGCTAAACGCCCAGAATTAGAAGGGCGCTCTTTTGAAGCGATGGGCGTTTCTCTAGTGATTCATCCCAATAATCCCTACATTCCGACAACCCATGCCAATGTGCGCTTTTTTATTGCTGAAAAAGAAGGCTCAGACGCCATTTGGTGGTTTGGTGGTGGCTTTGATTTAACCCCATACTATCCTTTTGAAGACGATGTTATTCACTGGCATGAACAAGCCAAGCAGGCCTGTGATGCAATTGACCCTGATTATTATGGCAGATATAAAAAATGGTGTGATGAATATTTTTTCTTACCCCATCGTAATGAAACGCGTGGTGTCGGTGGTTTGTTTTTTGATGATCTCAATGAAAAGAGCTTTGCGCATTGTTTTTCTTTTATGCAAAGCGTGGGCAAACAATTTGTTCCGGCCTATTTACCCATTGTAGAAAAACGTCAGGCAACACCCTTTGGTGAATCTGAACGTGAGTTTCAATTGTATCGTCGCGGACGTTATGTAGAATTTAATCTTGTTTATGATCGTGGCACTTTGTTTGGCTTGCAAACCGGTGGACGCACTGAATCTATCCTGATGTCATTACCGCCTTTGGTGAAATGGCGTTATAACTGGCAACCTGAAAAGGGTTCTGATGAAGCGCGCCTATATGATCGCTACCTGAAACCACAAGATTGGCTAGGCCTGGAATAAAAAGAGAAATATATGAGTAAAGATGTTGCACAAATAAAGTCTGAGTTGATTCAAGGCTATCGAAATAATATCGGTCTTTTTGCCACGGGTGTTACCGTGCTTATTATCGAGCATGAGGGGGATGTACGTTGCATGACAGCCAATGCAGTGAGTTCCTTGTCTCTTGATCCTATTCAATTATTAGTCTGTCCGTCAAAAAAAGCGGCTTTTTCAGATTTGTTAAAAGAAGGTACTCGTTTTTCAGTCAATATTTTAGGTATTCATCAAGAAGATGTGTCTAATTATTTTGCGGGTGCAAAAATGGATATGGATGAAAGTCAGGTACATTATGAACATCTTTTTTCAGATACCGATGCCGCCCCGCGTTTAAAAGACTGCCTCGCCTCTTTCTCTTGTAAAATAAATAAACAATATGATGGTGGTGACCACTGGATTGTCGTGGGTGAAGTTTTGGATCTTTATAAGCAAGATAAACAAGCAGAACCATTACTTTTTTTTGGTGGCAAATACCATTATCCTGCCAAGACAGAAGCTGAATTGGTTAAGCCAGCAGGCGATCCGTATAAATAAAGTCATTGGCTTGAGTTATAGTGCTAACGATGCACTTCGCACCTCAGTAGCATCCTACGTTGAGCACCATCATGTATATATTGAGTGATTTACTGTAGGATGCTGCTGAGGCACGAAGCGCATCAATTGTTAAGCACGCTAATATTCATTTTCCATACTTAAGTCATTCCACATTAGGTTAACCATGAATTTATCATACGAGTCATATTACTTTATTGCTCTGGCAATTGTTTTTGCGCTCCTGATATTCCTCATTGTGCGTACTTTTCGCCTGATAAAAAAGAAAAAACTTTGGGCGACTTATCGTAATAGTAGTTATTTGCTCTTAGTTCTGTTCTTTTTTATCAGCCTCTCTTTAGTCGCCAGTAATGTCTTGATTTATCACCGTCTCAGCCACGAAGCACCGATTGCACTGGTCTCAGTACAAGCATTGCAAAAGCAGCAATTCCAGGTTCAGGTTTTACAATTACAAGGCTGTCAGAAAAAGTCATTTGTCCTGCAAGGTGATGAATGGCAAATGGAAGCACGGATTATAAAATGGCACGCTTGGGCAAATGTATTAGGCTTAGATGCCAATTATCAATTAGATCGTATTGCCGGTCGTTACCGAGATATACGCCAGCAACGTAATAATCTACCCAGTGTATTTGCCCTGGAAGCCGAAGAAGTGTTTGATTTATGGGCATTTAAAAGAAATTATCAATGGCTACCCATGCTGGATGCCGAATATGGGCAGTCAGTTTATTTACCTATGATTGATAAGGTTTCTTATCAGGTTTTTATGACACAAACGGGCTTAATCGCTCGAAAAATAAATCCCAATGAAGCCTTAAACCGCGTCATAAAAAAGACCTGTCAGAATATTTAATGCATAAGCCCATCACTCAGAATATAATGGCTGCAAGGGGAGTTGATCGCTTTTTAAAATTTGCTAAATATCGCTCAAGATCTTTAGTTTCTTGCCGATATACTTCTTATCTCTCTATTAATTAAGAAATGCTTATTATGCTTACAATAAAACAAAAATTTATATTTGCCAGTGCATTGACCTTAGTCTCAATGATTGGAATTTTGCTATTAGGTCAATTTACCGTTCATAAATTAGAAATTTTTGACAAGGTGAGTCTTGAAATTACTAAGGTTCAGGCCGGCATGCTCATGTTGCGGCGTAATGAAAAGGATTTTCTGGCGCGTAATGACATAAAATATAAGGATAAATTTGAGAAAAACTTCTCAAACCTTGTTAATGATCAGGTTAAAGAGCTTACCATAGCAGTCGATAATGCGGGTTTAGATACTAGCTCGGTCGTCACGATTAAAGACTCATTTAATCAATACAGAAATAATTTTCTGGAACTCATTTCAATCCAGCAAAAAATTGGACTGCATCCCAAAGACGGGCTTTATGGTTTGTTACGTAAATCAGTGCATCAGGTGGAAAGTGAGATAAAAACCTTATCTGATGCGGCACTAAGAGCCGATATGTTGCAACTCAGACGTAATGAAAAAGATTTTATGTTGCGCCTAGATCTAAAATATCTGGCAAAGTTTGAAAAAAATGTTGGTGTTTTTTCTCAAACCTTGGAAAAAAGTAATTATTCGGATGCAGTCAAAGAAAAACTAAAGGCATTAATGGCATCATATAAAAGTGAATTTACTAATTTTGTTAATAATTCAAAAATTAAAGGCCTTAATAGTAAAGAGGGCTTGTTGGGCGCCATGCGTGCCAGTGTTCATGATAGTGAAACAATACTAGAGAAGCTTTCACAGGAATTAAATGCGACGATTAAAGAAGAAGTGGGTGATCTGGATAACTTTATTCTGACTACGAACATTATTGGCATTGCTTTAGCATTATTGGTGATGTTTGTTTTGGCCTGGTTGGCCAATGGAATTCTTAAACCTATGCATAGTTTGGCAAAAACTATGAATCAGGCAACGACGGAAAACAATTTATCCTTACGAGTTGAGGTTGAATCAGAAGATGAAATTGGTCAAACCGGTCATGCATTTAATACTATGTTAGAACGTTTTCAAGTCATTATTAGTGAAATTAATAGTTCCGCCCAACAAATTAATGTGACCTCAGAAGAATTATCTAAAATTACTCTGGAAACGCATAAGGGGTCTCAAGAACAACAGGTACAAACATCAGAAGTTGCATCGGCTATTGCAAAAATGAAAAACTGTGTGCTGGAAATGTTAGAAAATGCTTCGGTTGCTGCGGATTCTGCAACAGAAACCAAGACCAAATCAAGAAATGGTGCAGAAATCGTTAATGCCTCTACAAAGATAATAAATACCCTTTCTGATGGTATTAAAAATGCGTCAGATGCTATTAATAAAGTTGAGCAAGATAGTGAGCAAATAGGCTCGGTGTTAGCGGTGATCCGTAGCATTGCAGAGCAAACAAACCTATTGGCGCTGAATGCCGCCATTGAAGCGGCCAGAACCGGTGAACAAGGTCGAGGCTTTGCGGTGGTTGCCGATGAGGTAAGAACACTTGCAGGACGGACTCAAGAGGCCACCCAAGAAATTCAACAGATGATTGAAACGCTACAGTCGGGCTCTAAGCATGCAGTGAAATTAATGGCAACGAGTCGAGAGCAATCAAATGATGGCGTCGAACAAATTTCAATGGTGGGTGATGCTATCTTGGGTATTGTTTCTTCGGTAGAAAATATAGAAAGTATGAATAATATCATTGCCGCATCCATTGAGAGACAAAGTGGTGTTGCAGAAGAAATTAATGGCAATGTTGATACTATTCATGATATCTCTTTACAATCGTCGCATCGTTCAGATGAAACGGCTCAGGCAAGTGATAATCTAGCTCGATTAGCCGTTGATTTACATGCTTTGATTGAGCAATTTAAAGTATAAGTGATTATTTCTAAAAAGAAAAATCCAATTAACCAGTGTTCTGGATAATAACTAACTTGCTCGTATGTATTATCCTAAAAAAATCAGTTGAACCTACTGCGACCGCCTTATGCACTGAATCTTAAGGATTTTCCAGAATATTTTGACTTCACCCTTAGGGTGACTACGAATAAAGCCAAAATAACCTGTAAAACCCTTAATCTTCAGCACCTAAGTCACTCTCGCTACGATTCAACTGATTATTTTAGGATTATTCAGAACTCAGGCTAATTAAGTTATTCCGCAGTGAAATATATATCCCCATATAATGCCTGCTCAGAGAGTTTAGAGTTGTCTGTGTCTGACATGAGAGCAACCACATCAATCGAATCAATTTCTTCACCAAAAAAACGCTTAAAATCTTCTTTTACATTTCTTTTTTCTGTATACCAATGATTTAACAGGCTTTGTTTTCCGCGTATAGCTAGCATTTTTGCTTGTGAAGTAAATGCATTATCCCAATGGGATAGCTTTGCTTGATTGCTTGACCAGACATAGTTCAGGGCTTTCGTTTTCCAGAAAAAAAATGTTTCTTAACAATATAGATGCGTGCCGCATAATCATCACCGGACTTGCTTTGCTCATTAATATTGTTCAGTGAGGATTGAATTGACCAAGACCAGTTGAGATAAGGGGTTTTATTCAAGTCAATATGGATTGTTTTAAATAAACCGGAAGCAGCCTGTTGACTTCGAGCGCTAAGGACATATTGACCGGCGATTTTAATCAGTTTATAACGTGTTTTTCCGGCAAATTCTTTTTCTTCCCAGCCTGTTAAAGACTGTTGAGAAAACTCACCAATAATCACTTTTTGGGACTTATTTACTGCTTCGTTTGCATTGATTACATTGTTGTTTGTTTGAGCAAATGTGCTGCTTGAGTAAAGTAGTATAAAAAATATAAATAAAGACATTGTGATTCTTTTAATTTGAAAGAGGAAAATTCAATAGTCCTCTATAAACTACAGGCTGTCAATTTGATGTGTCAACACTTTTCCGGACAGTTTTCTAAATATTTTTTTGGCTGTTTCAAGTGATTTTTGTCATTTTGTATTTCCTATCATTTTAGTTTCTCATGTTAACTTTAAATAGATGAAGAAGAGAAAGGGCTTTGCCCTCTGGAACGATAGAGCCGTTCCATTCACCCAAGGTATTTTCACAACGGTAATGATCCTGTTACAATATCTTCACGGCACAGGCTGAGGAGCCGATGGCCGTCAACGGTAATGGGCGGCATTTATGTCGCCTTTTACCCCTCTTCAATCAATCGATTTAAGCTATTTCCTGCTGTATTTCATAATCGACTGGTGACAAATAATCATTAGCCGAATGAAGTCGCTCCCGATTATAAAATACCTCAATATATTCAAATATTGCCTGCTTTGCTTCTACTCTGGTTTTGAATCGACAATGGTGCGTCAATTCAGTTTTCAAACTATGAAAGAAGCTCTCTGATACAGCATTGTCCCAGCAATTTCCTTTGCGGCTCATAGACTGAATTATGTTATGATCCGACAATATTTTTCTATGACTATCAGAGGCATATTGGCTACCTCGGTCAGTATGCCAAAGCAATCCATCCATTGGTTTACGCTTCCATATGGCCATCAGTAAAGCATCATTGACTAGCTTGGCTTTCATTCGCTCATCCATCGACCAGCCAACAATTTGCCTAGAGAATAAGTCAATGACAACCGCTAAATATAACCAGCCTTCCTTGGTGGCAATATAGGTAATATCACCCACATAGTAGCGATCAGGTTGAGAGACAGTAAACTCTCTTTCCAGTAAATTTGGAGATATACGCTTATTATGCTTGGAATTAGTCGTCGCTTTAAAGCGTCTCTTCGTTTTACAAAACAAACCGGCTTTTTTCATTAATCGACCAATTCTCCGGCGGCTTATATGAACGCCTTTTTCAGCCAGTTTTCTTTTAAGACGACGGGTTCCATAAGTCTTGCGACTGTCTTCAAACAGTTTTTTAGCTGCTCAGTAAGCGCTTCATTTTCTTTCTCTCTATCCGTTTTAGGAGAGCTAACCCAATCATAATAGCAACTACGGGAAACATCCATAAAACGGCACAGAATCGTTACCGGGTAATCTTTAGCCTGATCAGTTATCCATGCGTACTTCACAAAGTTTCCCTTGCAAAGTACGCTGTGGCCTTTTTAATAAATCACGCTCCTGAATCACTTTTGCCAATTCTTTTTTCAGACGTTTTACTTCATCATAAATGTGTTCATCACTTCTATTGGCTACCGTCTTCACCGGTTTGGAATATTTACTGATCCAGGTATGTAGAGTATTTACATTAACACCTAGCTCCCTGGCAGTCTGAGAAACGGGTTGATCCGTCTCATTAGCTAATTTGACAGCTGATTCTTTAAATTCTGATGTATAGCTTTTATTCGGTTTTTTTGTTTGATCATTCATTTTAGGTCACACTTTTTATCTTTTAGTTATTTTAAGTTGTGTGTCCGGTTAAGTATAGCCACATTACTTTCATTTTTTCCAACATGAGCTGACGCATTTTTTCCATTTGCATTTTAGCTTGATTGGCTTGTTGGGCAATATCATCTTCATTCATTTTTAGATATTGTTTATTAGCCACGTCAACATGGGTCAAAGTACCTGTTTGGCTGTCGTATAAGCTATAGTTTTTATTTTGACTGGGAGGGGTAAAACGGATTTTACCGTCTTTAAGCTGCATGGTATTAACTGATTTTTGGGTATTGCTGATTTGTTCGTAAATAACCGTGGCATCAGCCATTATTAGTGGTGATAAGGATAGACTGATACTGGCAAAGAATATTTTTTTTGCGGGAAAATACTTCATGAATATTATTTCCATTATGCTGTTGATTTAAGATAATTAATTATACCGAGGCCGTCTTTATAATGCACGTTTAGATGACAGGTAATTACTCGAAATCGTAGGGTGGGCATGGCTTTATCTGCCCACGCTGTCTCGATATTAGCTCTGGGTCTAAGTTTTATCCTGCTTTCAGCGTGGGCAGATAAAGCCGTGCCCACCCTACCGTTTTATAGGTTAGATGACTCTTCATGAGTTAGATGACTCTTCATGAGTTAGATGACTCTATCATTACCGCCATCAATAGGGAGCTGGGCGGCGGTGGTTTTGGCAAATAAAGGGCCGCACATTTCTGCTGCCAGTTCGGCGACATCATGAGAAGTGATTTCTGTGCCTAATAAGTTATTGGTTTTATAAGCTTCAACGCTCATACCATAATGCTCTGCGCGGGCGGCGAGGACTTCAGGTGTCCAGATGGCAGTGTCAAAGACGGCATTGGGGTGTAAGGTATTGATGCGAATATTATCCTGTCCCCATTCTAAAGCGGCTACACGAGCGAGTTGATTTAATGCCGCTTTGGCAGATGAATAGGCGGCGGCTCCCGGGCCGGGAGCAGGCACATTTTTAGAACCCATAGCAACGATGCGGCCACCATTGGGTGCCAATTTTAATAAGGGATGCACCTTAGACAGTAGCGATAAATTGGCATCCAGATTTACATTCATCACTTTACGCCATTCAGCGAGTTTTAGATCTTCAATACGACAGCCACCGGGGAAAATACCGGCATTGAGAATGAGCATATCCAAGCCGCCAAAGGCACGGACAGTACGCTCAAGCGCTTGTTCTAAGGCTACTTCATCGGTGACATCGCAGGTAATTCCAAGATAGTCAGGGCCTTGATAGGCCGTTTCAATGTCTGCTTGAATATCCAGTGCAACGACACAGGCTCCGCGAGCCAAAAGTGAATCCACACAGGCTTTGCCGATGCCGGTAAGCGCCCCGGTGACGAGGGCAACTTCACCTGAAAATAGGGGAGAAGTACCTGCTTTTTTAAGCTTTGCCTGTTCCAGTTCCCAATATTCCACATCAAAAATATCTTGAGCGGGCAGTGCCTGAAAACCACCTAATTGTGTGGATCGTAAAATAATATCAATAGTGTGTTCATAGATATCAGCCACAATATTGGCTTCTTTGATGTTTTTCCCCAGTGTCAGCATACCGCCTTTGGCATCGAGAATAATTCGAGGTAGCGGGTCAAGCATGGTTTTTGTCTGCCCGTCATGAGGTGTTTTTGCTGCCTGGGTAAAATATTCTTTATAAGCGGAGGTATAGGATTGATAGTCCAGCCCAAGCATGGGGAGTTGTTTGGTGCGAATTACATGGTCAGGCGTAGCAGGCCCTTGCTGGCTGATCTGTTGTATTTTGGGGTGATTGGCAAAAGCCAGTGTTTGTTGCGTGCGTTGTTGATGAATAACAATAGGCTGCTGTAGTTCTGTGGAGAGATTTTTGCGTAGCGTGGCAATGTCTATGGGGGCTAAGTCATCATCATTTAATGAAGTTTCTGCATAATGACTGCTCACATCCAGAGCTTGCTGGCTACTGAGATAATCCTCCGCCATAGCAACGAGATCGATCATACGCTCATAAGATTGTTTAGCGGTGTCACCAAAAGAAAAAATACCATGATTCATAAGAACCATGCCAATGGTGTCCTTGGTCACTTCTTTGGGGAAATTTTCTGCACAGAGTCGGGATAAGTCAAAGCCAGGCATGACATAAGGGATGATGACCACTTTATTGCCATAGAGTTTTTTAATGCGTTCTAAGCCGTTTTTGGTATTGGTGATGCTCACTACGGCATCAGCATGGGTATGATCAACATACTTGTAGGGTAGTAAAGCATGCAGGATGGTTTCAACTGAAGGTCCCGGAGCGCTGGCATTGGTCAAATGGGTTTTTAATTCATTGACCATTTGTGCATCAGTGAGTTCTTTGAGCTGGGCGAGTTTTAATAAATGCGACATTTGTACTGGAGCATAGCCTTGGGCTTCAATGCTTTCTAAATCCCAGCCGCTGCCTTTGACATAGAGAATGTTTTCTTTGTCACCGAGAATATTTGTTTGCTCAATTTTAACAGAAGTATTGCCACCACCATGAAGCACCAATGTTTTGTCCTGCCCCAATAGTCTGGAGCTGTAAACCCGTAGGGCTAGATCAGGATGGATACCATCAGTTTGTTTGCTTGCGTCTTGTTCATTCCAGCGATTGTGCATAAATTTTTCCGTTTAGTGACGAGTAAAAATTGGGCTCAGAGAAGAGCATAAAGAAATGAAAAAAATTGTCAATTACCGCTTTGCCGTCAGGTGGACATTGCTTGCCGTTGTTCTCTTTAAAATAGCGCTTTAAAATAGTCCTATAAAAGTTAACTTATTGAAAATTAATAAATAATTAAAACTGGTATGTCATTTGCAACGGCTAGGCTATCAGGAAAAAAATAGTCAGTAGGACAGGACAATGCCAATCAGCTTTGATAATTATTTAGGTGCTTTTGATGATGCGCTTATTTTGCGCTCCAAACGTTCAGAGATCATTGCATCCAATTTGGCCAATGCAGACACCCCGGGTTACAAAGCCAAGGATATTGATTTTAAAGGGGCAATGGCGAATGCCATGGGAACGGGTTCTGAGTTTAAAAAATCAACCCTGAAAATGGCAACAACCAATAGTAAGCATATACAAATAACTCAAGGGGGGGCATTTTCAAATGATATTTTATACCGCAATCCCACTCAGCCCTCGTTGGATGGCAATACCGTTGATGCAGCGATAGAGAAAACAGAATTTACTAAAAATGCGATACATTATAATGCCAGCTTACGTTTTTTGAGTGGTAAGTTTCAGGGCTTAACAAAAGCAATTAAAGGCCAATAGGCTGGATAAATCAGGAAAATATTATGGGACTTTTTAATACGTTTGAAATTTCCGGTTCGGCCATGACTGCACAAACTGTGCGCATGAATTTAGTGGCCAGCAATCTGGCCAATGTGAATAGTGCCGCCAGTAGTGTCGAAGGCACCTATAAATCGCGTCAGGCTATATTTAAAACCGTCGTGGATCAATATTCCAATAACCCTGCGATTGCCAAAGTGAAGGTTGATCGTATTGTTGAAAGTGAAGAGCCCTTAAAAGCGCAATATCAACCTAACCATCCCAATGCAAATGATGAGGGTTATGTGTATATGCCCAATGTCAATCCGATTGAAGCGATGGCAAATATGATTGATGCTTCACGGTCTTATCAAACCAATGTTGAAGTACTGAATACGACTAAACAATTATTAATGAAAACGATTAATTTAGGCAAGTAAGAATATGATGCTTGAAGCAATACTTTACATACTGAATGACGGCCTAGCTTGTCAGGGCAAGGGGAATGAAAATGCCAGCAATTAATAGCGATGTAAAACTTTATGATAATCTGGGTTTAAGTCGAGTCAATGAGCCAAAAGTTGAGCCGTCAAAAGAAGATCAATTTATGCAACTGCTCATAGCACAGCTTAAAAACCAGGATCCTTTGGAACCACAGGAAAATGGTGAGTTCTTAAGTCAGTTGGCACAATTTGAAACAGCAGCTGGCGCAGAAGAATTACAAAAATCATTTGATAGTTTCAGTCAGAACATGATGTCATCTTCTGCCTTACAAGCTTCTAGTCTCGTAGGTCGGAGTGTATTAGCTCCCGGTGGCATTGCACAATTGGAAACAGGTCAGATAGTGAAAGGTCAAATAGATCTAAGCTCTTCGACGACAAATCTATCACTTGAAATCACCGATGCTGCCGGACAAGTGGTAAAAACTATTCCAATGGGCACTCAAGCCGCTGGTGAAATTGCTTTTACTTGGGATGGCACGGATCAAAACGGCAATTCTTTGCCACCGGGAGGCTATCGTGTCAGAGCAACAGCAGATGTTGGCAGTGAGCAAGTGGCTCAAGAAGTATTGGTGAGTGCTAAAGTGGATAGTGTGACAATAGGACAGAATGGACAGGGTATGAAATTGAATCTTGCCGGTTTGGGCAGTATTGATTTTTCAGCAGTTAAAGAAATTAGATAGAAATGCTTTCTAAATAATAAAGGCAGGAGGTTTATCATGCCGTTTCGTATTGGTTTAAGTGGTTTAAATGCAGCTCAGGCAGATTTAAAAATTACCGGCAATAATATTGCTAACGTGAGCACTATTGGTTTCAAACAATCGCGGGCAGAATTTGCCGATGTTTATGCCACCAGTAAATTTGGTTCAGTCAGTACTGCGATTGGTAGTGGTGTCAGATTGGCAGCTGCATCTCAGCAGTTTACTCAGGGCAATATTATTTTCACTGAAAATAATTTAGATTTAGGGATTACCGGGGAAGGTTTTTTTTCCATGGATGACGTCTCAGGTAATCGAATTTATACCCGTAATGGTCAATTTAAAACAGATAAAAATGGCGTGATTGTTGATAATAGTGGCTCAAGTTTAAAAGGTTATGGTGTTGATCCGGTGACGAATAATATCAATACGGGCTCAATTGTCGATTTGCAGATTATTTCTACCAATATTGCCCCTAACCCAACGACTGCAAGTACGCTTATCGCTAATATTGACTCAGGTGGTGGTGTGCCAGCTAATGTTTTTTCTATGAATTCAGCAGGTACGGTCGATCCACAAAGTTATAATCATACGACATCGTTTACTTCCTATGATTCCTTGGGTAATCCAATGCTAACGTCGCTATTTTTTAGAAAAACAGCGACGAATACTTGGGATGTGGGTATTAAACAAGTGGATGCCAATGGTAATATTTTTCAAAATATTGATGCCGGTGCGACTCAGGCTGGTTCGCCAACCCAGCCACAAATGCTCTATAATGGTGCTGTATCTGTACCTGCGCTTGATGTGACGATTAGTCCCTTAGAAAGTATTACTTTTTTAAACAATGGTACACTTGATTCGTCTTCATTAAGTGGTACGAGCGGTACTTTTTCATTTACTGTGGATTTAGCCAGTAGCGATTTGACCAATCCTGTTATGACACCGACAGGTGGGGCATTGCAGACCCAGCCTATCTCAGTTGACCTCAATGGTTTAACGCAATACGGTGCTAACTTTGGCGTGACGAACTTGACCCAGGACGGTTATACCACAGGACAGTTATCAGGTATTGGTGTGGATCAGTCGGGTATTATTTCGGCACGATTTACTAATGGCCAATCAAACAACTTAGGACAAGTTTTTTTAACAACCTTTACGAATACTCAGGGTCTTTCTCAATTAGGTGATAATTATTGGGGGGAATCCTTTTCTTCTGGACAGGGCATTATTAATGCGCCTGGCAATGGTAATGCGGGATTGATTAATTCAGGGGCTTTGGAAGATTCCAATGTGGATTTGACAGCACAGCTTATTAATCTCATTACGGCACAGCGTAATTTCCAGGCAAATGCCAAGACAATTACTACCGCTGATACCATTACTCAAACGGTTATTCAGTTGTAAATTTTCATTTCTCTCTCAGTATAATTTTTTTGACGAATAATTTTTCTTTACTTGATGTTACAGATAGTAGCAGCGCAGTAGAGTTGAATTATTCGTTTTTTTTTGCCTGATTATTGTTGTTGGTTGGCCTGAATCATGCATTATAAATAATAGCTAATGAATAAGTGTCAAAAAAAAGTCATGATGAAATAGGGTGCTGTAAACGATGGATAATTTTATATTTGTAGCCATGTCAGGGGCAAAAGAGAATATGCTGAATCAACAACTGCATATGAACAATCTTGCCAATGCCAGTACTGCCGGATTTCGTGCTGATTTTGCAGCGGCACGCAGTCAGCCTGTTTTTGGGCCGGGTCTACCAACACGGGTTTATTCAATGACACAAAATCCGGGTACTGATTTTAAATCAGGTAGTATGATTAGCACAGGCAATAATTTGGATGTGGCCATAACGGGTGAGGGTTTTTTTGCCGTGCTTGATAAAAATGGTAATGAAACTTATACCCGCGCTGGTAATTTTAAAATAAATGAAACTGGCATGCTAACGACTGGAGCCGGTCATCCTGTGTTAGGTGATGGTGGCCCCGTTGTGATTCCACCGGCAAAAAAAATTGATATTATGGCTGACGGCACGATTTCTATTGTACCTGAAGGTGCTGAAAATAATGCTACAGCGGTGATTGGACGTTTGAAAATGGTCAATCCAGATGTGGCTAATTTAGTTAAAAATGAATCAGGTTTAATGGTACAAAAAAATGCTGAGCCAGCAGAGGCTGATGGTGAAGTACGATTAATTGCCGGTGTATTAGAAAGCTCCAATGTCAATGCCATGTCAGAAATGGTTGATATGATCAGTCTGGCGAGACAGTATGAAATGCAGGTCAAACTACTGAAAAAAGCTGAAGAAATGGATCAGGCTTCCACACAATTATTAAGACTTTCCTAATGTTATATCGCTCTTTAAGGAGAATACAATGAATCCAGCATTATGGGTTGCAAAAACAGGTTTAGATGCACAGCAAGTACGTTTACAAGTGGTGTCAAACAACTTAGCCAATGCGAGTACGACGGGCTTTAAAAAAGATAGGGCTGTTTTTGAAGATTTAATTTATCAAAATATTCGCCAGCCGGGTGCACAGGCCACTCAAGATACAACATTACCCTCAGGTATGATGCTGGGTACTGGTGTTCGGGTTGCTGCTACGCAAAAAATTCACATGCAAGGCAATATTATTCAAACGCAAAACTCCTTAGACCTTGCTATCCAGGGGGAAGGTTTTTTTCAGGTATTAAGACCTAATGGTGACATTGCCTATACCCGTGATGGTTCATTTCAAATTGATGAACAAGGACGTATTGTCACCTCAGATGGTATGTTGTTAGAGCCTGCGATTACGCTACCAGCAGAGACCTTATCCGTCACCATTGGTATTGATGGTACTGTTTCTGCACTAGAACCTGGCAATACAGCACCGACAAATGTCGGCACAATAGAAACAGCCTCATTTATCAATCCATCAGGCCTAATGGCTATTGGTGATAATCACTATTTAGAATCGGTTGCTAGTGGTGCACCCATCACGGGTGTTCCTGCAACGGATAGTCGGGGTGGTTTATTGCAAGGGTCTTTAGAAAGTTCAAATGTTAATACGGTTGAAGAATTGGTTAATTTAATTGAAACACAAAGAACCTTTGAAATGAATTCTAAGTCTTTATCAACCGCTGATCAGATGCTGCAATATATTACGCAAAATGTTTAATATCTATTTGAAATTGTATTTTAAGGCTTAAAATGATAATAAAAAATCATCTTGTTTTGTTGGTATTGGTCATGACTCTTTTGACTGGTTGTGCTGCTCAACGCTTGGAACATGATCCAAAATATGCACCAACACGGCCTAAAGCCGTGATCACTCAACCTCAAAATACCGGTTCTATTTATTTAACATCAGATAATTTGAATTTATTTGAAACAGTGAAAGCCCATAGAGTGGGTGATATTCTAACCGTTGTTTTTGATGAAAAAACCACGGGTAAGAAAGAAACTAAAACGGAAGATAAAAAGGGCACAACAGTTGGTTTATCAAATCCTACTGTGTTTGGTAAAGCAGTTACAACGGATGCCACGACCGGCAATGCGACCTCTGATGCTGGTTTTGGCTTGGCCAATGAATTGCTAAGAGCACTCAATACTAGTATTTCTTCCACTAATGACTTTAAATCCAAAGGTAAAAGTGAGCAAAAAAATAGCCTGACGGGTAATATTGGTGTCACAGTTGTTGAAGTATTAAGTAATGGTAACCTCAGAGTGCAGGGTGAAAAATTAGTGACTATCAACCAAGGGGATGAATACATTCAACTAGCGGGTGTTATTCGTAGCAGAGATGTTGGTTTGGATAATAAAATCTCTTCTTCAAAAGTTGCCAATGCACAAATTATCTATAGTGGTGTTGGTTTGACCCATGATTCAAATTCTGCGGGCTGGGGAAGCCGCTTCTTCCTTAGTGATGTTTGGCCTTTCTAATATTCCTTCCCGAACTTATCGGGTACGTGTAGGATGCCGGTGAGGCACGAACCGCATCAATTTTGGCCCATGAGGAACAAATCATGAGGAGATATGATGCGGTTCGTGCCTCACCGACATCCTACGTTTCAACACATGTTTAAAGAAGCCCATGCTGTTCTGGCATTTATCTTGCACTAATTAATCTATAGAAATAAAACGTGGTTTTTTTGACGTATTTTATACGTAGGATGGTGTGATATGTGGCGCTCTTTTTGTATTTCTTTTGTTATTTTTTGCTTTGCTTTAAATCCTGTTTTTGCAGAACGTATCAAGGATATCTCTACGGTAGCAGGTATACGTTCAAATCAATTAGTGGGCTATGGTCTGGTGGTGGGATTGGATGGCTCCGGCGATTCCAGCGCGGCATTTACTGATGATAGTATGCGCAATATGTTGGAGCAACTAGGGATTACTTTACCGCCGGGTGCTAATCTACCCATTAAAAATGTCGCCGCTGTTACTTTGAGTGCCGAACTTCCTCCATTTACTAAACCCGGTCAAAAAATTGACGTTAATGTTTCTTCTATCGGTAATTCTAAAAATCTTCGTGGTGGTACTTTATTAATGGCTCCTTTAAAGGGGGCTGATGGTCAGATTTATGCCGTCGCACAAGGTAACTTAGTGGTAATGGGCTTGAATGCGAGCGGAAAGGATGGTTCATCAGTCACTATCAATATTCCTACGGGAGGACGGATTCCAAATGGTGCGACGGTAGAGCGTGAGGTGATCACTTCGTTTGTTACAGGTAATAGTATTACTTTAAATCTATTTCGCCCCGATTTTACGACGGCATATCGCCTAGCTGAAACTATTAATGACACTATGGGCTTAGGTACTGCTAAGGCTGTTGATGCCTCTTCGGTTAAAGTCAGTGCGCCAACTGATTTATCACAAAAAGTATCCTATTTGTCGATGCTGGAAAATCTAACGTTTAACCCAGGGACTGCGGCGGCAAAAATTGTAGTGAATGCCAGAACTGGCACGGTGGTGATTGGGCAAAATGTAATTGTGCAACCAGCGGCTGTTTCTCATGGTAATTTAACAGTAACGATTACTAATGATCCAACCATTAGTCAACCACCGGCATTTTCAAATGGACAAACCGTTGTTGTGCCTAAATCTGATGTTGATGTGGCCGCAACGAATAGTGGTGCTTTTGTGTTTAATTTGGGGGTAACTTTAGATGAAGTGGTCAGAGCGGTAAATAATATTGGTGCCAGTCCTGCCGAATTGGTGGCAATTTTAGAAGCCTTGAAAGCCGCAGGATCACTTAATGCAGAACTCATTATCATATAGGTATCAGCTCATGAGTTTAAATAGTATGGAAAGTAAAACTGATATTTATACCGATCTGAATGGTTTGCAAAACCTCAAGGTATCAGCAAGAAAAGATGCAAAAAGTGCTTTACCTGAGGTGGCTAGACAATTTGAAGCGGTGATGATCAGTATGATGATCAAAAACTTGCGTAAAACCGGTATGGAAGATCCCATTTTTAAAAGTCAGGCAATGGATAGTTATCGAGATATGTATGATCAGCAATTAGGTATGGAATTATCAAAAGGCCAGGGCATTGGCTTTGCCAAAACGATTGTTGAACAAATGCAATATCAGGCAAGCCAGCAATCATCACAGAATGGTAAAAAAATAGCACTCGAGCAGGAGGCTTCTTATACTATGCCGGTCAGGCGTCATTTTATAGATCCTTATGCCGTTAAACTTGCAAAGTCAAATCCAGATATATTGCCGCAAACGCCTAATGTTTCTCAGGCGAGTGAGATTTCTGCGGCCATTCCTACCGCCACATCTGAGGTGAAATTTTCATCGCCAGAACAGTTTGTAGAAATCTTATGGCCATTAGCTGAAAAAGCAGCTCAGCAATTAGGTGTGTCAACAGAAGTGATTATTTCTCAGGCGGCTTTAGAAACGGGTTGGGGAAAATATATTATTTCCGATGATAAAAAAAGTAGCTTTAATCTTTTTAATATCAAGGCTGACCAACGTTGGTCGGGTGACAAAGTAGAAAAAGTATCAGATGAGTTTGTACGAGGCAAGAGAGTACAACAAAAAAGTAATTTCAGAGCTTATGGCTCTTATGAGCAAAGTTTCACTGATTATGTCCGTTTTATAAAAAATAATTCACGTTATAGTGAGTATTCAAATAAAAATAATAATAATTTGAATGAAACGGAACAATCTTTGCATGATAAAGCATACGTAAAAGGCATTCATAATGCGGGATATGCAACTGATCCTAATTATGCAAATAAGGTTTTGAGGGTTCTAAACAGTGAACCAGTTCAAAATCAACGTCTAAATCAGCTTAAGTTAGCATCAAAATAATGAGCGGATGGACGCTAAAGCCTCATGAATAAGAACGGTGGAGAATTGTAATGGCTGGTAGCACTATGGGAATTGGCACTTCGGGACTACTGACGGCACAGCGCCAGCTTGCCACTGCCAGCCAAAATATATCTAATGTTAATACGGATGGTTATTCACGCCAACGCTCCGAGCAAGCGGCTCGATTGCCACAATTTACTGGCAATGGCTATGTGGGCACCGGTGTTAGTGTTCAAAACACGGTACGTTTGGCCAATGAATTTTTAGAAGAGCAAATACGTATTTCAAACAGTCAATTTGGTCAATATGATTCTTTTAATCGACTCTCTAAACAAATTGATAATATTCTGGCTAATCCTGATTCAGGTTTAACGCCAACATTGGAAGGTTTTTTTAGTGCCTTGCAGGAAGCCAATGATAATCCTTCTTCCACACCATCCAGACAAGTGCTTTTAACAGAAGCAAAGACCATGACAGAGCGTTTTAAATTGTTGGATGATCGATTTATTCAATTAAACAATCAAGTCAATCAGGACTTGAATGACGTAACTCAGGAAGTCTCCGATTTAGCACGTTCAATTGCTAATATTAATGTCAATATTGTACAAAAAACTGGTGCGGGTCAAGGTAGTCTGCCTAATGATTTGATGGATCAACGTGAGGTTATGATTAAGACAATTGCCGAAAAAATTGATGTTAAAGTGATTTATCAAGATGATGGTGCGGCTAATATTTTTATTGGTTCAGGACAAGCCTTGGTGATTGGTAGTACTTCTGCAACTTTATTAACAAGAAAGAATCTTTATAATGCTCAAGATTTAGATGTTATCTTAAAACAAGGTGCTGGTGTAACGGATGTTACTAGCTCTATTACCGGGGGCGAGTTACAAGGTACTTTGGATTTTAAGAATTCAGTGCTTGAACCAAGTCGACGTTCATTAGGGCGTATTTCTTTAGCTTTGTCTGAAGAGATGAATGCCCAGAATACATTGGGAATGACATTACAAAATACTGGCTCAGGCTTTAAAATGGGTGGTGATTTTTTCACTGATTTAAGTGGTCCAATTTCAGCGTTGCCTAATACTAATAATACAGGTAGTGCGGTATTATTCAACATTACTGACTCAAGGGTTTTAACCACCAGTGATTATAAGCTTGATTATGATGGTACAAATTATGATTTAACTCGCTTAAGTGATAATACTGTTTTTTCGAGTACCAGTATTGCAAACTTAAATGCCATTATTGATCCGGCGGGACCTCCCTATACTACAGGTACGACACCGCAAGGGTTTCGGATTCAAGAAATACCTTTACCTGTATTAGCGGTTAATGATAGTTATATTCTCAGGCCGACTTTTGAAGCTTCATCTAATATTGATTTAGCGGTCAATAATGTTTTAGATCTTGCTCTGGCAGGTCCTATTATTTCAGGTGAAAGAACGGATTCTTTTGGTGGTGCAATTAATGCAGGGTCAGGTTCAATTTCATTGCCCAAGCTAGGAGAGCTCAGTTCAATTCCAATGACCGGCAGTACGATTAATGATTTTCAAATTGTGTTGAGTTATAGCAATTCAAATTTGGCTGGAAACCCTGGCTTTGATGTCGTTGCACTTCGTCCTGCACCGCCAGGGACTCTTTTCCCAGATTTTAGTATTGATTTTGATCCCAATAGTGATGCCGGTGGTGTTAGTTTCACTTTAGATGGCACAACTTATCCACAATTTGGTGATATAAGTTTTACTCTGTCAGGTACACCGGCAGTGGGTGATTCGTTTGAGATTCTACGTAATACAGCCCCTTATGATGATAATCGTAATGGTCTTTTACTGGCCAAATTGCAAACAGAGAAAACATTGGAGAACGCCTCAACCGATTTTCAGGCCGGTTATGCCATGATAGTCTCTGATGTGGGTACAAACATAGTCATCAGAGGTTGATTTGTTAGCACAATTAACACTCAATGAACAAGCTAAAGCTGATCGTGAAAGTTACTCAGGTGTTAATTTAGATGAAGAGGCAGCTGATTTACTTAAATATCAGCAGGCCTATCAGGCATCAGCGCGAGTTATTTCGACAGCAAATGACATGTTTCAAACTTTAATTAATGCGGTTTGAATCTATTTATGAAAGTTCGAGGTAAATAATCATGCGTGTTGCTACTAGTACGGCTTATTCTCAGGGTGTGACATCCATGAACACCCAAAATTATAAATTGAATAAAACCATGTTGCAGCTATCATCGGGCAAGCGAATCGTTAGTCCATCAGATGATCCTGCTGGAGCCGCCAGAGTCTTAGGCCTTAATCAGGCAAAATCACGAACTGAGCAATTTCAAAAAAATATTAATACCCTTAAAAGCTCTTTGCAAATAGAAGAAACCGCTTTGAATGGGGTGGTTGATACCTTACAACGGGTAAGAGAACTCTCTATTCAGGCTAATAGCGATACCTATGATGCTTCACAAAAAGCCATTATTGGTCTGGAAATTCAGGAGCATTTTGAAGCTATTACCGCATTTGCTAATACCACTAATGGTAATGGTGAATTTCTTTTTGGTGGCTTTAATAGTAGAGATGTACCTTTTGAAAATATTGGTGGGGTAGTTAATTATAATGGCGATCAGGGGCAGCAATTTCTCCAGGTGAGTGCGACCAGACAAATTGCCAGTGGTGATAATGGTTTTGATGTTTTTATGAATGTGCGTGGTTCTGATAATGCAAACCCAGCCAGTACAGCTCCAATGAGTGTTTTTGCCGTTGTCAAAGAACTTGAAACGCTGTTAAGAACCAGCCAAGGTACTGCACCTGAAACTTTTCGTGAGTCAATGTCACGCACCATTGGGAATATCGATAAAGCCTTAGGTCAGATAGCAGATAAGCAATCAGGTATTGGAGCAAGACTTAATGCAACAGAAAGTCAGGAAAATGTCAATGAAGATTATCTGGTGCAATTGGCAACCACTTTATCTGAAACTCAGGATCTGGATTATACCGAAGCTATTAGTCGTTTAGAACGAGAACAAATTGGACTGCAGGCGTCACAGCAAACTTTTACTAAAATTCAGGGACTTTCACTGTTTAATTTCATATAATTATTACTAAACATATTGACTCATCTTCTAAGATTAGATAAAGCAATCCCGAATGATCATGCCAAACATTAACATTGCTCAAACTGAAATCGGTGAAGGCTGTTCTCCCTTTATTGTTGCCGAGTTATCGGGCAATCATCAACAAGACTATTCTCTGGCAGAAAAAATGCTTGAAGCCGCTGCTGTTGCTGGTGTTCATGCGATTAAACTGCAAACCTATACTTCCGAAACTATGACGCTTGATTTACAAAACAAGGATTTTGTCATCAATGATGAAGCGAGTCTTTGGCAGGGCGAAAGTCTTTATAGTCTTTATGCAAAGGCTGCAACGCCATGGGAATGGCATCAAGGCTTGTTTGAAAAAGCCAGATCACTGGGGATGATTGCGTTTAGCTCGCCCTTTGATGAGTCAGCCGTTGATTTTCTGGAAACGTTGAATGTGCCGTGTTATAAAATTGCCTCGTTTGAAAACAATGATTTACCGTTGATTAAAAAAGTAGCACAAACTGGAAAGCCAATTATTGTTTCAACCGGCATGGCCTCGGTAATAGAAATAGAAGAATTGCTCATGACGATTCGAGCAACGGGTAATGAGCAAATTGTTTTATTAAAATGTACCAGTAATTACCCTGCGGATGCTTCGGATTCAAATCTGGCCACAATCGCTGATATGCGACAACGCTTCCAATGTTTAATTGGTTTATCGGATCATTGTTCGGGTATCAGCGTGTCTTTAGCGGGTGTGGCATTGGGTGCGGTTTTGGTAGAAAAACACTTTGTTTTAGATCGCACTGCAGGGGGCATTGATGCCGCTTTTTCGTTAGAGCCTGATGAATTAGAAAAACTGGTTCATGACTCGGTCATTATTAATCGTGCAATGGGGCAGGTGCAATATGGCGGTTCTGAAAATGAACAAGAGTCAAAAAAATATCGTCGTTCGATTTATTGTAGTCGAGCAATTGCAGTAGGTGAAATCATTAGCCGTGATAATGTTCGAGTGATACGCCCCGGTTTTGGTTTAGCCCCTAAGCACTTTGATGCCATTATGGGGAAAACAGCAAAACAAGCAATAGCGCTGGGAGATGCAATGCGCTTTGATTTATTAGATGGCTCTGATGAATGACGTTGTGCAGCTGAATAAAAAGGCTTTATTTCGGCTTGATTCAGGTGCTCAATTTGGCTTGGGTCATGTAATGCGCAGTAAATCACTGGCTGATGCGCTCTTGTCATTGCAAATAGAGTGTACTTTTGCTTGTCGATATTTACATTCAGCCGCTGCCATCTCAGGGCATCAGCTCATGATGATTGCTGATGAAGATGAATTTCTAGCTTTGGCAAAAGCGTATGATGTTATTATTATTGATCATTATGATTACTATAGTGAGTTGTTTTTTTCATTGTCGCAATTAGAAAATACTGTATTAGTCATTTTAGATGATGAATGTAATCGGGGACAGTTATATGCAGATGTCATTATTAATCCTTCCCTCCATGCAAGCGCGCTAGACTATAAGCACATGGCAGCGGATGCGTGCTTATTATTGGGACTGGAATATAGCTTATTACGCGCAATATTTACCCGCGAATCCCCCTTAGCCTTTGAGCAAAGAGAGTCAATTGTCATTACTTTGGGCGGCTCTGATGTGACGGCTTTAACATTACCCTTGTTGAATGCAATGTTAAATATAAACAGTATTTTGATGAGCTATAAGGTGGTGGTAGTGACAGGTAAAGGCTGTGCTGAACAGCAGAAAATTGCGGAGTTTTGTCAGCAACGCGGATTGTGCCATTATCATGATGTAAAAAATATGGCGGTGCTGTTTTGTTCGGCAATATTCGCCATCTCTGCCGCTGGTTCGACGGCCTTTGAACTGGCTTATTGTGGTGTTCCGGCTGTGTTTGCTGTCGTGGCTGATAATCAATTATTATCAATGCGAAAACTCAGTCAGGCTGATTGGTGTGAGATGGTCGATTGTCGGAAACAGAATCAACCGGAGCTGATTTTGACTAAGGCACAAGCGATGTTAAGTGATTTACCACAGCTTGAGCGGGCGAGCCAAAAAGCTCGGACTTTGATTGATGGGCAAGGTGCTGAACGTATTGCCTTATTGCTGTCTAAAAAAATCACGGCAGCTCAATAAGGCTGGCTGCGATGTGGCGTATGCCATCGTCTTGGGTAAAATAATAAGCGACTAGCACTTTGCCATCAGGCATTTCTATGGCCCAGGGATAACCGACATCAGCACAAAAGCCATCGTCGCGAATGATGATTTCATCGCCCAATAATTTTTCGCCTTGCCCATCCATTAAATGGCCACGAATCCCATAAGGCTCATGACGAAAGCCATAACAGATAAAGATTCGCCCATCAGAAAGTTTTAAGGGGTGAGTGGGATGACCAATGACGTCTCTTTCCTGCCACTGTGCCCAGTGGTGACCACAATCATCAGAAATGGCTGTCACCAGATGATCATTACCCCGGGTGTTGCGGATAAAGGCCATGATACGATCACCACCGAGGGAGAGTAATGAAGGTTCATTAAGGTCTAATACTTGTTGTTGATCCTGGGCGATTATGGCACGATAGGACCAGCTTCTGCCTTTATCTTTGGACACATAGAGGTGGGAGCTGGAAATCTTATCTTTCTCTAAACGTCCATACGTTGGTAATAATATTTCCCCGTTCACTTCAATGGCCTGGCCTCGTATTGCGCCACCATAGTAGGGGCGCTTGTCGGGTATTGCATCCCTGGCACCGGGCAAGGGGGGTAAATACTGATGTTTGGACCAGCTTTGTCCTTGATCACTGGATAAACGGGTAAAACCACCCCATAAGACATAATAGCAACCAGTGATGTCCGGATGGCCATAGAGAGACACGCCTTGTTTTTTTAACGGCTGGCTGAGGCGTGAATGAATGGGATACCAGGAAAAAGAGGATAATAAAATGTCTTTATTCGATAAAACTAACAAACAAGCATCCTGATCAGCAGCCTCAGGATTAATACTCAAGGGTTCAGCCTCTGAGAGGGGCTGTAAATTGAGGTCAAACAGCCTTTTGGTGAGCTGAGAACGGCTATCAATATGGTCTACTTGTTGTTTTATTTGTATCGATGCTTCATCATCTGCATCTATTAGCCAACGACTATCCCGGGCACGGCGAAACATTAAAAGTAGCTGTGGGGAAGATGAATCTTTCTGTTCAATTAAAGCGATGCTGGGGAAAGATGCAAAATAATGAACATTTTTGTATAAAATCAAATGTTTAATGTTTTTAGCCTATTTTTGTTATATAAGTGACTGATTATAAATGTGTTTTTAAGTGTAGATATAATGTTTAGTATATGTTATTTTTAGTGGTCGAGGATAGTCATTTATGAGCAAAATTTAGTTAAGGAATAACTATTTAAGGAACAAACAAATGTCTTTTGCAAGAGAATTTGAGCAACAACTCACTGAAGATGACTACATAGAAGGTGAGTTGCTCAGTGATGTGAAGCATGAATATATTGATGGTGCTGTTTATGCGATGGTGGGGGCAAGTACAAAGCATGATCTCATTACAGGCAATCTTTTTTATGAGTTAAAAAATAAGCTAAAACAAAACAAGTCATCCTACCATACATTTACTTCTGATATGAAAGTAAAAGTGAGCAGAAAAAGTACTCGATATTTCTATCCTGATGTTATGGTTGTCGGTGCTTTTAATCAGGAGGATGAAAAAGACGAGAAAGAAAATGATTATTATCAGACCAAACCTGAAATTATCTTTGAAGTCTTGTCAGATTCAACGGAAAAATATGATAAGTCAGAAAAAAGATTATCCTATTTTGATATTCCATCATTAAAAGAATATGTGTTGGTTAAGCAAAATAAATGTGAAGTCATTGTCTTTGAACGAGACAACAACTGGCAATCAAATTATTATTTTCTTGGTGATGAAATTAAATTTGGTTCAATTAATGTCACTTTGTCAGTTGAGAATATTTATGAACAGGTTAATACTGAAGAGCAAGCACGTTACCATGAAGAACAACGGCTTAAAAAAGCTAAATTAAAACAATCACTTTAAAAATAATGGCCTTCAAAATAAGTGACTTTAGGCTATTTTTTATCTTAGCTTATTTATTTTGAATAAGAGTCACCATAACATCTGGAAAATACGTGTTTAACAATAAATCAATTCTTATTACGGGTGGCACCGGTTCTTTTGGTAAAAAATTCATTAAGAACATCCTGAAAAATTATTCCCCTAAACGCATCATTATTTTTTCCCGTGATGAACTCAAGCAATATGAAATGCAACAGGAGTTTAGCAATAAATCCTTGCGCTTTTTTATTGGTGATGTGAGGGACCGAGAGCGTTTGGTGCAAGCACTTAAGGGCGTTGACTTTGTGATCCACGCAGCTGCATTGAAACAAGTGCCAGCGGCAGAATACAATCCTATGGAATGCATTAAAACCAATATCTATGGTGCTGAAAATGTGATCCATGCATCCTTAGAAAACAATGTTGAAAAAGTCATTGCCTTGTCAACGGACAAGGCGGCCAATCCGATTAATTTATACGGTGCGACAAAACTAGCTTCCGATAAATTATTTGTTGCGGCCAATAATATTGCCAGTGGTTATAAAACGTCATTTTCTGTGGTTCGCTATGGCAATGTCGTTGGCTCTAGAGGATCAGTTGTCCCTTTGTTTCAAAAACTCATTGCAGAAGGCGTAGATAGTTTACCTATCACGGATAAGCGTATGACACGGTTTTGGATCACCCTGGATGAAGGCGTTGAGTTTGTTATTAAAAACTTTAAGCGTATGCAAGGTGGCGAAATATTTATTCCTAAAATTCCCTCGGTACTGATCACTGATTTAGCTCGCTCTATGTCTGATTTGCCCATTAAAATTATTGGCATTCGTCCTGGAGAAAAATTGCATGAGATTATGTGTCCCTTGGATGATGCTCACCTGACCTATGAATTTGAAAAGCACTTTGTGATTAAACCCTCCATTTTTTTCTATAGTCGGGAAAATGACTTTTCAAAAAATGCTTTGGGTGAAGCAGGTACGCTAGTTCCCGAAGGCTTTCAATACAGTTCAGATAACAATCAATTCCTGAGTATTGAAAAAATAAGAGAATATGATAAATTTGCAGAGCTATAAGCACCAATTTATAAATATGAGCCTATAAGCATGATCCCCTACGCCAAGCAATCCATTTCTGAACAGGATATTGAAGCAGTTGCTAAGGTATTGCGTTCAGATTTTATTACTCAGGGGCCGGTTGTTGTGCAATTTGAACAAGCCATTGCCGAGTACTGCGGCGCTGACTATACCATTGCCGTCAGTCATGGTACAGCTGCCTTACATCTTGCCTGTCTAGCTTTAGACGTGGGCGAGGGTGATAGCGTATGGACTTCTCCCAATTCTTTTGTCGCTTCCGCTAATTGTGCGCTTTATTGTGGTGCAAAAATCGATTTTATTGATATCGATCCTCAAACTTATAATATCAGTATGACTCAGCTCAAAGATAAACTGAAATTAGCTGAGCAAAATAACACCTTACCTAAAGTATTAATTCCAGTGCATTTTTCTGGTCAGTCCTGTGATATGCAAGCCATTAAATCATTGTCTCAACAATATGGTTTTTCGATCATTGAGGATGCCGCTCATGCTTTAGGAGGGGAGTATCAGAAGACTAAAATTGGTTCTTGTCATTATTCTGATATAAGCATTATGAGCTTTCATCCGGCAAAAATGATTACTTCGGGTGAAGGTGGCATGCTCTTGACCAATCGTCAGGATTTGGCTGATAGTATCGAGCAATTACGTTCGCATGGCATCACTCGAAATCCTGAACAGATGAAAGGTGCAAGCCATGGTAGTTGGTATTATCAGCAACTCGACCTAGGTTTTAATTACCGTATCACCGATATTCAAGCGGCATTAGGTTTATCACAATTACAGCGTTTAGATGATTTTGTAAGTCAACGCCGTGCTTTGGCTAAACACTATAATGAAAAGTTACAAGGATTGGCGTTGACCATCCCCTGGCAACATCCTGATACCCAATCCAGCTGGCATCTATATGTGATTTGTTTACAGCTTGAGCATTTAAATGTGGGGCGAAAGCAAATATTTGATTTATTGCGGCAAGCGGGTGTGGGTGTGCATGTGCATTATATTCCCATCCATACGCAGCCCTTTTATCAAGAGAAGGGGTTTAAAGAGGGTGATTTCCCTGCCAGTGAAGCATATTATGCTACAGCTCTAACGCTACCACTTTTTGCCGAGATGAGTGTCGAACAACTTGATTTTATTGTCGATAATCTGACTAAAATTTTACATGTCAACGATGGCTTATAAAATAATGGTTTATAAAAATCCTTTATTAAAGAGTGAACAATGAATATTGCTATTATTCCAGCACGCGGTGGTAGTAAGCGAATTCCTAAAAAAAATATTAAGCCCTTTTTAGGAAAACCCATTATTGCCTATTCTATTGAAGCGGCACTAGCATCCGGCTTATTTGAGCAGGTGATTGTTTCTACCGATGATGAGGAAATTGCTGAAGTGTCACGCCAATATGGTGCCAGCACACCCTTTGTGCGTCCTGAAAACTTATCTGATGACTATACGGGCACCACACCCGTAGTCAATCATGCTATCCAGTGGTGTCAGGCACAAGGTTGGAATATTGACTATGTTTGCTGCCTCTATGCGACAGCGCCTTTTATTACCGATGCCATTTTGCAGCAAGGCTATCAACATCTGATTGAAAATAATAAAAGCTATACTTATTCTGTGACATCTTTCGCCTTTCCGATTCAACGTGCCGTCAAACTACTTGAAGATGGTCGTCCTATCCCTTTTCAGCCCGAAATGATGCCAAAACGTTCACAAGATTTAATCGAGGCCTACCATGATGCCGGACAATTTTATTTAGGCACAGCCGATGCTTTTTTGACCGGCAAACACGACACCATCGCGACCATTTTACCACGCTATCGAGTCCAGGATATTGATACACTAGAAGACTGGTATCGTGCTGAATTAATGTATCAAGCGATTCAGGACAAAGGCTAAGATGTTAATTCCCTTGACTGAACACTATTTGGATACCATTCTTGTTTGGCGTAATCAAAGTGAAGTGCGTCATTTTTCATTCAATGATACGATTATTTCACCTGAGGAACATTATCGATGGTGGGAAAGAATAAAAACAGATATAACAAAGCAGTGGATGGTCTATCTTCATGACGGTAAAGCGGCGGGTGTGGTGAATTATTATGACATTATTGAATATAAGGAAGCATTTTGGGGTTTTTATTTTTCCGATCAATTTGCAGACTATGAGAAGTTGAAGCTTTGGTTCAAAATCGAGCATGAAGCCATTACATTTGCCTTTGATACAATGAAATTACAGAAATTAAAGTGTGAAGTGTTCAAAATGAATAAAGCGGCATTAATTATGCATAAACGTATAGGGTATCAGAAAATTGACACTTATGAACATGTCAGGGGGACGGTACAAGTATTGGAACTGGATAAATATCAGATGAAAAGCAAGGTTTAAAATGGCTGACAAGATAAAGCAGATTGTACTCAGCGCAATTCATAATATGGGTGAGCTGGAAGAAAACCAGGCGTTGTTGAACCCAAATGAAGATTTACGCTTATTTGGTGGTGTTGGTGTGCTAGACAGTCTCGGTATTGTTATGTTAATTGCTGAAATAGAAGATCAAATTCAAGAGGAATTAGCACAAAGTATCACCTTGGCAGATGATCGGGCCATGAGTCAGAAAACATCCCCGTTTCGTTCTGTAAAATCCTTGATCAACTACATTGAAAATTTGTTAGCAGAATCTTAGGCATGTTAAACGACGGCTCAGAAAAAAAATTAATGTTGATTACGGGGACAAGTAAGGGCATAGGCTTATCCTTGGCTCAGCGATATTTGCAGGAAGGCTTTCGAGTCATTGGTTGCAGCCGTAGCAGGGCAACTATTGAACATGAAGACTACGCGCATTACTCATTAGATGTATCGGATGAAGAAGCCATTATCAAAATGGTTAAAGGAATCAAACAGCAACAAGGGGTCATTGATGTGTTATTGAATAATGCCGGCATGGCCTCAATGAATCATCTATTGACCACCACCTTATCTAAGGCTAAACAAGTATTTGATAGCAATTTTTTTGCAACCTTTTTACTGACCCGTGAAGTAGCCAAGCAAATGATGCGCAAAAAAAGTGGTAATATCATTAATTATTCAACCGTTGCTGTGCCACTCAATTTAGAAGGTGAAGCCATTTATGCGGCCAGTAAGGCCGCAATAGAAAGTTTGACAAAAATTTCTGCTAAAGAATTAGGCCCTCTGGGCATTCGAGTGAATGCCATTGCGCCTACACCGGTTCAGACGGATCTCATTAAAATGGTACCTCAGGAAAAAATTGATAATTTATTGGAGAGCCAAGTTATCAAGCGATTTGGTACGGTCGATGATATAAAAAATGTCATTGATTTTTTCATTGCTGAAAAAAGTCAGTTCATTACCGGACAAATCATTTATTTAGGCGGGGTAATGCGGTGACGCACTGGTTGATCGAAAACTTTACTCAGAATAAAAACGCTGTCGCCATTGTTGATAGTACCGGAGAATATCGCTATCAACAATTATTAGAGCAGATTGAAGCTTATATTTCTCTGTTGGATAAAACAATTAACCATGCGACGAGCATTGCTATTATAAGTGATTCCTCTTTTCATAGTATCGCTTTATTTATCGCTTGTTACTTAAAAAAATTAATCATAGTACCTATTATTGTAAATAATGAGCAAGAACTAAAAGACAAGCTATCGGTCTCAGAGGTGCAATTTATACTTTCGTTAGAAGGAGCAGAAAGAGAGAATATTACCTTAAAGATAACACCTTGTGAGCCCGTGTCGGAACAAAATAAACTATGCCAAACTCTGATTGAGAGGGAGCATAGTGGCCTGATATTGTTCAGTAGTGGTAGCACGGGAAAACCCAAGGCAATGCTTCATGATTTGAGTATGCTATTGGACAGTTATAAAGCTAAAAACGTGCAAAAAAAACCAAAGGCGATTTCAATACTGGTTTTTTTAATGTTCGATCATATTGGTGGCATTAATACGATATTAAATATTCTGACCATGGGAGCAAAGGCTGTTATTCCTGAAGATAGAAAAACCGTTTCCATTGCGGGGATTATTGAGCAACAAAAAGTTACTGTATTACCTGCATCACCGACCTTTTTAAATTTAATGTTATTGGATAATGTTAGCCAACATTATGACCTCTCCAGTTTGAGAATGATCACCTATGGCACAGAAACAATGCCGGAAAGTGTTTTAAAACGATTAAAAATAAATTTTCCGAAGGTGAAATTATTACAAACCTTTGGTACCAGTGAAACGGGCATTGCACAAGTCAGCAGTCGATCATCAACGAGCTTAGATATAAAGTAAGCGCTTAACGAACAGCGTTCTTTACCTTTTCCAATTCTGATTTTTTAAAATTCCAGGGAAGCAATGCTTCCAGCTTTTCAACCGTATCCGCATAAGGTAATTGGGTTAATACATAGACCATATACGTATATGGCTCAATATCATTGGCCTTAGCGGTTTCAATAAAACTATAATGAACTGCACTGGCATGTGCACCCTTTGGCGTATCTGAAAATAACCAGGCCTTTCTACCCACGCAGAATGGACGGATAGCATTTTCTGCCAGCACATTACTGATATTCAACCGACCATCTTCACAATAAACAGTCAGCTTAGGCCATTGATTATTAATATAGGTGAGTGCTTTTCCTGTCAAGCTGTCGTTCGGCACTTTGCCCAGGGTGTTATCGACCCATGTTCTTATTTTCTCAAGAAGCGGCAGGCTCTGTTTCTGACGAACCTTAAATTTTTCATTAACACTGGCTTCTTTTATCTCACGCTCAATTAAATACAGCTTATTGATATGGGCCAGTGCCACATCGGCTTTTGTAGGCTTTTGATTGCTCTTTTTCTTTGGTTGTGCCGTCTGAGAATCTTTGAATTTACGGCGAGTGTGATCCCAGCAGCCGACCGATGTGGCATTATTTTGTGCACACACGGCATTGTAACCGGCATAGCCATCGGTTTGCAGATAGCCGCTAAAGCCATCAAGCAGGCGCAGTGGTACTTCCTTCTTACGAGAAGGATCGTATTCAAACAGCACACTGGGTTGTCCAGGTGGCCCGCCACGACTGACCCACATGTATTTGTTCGAATGAGCACTGAGTCCCGGCTCTTTTAATACTTTGAGCACCGTTTCATCCATTTGGATGATGTCACCCGACAGTTGATGTTCTCGCATGAGGTTGATGAGCGGCTGGAACTGATGAGCCAGTTTAATAGCCCAATTGGCCATGGTGGCTCGGGTTATATCGCCGCCATAGCGTGATAATATGCCTTCCATTCGATACAGAGGCAAACCATCGGCATATTTTGAGATAATGATGTGTGCCATCAGGTGAATACTGCCCATTGATTTAGGTAATGGATGTTTTGGCATGACCGCAGCTTTCATTGAACGACTGTCTGTGTCATTGGTGCCTGCAAAGACGGCTTTTTCCTGGAAGTATTCCAGTATTTGGACTTTAGCTGGAATGATATCCAGCTCTTCTCTGACTTTAGTGTAAAAAACCTCAATGGCACCGGCTTTTTCTTCATCTGTCAGATCGATGAAGACAGGGACTCTTGGAATAGTCTTTGAGAAAGGCTTCCTGCCTGTTTTTCTTTCTTCTTAGGCGAAGTGGTTTTAGGTTCAGGGAGCCCCTCATCGTCAGCCGCCTGCTCAGCTTCATCAAATAAGCGTTCCTGACCATCACTTTTTTCACTGCTGGGTGCAAAGCGTTTACTACGAGCCAGACGAAGGGCTTCTTCCAGTATTTTTATACGGTGGTTTTTCTGTTCAATGACACTCAACAATTCATTCTTGTCCGCGTGTGAAAAAGCGGAAAATATAGAGTCGTTTTTGTGGATTCAGCCTTGTTTTGCATGGCTTTATTATAACAAAAAATAGACTAAAAGTACTTAAAATACAGACTCATAATGCAATTTCTTATGCGGTTTCATGACACTGATATCATAGCCGTCTAATAGCCAGTTGATTTTTGTTGTCCGGTGATATTCATCAGGTCATCTTCACCCTTTGGCCATTGAACTTTTCTTCTGAGAGACTTTTGTAATAGAGTACAAAACCGGTATTATCCCAGAAGAGGCATTTAATTTTATTACGCTGACGATTGGTAAAGGCATACAGATGGCCTGCAAAAGGATTATGACCTAATTCACATTCAACAATGGCACTGAGGCCAATAAAACTTTTACGAAAATCAACAGGCTTCAGATAGAGATACACCTGTGGCAGGCTGAGTGATGGACGTATGGCTGACTTCATTGGAACAGTCCTGCTAATTGTTTTACCAGCTGTACATTATCGGCAGTCACTCCTTCAATGCGTAGCTGATTGGGTAATTCTACAATTAATGCTGAGGTGCGGGCTGAATAGTGTTTCGGGGAGGATAGTTGAATAAAACCATTCCCCTTTGTCATCGCACTGGTTTGCGTTGTTGCACCCAGCAACTTACGCTTGTAATAGCCAAAACGTTTGATGGATAGCCCATGTTCCTGACAATAGGATGCCTGGCTGATACTGTTTTCATTCCATTGATTAACGTGGTCTTGCCAAAATTGTTTTGAGTTGGCTTGGGTTTCTGGTTTCATTGATATGTCTCATAATTAATCGATGGATTGATTATGAGGCAGGGGAGATATTTTTTGAATAACGCTAGATGGTTAAGCGCTTACGATATAAAAATAGATGATTTAAATTTAGACTATAAAATTATTGAGGGTGAACTCTGGTTAAAAAGTAAAACTCAAATTCTAGGTTACCTTAATGCCAGCATGGAAAATTTTAATTCAGATGGTTGGTTCTGTACCGGTGATAGCGTGTTACTCTGTGATGATGGTTTTATGAAAATTATCGGTCGTACTCAAGAAGTTATCAATGTGGGTGGCGAAAAAGTATTGCCTGCAGAAGTTGAGTCGGTGCTTTTAGAGATTGAGGGGTTGATGATTGCTTGGTTTATGCTAAGGCAAACTCAATTACCGGACACAATCAGTGAATGCTGATATTATTAAAACTGACAACATTGATAAAAAACATTAAAAAATATCATTAGAAAGATATGTTTCCAGCGCTTAGAACGTTATAAAGTGCCGACAAGAATAGCCTTTGTTGAAAAAATTACAGATTGGTCAACGCTTTAAAAAAATGAGGGTGAATCATGTCAGTTAAGACGATTATCACTTATGGTACGTTTGATATGTTTCATATCGGTCATTTAAAATTATTACAAAGACTTAAAGAGTTGGGTGATGAACTTATTGTGGCTGTTTCGACGGATGAATTTAATAAAATAAAAGGAAAAACACCTTTAATTCCTTTTGAGCAACGCTTTGAAATTGTTGAAAACATCAAATGTGTTGATCGCGTTATCGCCGAAGAAAACTGGGAACAAAAAATGGATGACATACAACAATATGACATTGACATTTTTGCTATGGGCAATGATTGGGAAGGAAAATTTGATTTCCTATGTCCTTATTGCGATGTGTTTATCTCTCCAGAACCGAAAATATTTCAACTACCGAAATTAAAGAATTGTTGGACGATTTTCTGGTTAAAAATAAAGTAGAACTATAGTGACCGAGTTATTCATTCCTGATTTTAGTCATAAAAAAATTTATATTGCTCCCCATTCTCCTCAAACAACCATGTTTAAAAAAAAAAATGTGTGATCATTTTCCTACTTCAACTTTTCTAGGTTATATTGATAAAGTAAAAGAAGGTGAAGATATACACAAATTGAAAGATATTGCTGATACAAGTTTTGACTTCATATTAATACTCTCTCAAAATCATTTTGATAAAATATATGATGACCATAAGCACCATATTTCACTGAATAAGCTCTATAAAATTGATATTAAGGATAACCGCTACCATTTTTTAGCACGAAATGAAATTCTTAGATATAAATTTCAGGTTATTCCACAGCAAATCAGTATGTTACTTTTAAAGTTTTTGACTCGATTGAACTACATTCTCAATCTTTCTGGAAGGAAGGTAGTTTTTGTTGCTAAAGGCTTTGTCGGTGCTAATACAAAGATGCTTTTTCTTTATCATGCGACAGTGGATAATCAAACTATCTTACTGACTGATAATGTACAACAGCTTAAAAGTTTAAAGAATGTCGGCCTAAAGGTTTTTCCTCTTTTTTAGTTTGCGGGCAATATGGACTCTTGCTTTTGCGAAAATTGTGATTCAGGATCAAGGCAATTATATCGAGCCATTGTTATAATGTGGCTAGGTTAGCTCTCCTAAAACGGATAGAGAGAAAGAAAATGAAGCGCTTACTGAGCAGCTAAAAAACTGTTTGAAGACAGTCGCAAGACTTATGGAACCCGTCGTCTTAAAAGAAAACTGGCTGAAAAAGGCGTTCATATAAGCCGCCGGAGAATTGGTCGATTAATGAAAAAAGCCGGTTTGTTTTGTAAAACGAAGAGACGCTTTAAAGCGACGACTAATTCCAAGCATAATAAGCGTATATCTCCAAATTTACTGGAAAGAGAGTTTACTGTCTCTCAACCTGATCGCTACTATGTGGGTGATATTACCTATATTGCCACCAAGGAAGGCTGGTTATATTTAGCGGTTGTCATTGACTTATTCTCTAGGCAAATTGTTGGCTGGTCGATGGATGAGCGAATGAAAGCCAAGCTAGTCAATGATGCTTTACTGATGGCCATATGGAAGCGTAAACCAATGGATGGATTGCTTTGGCATACTGACCGAGGTAGCCAATATATGTGAAAATACCTTGGGTGAATGGAACGGCTCTATCGTTCCAGAGGGCAAAGCCCTTTTAAACTCTAAACAAAAGACACTGCAGATGTGGCATGGTGTGCCATTGAAACGCATGAATAGACTGAGCAATATTACCTATAAATATATGGTAAGCACTTCTACTTTTGTCAATGAAACTTCACTTGCCGATGTTATTGTAGCAAACCAATATTATGACTTAGGCTATCCTCGCAATGATTTACTGCTTAAAGAGCATTCAATAAATGATCGTTTACTCTGCGATGATAACTTGTATCAGTTTGTGAAGCAGTGCTTTAATACATCAGAAAAAGTCATTGTCTATATGCCAACGCATCGTGAAGATACCTCAGATATTGTGGTGTCAACTGAGTCAATTATTCCACTGGATTTTATTCAGATGGATAAAGAGTTAAAACAGATGAATGCACACCTTATCGTAAAATTGCATCCTTTTGTGACACAATTTTATGAGCGTTTTTCACCTGAAAATGGCTATCAGAACATATTGTTTCATTCTGCGCAGGGCGATATTTATCCACTGCTAAAATACACCGATATTCTTATCACGGATTACTCTTCAGTTTATTTTGATTTTTTATTACTTGATCGACCTATAATCTTTTTTTGTTATGATTTTGAACGCTATAGCAATAATATGGGTGGATTTGTGTATGATTATGAACTCATGGCACCTGGTGAAAAAGTGATCGATCAGGAACAATTAATTACAGAATTAAAACAGATCATTCAGGGAAACGACCAATATCATGAGCAACGAAAGACAGTGTGTGATTGTTTTTACACCTTTCAAGATGCTGGGTCCTCGGAACGAATTTCATCAGAATTATTAAATGACGAATGTACTGAATTCAGTGCAGTTAATTAGTATTGTCATTAATGAGTTGCTCTATCTTATTGAAAATAATTTCTGAACTATGACCGATTGAATTTTTATCGAAGAGTTTATTTTTTAATTTATTTCGTTCAATAACAAACTCGTCGTTCTCAAGGGCTTCTAAAATATTACATTTAAGTTCAGACATGTTTTCAGGCTTTAAACCGGGAGTGTATTTTTCAAACTCTAACATAAAATCCCCTCGGTATTTAAGATATTCATCTTTGTCATAAATAAAAAATATAATGGGCTTATTGACTAATAGGTAATCAAAGTAGATAGATGAATAGTCGGTTATGAGTAGGTCAGAATGGGAAAGAAACGGGTAAATATCATCCGTACTGGGATAAAAGCTAATATTAAATTGATAGCCATCTTGAAAAATATATTTGTCTTGTTCAATACTATCAAAAAAAGAATTTTCTCGTATAAATGGGTGCATTTTAATTAAGATAAATAAGTCATTATCCTGTGCAAACTGATTCAAATCATCGAGATTAATTGGATTGGAGTTAAAGCTGTTTTCTCGCCAGGTAGGCATATAGACAATAATTTTTAAAGTGCTTGCTTGTATGAATTTATAAATGCTTTTATTGACTAAAGCCAAAGTCATTTTATCCGTTTTTTCATTAACAAGCACATCATTCCTAGGGTATCCTGAATTAATAATATGTTGGTATTTAAAAATATGAGAGAAAGCATAGTTGCTTACAAAATCAGATGTGGATACTAATAAATCGTAATGCGTTTTTTTGTAGTTGATTCTTTTTCCAATGCGTTTTAATGGAATACCATGCCATAATTGAACGCTTAGAGAATGGATTAAAGAATAGATTAATGATTTATCTAAGGGAGTGTGATCCAAAATTTTTGTTTTAGCTTTAAGGCTATGATAAATAAATGAAAGTGATGGATAATAGACAACTTTAAAGCCTGTTTTTTTTAATAATTGTAGTTGCTGTTTGTTATTTGAAGCAATGATTGCTGTTTTACTATTTTGTTTATTGATATAGCTATAAAGTGCTTTGATATTAATGTCTATAAAATCAGGAGATAATAAAAGATAATGATGTTTGTCTTCAAATAATATTTTATAGCGATTTTGAATATAATGGTGAATTTTTGGTAAAATATTATTTAAAAATTTCTTTATCTTTAATTCAAAGCTTGTTATGAATCTGAAGTTATTATTGAAACAAACAATATGAATTCTTTTTCTAGATAATCCATAGTGTATGAGTGACTGATAGATTGCCTCATGATGATTGCTTGATATGATAATAATCTTGTCAAATTTATGATTGTTTATGTCACAGGTTTGAAAAATATCTTTCGCATTCTGATTATGATCGAAAAACCCTTTAATATTGACATCAAAATTATTTTCCAAATATTTTTTAAATGACTCAGATTCAGGTGAAAAAGGTGTTAAATAAACTGAAGTACATTTTTCGAAATTAATTTTATTGTTAAACAACATAAATAGTCACTTTAAATAAACCCTTAAGTTAGGAAAACTTTTGTTTAGAAAAATAGGGTATCAAAATCAACCCTATTGAATAAATTAATATTACCGCCCTTGCTTGCGTTGTATATTCTTTTACCGGAATTTTCAAATGTTTCTTTAGCCAAAGAAAAATCATTGATTATATCGTCTATAGAGTCATTTCTAATAATTTGATTGATACTCAGGTTGGCCATATCAAAAGTAAAATCCATACCAATTAAATAAATTTCATGGAAGCCAAGATAAAAAGCTAACTGGAGACAAAGATGGTTAACTGAGGCACCAGAATAAAGACTATCAGTACAATTTTTTGAAAATCTAGGGTGAGCATAATCGGGATGATTTTTTTGCTTGAAACCGAAGTCTTCAGTAAAATAAATGAGCTTGTCATTTTTTTCCATTTTATCAATATAAATGCTAGGAAGAAATTTATAGGGGATAGATGAACATTTTATATGTCCCGATAAACTATTGATAATGAATTCATCATCAGCAACATAAAAGTAGGGGGTAAATCCATCACTGCTTATGTTGGCTATGATACCATTGCTGGCAAATGTGAATTCATTTTTTAGCAACATCAAATCACATTGATTGAGAGATGGACCATTACCAAGTATAAAACAGCGTTTATTATTAAACTTATTTTTAAGCTTTTGTAGAGGTGCTTTTTCAGATTCACTTAGAAATCGAAAGCCTTTGAATGTTTGAAGTGCTTCAAGTTCCATTTCACTTTTCAGGAGTAATATTGAGCATGTTTCAAATTTTTTTTCCAGTGCTTCCCTACTAAGATTTATATAGGATGTTTTATCAATAATGTTGTATTTTAGGTTTTTATATAATTCATTATCATATTGATTCAATAGTTGGAGATTCTCTTTATCCATTAATTGCCTCGTCTCCATTTCATTAAAAATGATACCCAGCATGTCATTGCTTCGGTCATCGGCGAACAGGTTGACAACATTGATTTCAGAGATAATACGTTTTGCACATTGGCATAAATATTCTGCTTTATATTTTATATATATTTTTTGTTCAATTAGAAAGTTTTTTATGCTATCAAGCATTAAGAATTTATCGGAAATATGTTCTAAAGAGGATTGACGGGTAGCTGAACCATCTCTTATATGCCAATTGTAATAGGGAATGTTGACTATACTAATGGATTGGGCGAAATAAAATAACTTAATGGCAACGATAATGTCTTCAAAATAATCAAGTTCAGGAAAATAAATGTTGTTTTCAATAAAAATACTTCGTCGGATGAGTTTAGACCATACAGTAGGTAATATATTGGATGTTAATATATCCTGGAATATTGCTTCTTTATTCTTAGAAACACAGGTTCTGGATATGCTTGAAACCTTACCTGTGTCGGATATTCGTTTATACATTGATACGACAATATCTGAAGATTGTTCACTGGCTTGACAATATAAGTCTTTAAGCATATTAGGGCTGATGTCATCATCGCTATCAACAAATACTAAATACTCGCCTTTGGCAAGAGTAATCCCTTTATTGCGAGCTGCCCATGCACCATGATTTTTTTGATTATAGATAATAACTCTGGGATCACTTCTTTTAAAATCGTCTATAATAGTAGCGCTGGAGTCCGTGGAACCATCATTAATAATGATAACTTCAATTTCAATATTGTTTAAATTTTGGCTGAGTATTGAGGCAAGACATCTCTCTAAGTACAATTCAGTATTATATACGGGTATAATGACACTGATATCAATTTCCATAAGTAGTGCTTAATCCAGAAGTTTTACAATCGAATACTATCACTGAAGGTTCTGTGATAGCATAAAAATTTAGTATAAAAGATTCAAGTGAAACTGTAAAGATTCATATATTTTCCCTATCTTATACTCGTGATACTTGTAAATGCCTTGCTATATTTTTAAGTTGGTTGGGTAAATATGAATCGTTATATATTAACTATATTCATTTGTATTTTTGAAAAATATGACAATGAAATTTATTCATGTACAGGATGTTTAATTAAAAATGCCAATAAATCCGACTGATCAGTCTAAATGCCTTCCATTAGTGACAGTTGTAACCGTGACTTATAATGCAGCAAAGTTGATTCGTTCAACTATTCAAAGTGTACTTGAACAGGATTATAAAAACATAGAATATATTATTATTGATGGTGGAAGCACGGATAATACATTGAATATTGTTCAAGAATATGAGCAATCCATTGATTATTGGCAAAGTGAACCAGACTCTGGTGTCTATGATGCAATGAACAAGGCAATTGATAAAGCATCAGGTGAATGGATAAACTTTATGAACGCAGGTGATAGCTTTTGTAAAAAAACAACTTTGTCTGAGGTTGCCGCTCATTTTGATCAAGAAGCGGAGCTTATTTCAGGTGGCATTTATTATATTGATGGAAATCATAGAGAGTATCGTCCCCCAAAAGACTTATCTGCTTTACAGAGTAGTATGTTATGTCATCAATCTCTTTTTACAAAAACTCATATAATGAAAAAATATAAGTTTAGCTTGGAGTTTAAAATTGTTTCAGATTATGATTTTGTTTTAAAATGCTACCATCATCATTACCACTTCAAATTTTTAGATTTTGCTATTGCTAATTTTATTGCGGGTGGAATGGCAGAAATGAATCCCGTGAGAGCAAAGATTGAAGATATGTTTGTCCAGTCCAAGTATTTGGAAAATCCCTATGAGATATACAACTTAAATTCATACGCTCGTTTTGAAAGTTTAAAAAAAGATAATAACTATTTATTTTCTGTGTTTTTAAATAAAGCAATGAACCAAATTGACGAAATAAAATTAAAATATAATAATATAGTTATTTATGGGGACAGTGTCTTTGCAGAATTAATTGCAGATAAATTTACTTCTGAGGTTGTTATTGTGGACAAAAATGCAAATAATATAATTTCTAAATACCATGTTATTGAACCAGGTGATTTGAATGAATATGTTTTTGATTGTATTCTAGTTGCTGTCTTAGGTCGTGAAAATAATATTGAAAATTATTTACATTATGAACTTGGTATTGATAAAGGGAAAATAAAAATACTATCGATATAAATTGATTAAGATTTGACAACTATTTAGGTGTTTTCTGACAACTTATTAATGATAGACTTGATATTATTGGGGTACGTTGGAGCTTGCGGATAGTAAAGTACTCCATGATTGATAAAATAACGAAGCCTGAATGTTCAAGTGTCATGGGTATAGTAATATTTGTGAAGGTTATTATAAGATAGGCAGCTTATATAGCTACGATGTTCACTGTAGAGGTATTCAATATTAAAAATGAATAGAAAAAAAGCTTTAATTATTGGTGTGTCAGGTCAAGATGGAGCTTATCTGGCTAAGTATCTTTTAGATAAAGATTATAGTGTTATCGGTACTTCAAGAGATGCATCCACATCTTCTTTTTTTAACCTGAACAACTTAGGAATTAAGGATTTAATTCAACTTAAATCAATGTCTCTGAATGAATTTCGTAGTGTGTTGCAGGTTTTGAGTGATATTAAACCTGATGAAATTTATAACTTGGCTGGACAAAGTTCTGTAGGCCTTTCTTTTGAACAACCCGTTGAAACATTTGATAGTATCAGTATTGCAGTACTAAACTTGCTTGAAGCAATGCGTTTTTTAAAATTGCCCATGCGACTTTACAATGCGAGCTCCAGTGAATGTTTTGGCAATACAGAAGGGGAAGCTGCATCAGAAACAACACTTTTTCAACCCAGAAGTCCCTATGCTGTTGCGTAAACGTCAATTAAAACCCACGTTCACAATAAGCTTCAGTTAGCTCAAACTATGATCTTCAATTCGTAATTTGGAGATACAAATGAGCAACCATTCAAAAGATGCTTCGATGAAGCAACACATAGAGGCCTGCCAAGCCAGTAACTTAAGCCAGGCAGTTTATTGTCAACAACATAAGATACCCTCTCATATTTTTAGCTATTATCGAAAGAAGTTGGGTTATGTTAGCTCATCAAAACAGGTCAACACCAACAATCAACTCATTCCCATTAATTTACTGGCCAATTCCCCCACAAGCAATGCAATTAAAGTAAGCCATACCAATGGTTTCAGTTTGGAAATCAATTCTGATACGAACCTGAATCAGCTCAAGTCCATTCTGGATTTGCTCAGGACTGTTTCATGATAACGGGCATCACAGTCAATCAGGTTTATCTGGTTTCTGGTGTTACCGATATGAGAAAAGCAACCAATGGGCTATCACTGATTGTCTCAGAGCAATTGGAACACAATCCCTTTGATGGCAGTGTCTTTGTTTTTTGTAATCGTCAGCGAGATAAACTTAAAATACTGTACTGGGAGCGTAATGGTTTCTGGCTTTACTATCGTACACTTGAAAAGGGAAATTCCAGTGGCCGATGGAAAAAGAACAACCCACTCTTTCGTTAACACTGAGAGAATTACAGTGGTTACTGGATGGTTTATCTTGCACACAACACCATGCTCACCCTGAAATTCATGGTCTGGAAAACAACTAAAAAAGTCCCTTTAGATGCGCATTAAACAGAATAAATACAAGCATTTAACGCTCATTTTTAGTATAATATAACGCATGAGTTCAACAGACAAAATACTACCAGAAGAGATACCAACGCTCAAAAACAGGGTGCTTGAACTCCAGTCAAAAGTGGACTGGTATGAGGAACAATTTCGTCTGTTGCAACACAAACGGTTTGGTACTTCCAGTGAAAAAGAAGCCCACCCCGACTTCTTTAATGAGGCAGAAACGTTCGCCGAAGAAGCACCGGAAGTCCGTGAAACCATTACTTATGAGCGTAAAAAGCCCGGTCGTAAGCCTTTACCTAAAGACCTACCTCGTAAAGTTGTTCGTCATGAGTTATCTGAAGCAGAACAAGTCTGTGACTGCGGTCATCACTTGCATGAAATTGGTGAAGAGACCTCAGAGCAACTGGAAATTGTTCCTGCTCAGGTATATGTTGTAGAACATGTTCAGGTTAAATATGCCTGTCGTGCTTGTGAGGAAGGCGTTAAAACTGCTCCTAAGCCTGCACAGCCCATTCCTAGAAGTTTTGCATCACCCAGCCTGCTGGCCTATATCATTGTTTCTAAATTCCTAGACAGCTTGCCTCTCTATCGACAGGAAGCGATATTTAAACGCTATAAGATAACACTTTCCAGAGCCAGTATGTCCAACTGGGTGCTTAAATCAGCTGAATTACTCAAACCCTTTTATAATCGGTTGTTGTATTATCTCATTAGGCAGAAAATCATCCAGGCCGATGAAACAACGATGCGAGTGATCCATGATGGACGTGAGAATTGCCCTAAATCTTATATGTGGCTCTATCAAAGTGGCGGCTATCATTCCAAGTGTCCCATTGTTTTGTATGAGTATCAGCCTACTCGTGCAGGCCAACATGCCAAAACCTTTTTAACGGGGTTTTCAGGTTACCTGCAAACGGATGGCTTTCCCGGTTATCATATATTCGAAAATGAGAACAGTGAAGTCACTTTATTAGGCTGCATGGCACATGCTCGTCGCAAGTTCCATGATGCCTTAAAAGCATTACCCAAGAACAGTCAGAAAAAGCCTGGCATGGTACAAATGGCGATCAGTAAAATTGCTAAATTGTATGCGATTGAAAAACAAATCAAACCGCTCAATGCTGAACAACGTTACCTGATCCGTCAGGAAAAAAGCAAACCACTACTGGATGACTTTAAAAAGTGGTGTGATGATAAAGTGACTAAAACAACAAAAGACAGTAAGTTGGGTGTCGCTATTCGTTATGTGATCAATCAATGGAAGTATCTGACTGTCTATCTTGAAGAGGGCAACCTCCAGATTGATAATAATATGGCAGAGCGGCGGATCAAACCCTTTGTGATTGGGCGCAAAAACTGGGTCATGAACCAAAATCCTCGTGGTGCTGAGGCCAGTGCTATTTTATATTCAATCGTGCAAACAGCGAAAGCAAACAACCTAGAGCCCTTTGCCTTTTTAACACACATTCTGACTGAGTTACCTAAGCTGGGCAGGCATTATGATGATGAGGCTTTAGAGCAATTGTTGCCATGGAATTTGACTGAAAAAATTCAGCCTTTAAATAAAGTGGAATGATACGTCAACGTGGGAAGTTTTGACGTATACTATTTATGCGTGTTCAGGTTTGTTGTTTAATCATGAGTCACCATTAAGACCTGAACGTTTTGTTACCCGAAAAATTATCAATACAGCTTGTCGAATTGTTCGGGGTAGTAATGAGAAATTAATCTTAGGTAATACGGCGATAAAAAGGGACTGGGGATGGGCCCCAGAGTATGTAGCTGCTATGTGGCTGATGCTACAACAGGAAAAAGCTGAAGATTTTGTTGTTGCAACGGGAAAAACTTATGCTTTGCATGAATTTGTTGCCGAAGTTTTTAAAAGTTTAAATTTAAAATGTGAAGAGCATGTAATAACTCAGAGTGATTTTTACCGTCCATCTGATATTGATATCTCAGTTGCGAACCCATCTAAAGCAGAGAGAATTCTCGGTTGGAAAGCGTTATATTCAATGCCTGATATAGTAAAGATGATGATTGAAGCTGAATGTAATGAACATAAAATATCAATTTAAGGTGTAATAATTTATATGAATGTTGAATGTTGAATGTTGAATGTTGAATGTTGAATGTTGAATGTTGAATGTTGAATGTTGAATGTTGAATGTTGTCAGAGTTGAGCATTTAAAAGAAATTGGTGATTTCAATGTGTGTTGTCAGATGATAATTGAGGAATTTGTAATAATTTCTAAAGAAAGTGCTAATCGAACCGCTATATAAATTGAAGCGGTAAATGTAGGATTTTAATCCAGCATATCTGCTAAATGAAAAAACAGTAATTTGTTTCCTATTTAGACTAAATTTAGATGTAAATTTTCTTAAAGTTGGCATTAGTATTGCATGCTTTTAATGTACGCTATTATTAAGACGTCTGTAATTTATGCTTATATCTATTTGTTTTATATGAATTTTATATTAATAAAATTTCTTCTTTATATCGTCTTGTGTGGCATTAATGTTATATTTTTCATGCAATCATGACTGATAAATGTTACTAAAAATTGTAAAAGAAAAAAGTTTGGAGATTAAGAATGGCTATCGATAGTTTGACACCAGCTGATATTAGTGCACTGACGACTGCACAGATTGTGGCGCTGACGACTACAGATTTTGCAGGTATGTCAACCGATCAAATTGATGCACTTAGTGCTACACAATTTCGTGTTATTGAAACGAGAGACCTTGTCGTACTAAGCTCTACTCAGCTTGAGGCGGTTTCAACCTATAATATAGCTTCATTACAATCCGACCAATTAAGAGCTTTGACAAATGGCCAGATAACAGCTCTATCGAGTGACCAATTAAATGCTTTATCTACTGCGAGTATTTCGGTATTACGAACAAACCAAGTTCGCTCAATTGAAACCAATGATTTAGTTGCATTTTCAGCATTCCAGGTTGCTGCTTTTACCTCAATACAGACTGCTAATTTAACGGGGTCTCAAATTGGAGCATTAACAAGTAATCAGGTACAGGCTTTTGCAACTGATGATATTGTTGCTCTAAAGACAGGACAAGTCCGCTTATTATCAACGGATAGCATTGCCGCATTAACGACTAGTCAAATGGTTGCTATGGAATCAGAAGACTTACGTGCGTTAACTTCTGAGCAGACCGCATCCATAAGTCTTGAAAACATAAGCGCCATGACAAGCTCTCAAGCGAGATCGCTTACGGGTGCTCAGATGCAGCAATTGACAAGTGCTCAATTAAATGCATTGTCAACAGATAATATGGCTGCTCTTACAACGGGCCAAGTAAGATTTATTGAAACGGATGATATTACCAGTTTGTCGACTAAGCAAATTGCTGCTTTGACATCTGAACAAGTGAGTAGTCTTAAAGGTGATCAAATATCAGCTTTAACTTCTGAACAAATACAAGCATTTTCAACCAATGATATTGTGGCATTAAAATCTGGACAGATGGCACTGATGTCAACAGATAGCATTGCTGCGTTAACAACTGATCAGTTTAAAGCAATGGAAACTGAAGATTTACGTGCAATGACAGGAGCACAGGTTACTGCATTAACTACTGTTAATATAAATGCAATGACGACAGATCAAGCAAAAGCATTGACTGGCGCACAAATGCAACAACTGTCCAGTGAGCAATTTAATGCTTTGTCTACAGATAATATTGCGGTGCTATCAACAGGCCAAGTGAGACTTATTGAAACTGATGACATTGCTAATTTATCAACTCAGCAAATAGCCGCTCTTACATCGACTCAAGTTGCAGCTTTGACTGGTTCTCAAATAGCCTCCTTAAATTCTGAGCAATTCCAAGCTTTTTCAACCAATGATATTGTTGCTTTGAAAACAGGGCAGATTACGGTGATGTCCACGGATAATATCGCTGCGCTGACAACTGATCAAATGATTGCAATGGAAGTTGAAGATTTGCGTGCGATGAGTTCGGATCAAATTGCAGCATTAAGTGCAGATAATATTGGTGTGATGACCACGGATCAAGCTTCCCAATTAACGGGCGCACAAATCCAACAAATGTCCAGTGATCAACTTAATACTTTTACTACAGATAATATTGCGGCTTTAACGACAGGACAAATCAGATTAATAGAAACATCAAATTTATCGGGCTTATTGACAGATCAAATTGCTGCACTCACATCGACTCAAACAGCTGCACTAAAAGGAGACCAAGTTGCGGCTTTAACATCCGATCAAATTCAAGCCTTTTCAACCGCCGATATTGTTGCACTAAAAACAGGGCAAATGGCAGTCTTATCGACAGATAGTATTGCTGCGCTGACAACCGATCAAATGATTGCAATGGAAGTTGATGATTTACGTTCGCTGACTTCTGATCAGTTTGCAGCATTAAGTGCAGATAATATTGGTGTGATGACCACGGATCAAGCTTCCCAATTAACGGGTACACAAATTCAGCAAATGTCCAGTGATCAACTCAATACTTTTACTACAGATAATATTGCCGCTTTAACGACAGGGCAAATAAGATTAGTAGAGGCCTCTAATTTATCGGGTTTACTGACTGATCAAATTGCTGCATTAACATCAACACAAACAGCTTCACTAAAAGGAGACCAGGTTGCTGCTCTAACATCCGAGCAAGTTCAAGCTTTTTCAACTGCTGATATCGTTGCACTAAAAACAGGTCAAATGGCAGTCTTATCCACAGATAGTATTGCAGCACTAACCACTGATCAAATGCTTGCAATGGAAGTTGATGATTTACGTGCGCTGAATTCAGATCAAATTGCTGCATTAAGCTCTGAAAGTATTGGTGTGATGACAACCGATCAGGCTTCTGCTTTAACGGGTTTGCAAATGCAGCAAATATCCAGTGATCAACTTAATATTTTTACTACGGATAATATTGCCGCCTTAACAACCGGTCAAGTTCGGTTTATTGAAACTTCGAATCTAATAGGCTTGTCGACTGATCAAATTGCCGCACTCACATCGACTCAAACAGCAGCACTAAAAGGAGATCAAGTTGCAGCTCTAACATCCGATCAAATTCAATCTTTTTCAACTGCTGATATCGTTGCGCTAAAAACGGGGCAAATGTCGGTTTTATCAACAGATAGTATTGCAGCACTGACAACTGATCAGATGATTGCAGTGGAAGTTAATGACTTACGTGCGATGAATTCTGATCAATTTGCTGCATTAAGTACTGATAATGTGGCTGTAATGACTACGGACCAAGCTTCAAAATTAACTGGTGCACAAGTCCAACAAATGTCAAGCGATCAATTAAATGCATTGGCAACAGATAGCGTCGTGGCATTGACAACAGGTCAAATTAGATTTATTGAGGCGAGTAATTTATCAAACTTATCAACGGACCAAATTGCAGCTTTGACATCCGATCAAGTTGTTTCTCTTAAAGGTGATCAGATATCAGCTTTGAATTCAGATCAAATTCAAGTCTTTTCAACCGCTGATATTGTTGCTTTGAAAACGGGACAAGTATCTCTTTTATCAACAGATAGTATAGCAGCTCTGACAAGTGATCAAATTATTGCAATGGAAACTCAGGATCTGCGAGCTTTGACTTCTGATCAAACTACAGCATTAAGCACAAATAGTATTGCTTCACTAACGTCTGATCAAAGTCAGTCTCTTACGAGTACTCAATTTGTTACATTAACAACTGATCAGTTAAATGCCCTGACGACTGATAATTTTTCTCTGATAACAGATATAAGAATACAAGCGATAGAGACGACTAAGTTCGCAAATCTATCGACTGATCAAATTTCAGCCTTAACAACTGATCAAACTATTAGCTTAACGACCGATCAAATAAGTTCACTAACATCTGATCAAACTCTTTCTTTAACGACGGGTAATGTTATTGCGTTAACAACTGATCAGATTCAGGCTGTATCTACTGATAATATTGCGGCATTATCTAGCGATCAAATGATTGCAATGGAGACCAATGATTTACGTGTATTGAGTACCGATCAGATTGGCGCATTAAGCACGGGTAGTATTTCCGTTCTATCTTCCGACCAAACTCGCGGCATGAGTGTTCTGCAAATTCAGGCATTATCAACCGATCAATTTAATGCCTTAACAACCGATAATTTAGTTGCCTTTACAGGGGATCAATATAGAACGATTCCTACCGATAGTATTGCATCGCTGTCAACAGATAGTATTGCTGCACTGACCGACGAGCAAGCTTTTGCGCTAACCAGTGAGCAACTAAATGCTTTGACTACTGCTCAAGTGGGCGCTTTAACATCGGATTCTGTTCAGGCTTTTGCCGCTATTCAATTTAGCACGATGTCCAGCAGTCAAATAAATGCTTTAACAACCGATAATATGGCCTTATTGTCGGGTGAGCAAATACAGCGCATTAATAGCAGTGTTATGTCAAATATAACCACCGATAATATTGCTGCCCTGACCTCGGATCAAACCGCTAATTTAACCGGTGATCAACTCACGGCAATGACGACTAATCAGGTTAGAGCATTTTCTAGCAGTGATATTGTTGCCCTGAGTTTGATACAAATGCGCTCTATGACGACTGATAATATTGCAGCATTGACTACTGATCAAGTTGTTGCCATTGAAACAAAAGATCTGCGTGTACTTAACTCTGATCAACTGGGTGCTTTGACCACCAAAAATATTGAAGCATTAACATCGGATCAGGTTCAGGGTCTAAGTTCTACACAAGTGGCTAGTTTGGATACTGATCAGATTAGAGCGATTACTACCGATAATATTGCAGCACTCACGTCATCACAAGTGGAAGCGATGACGGGCGCTCAATTAACTGCCTTGGCTGTAGGTCAGATTCAGGCATTGGAAACAGATGATCTCCGTACTCTTGATACTACCCAAATTGCAGCTATCACCCCGGATAATATTGGTGAATTAAGCTCTGACCAGGTTCAGGCACTGACGACGAAACAAGTTGCTGCTCTATCCAGTGATCAGCTCAATAGTTTATCGACAGATAACATGGGTGTCCTCACCAGTGCTCAAATACAAGCGATTGAAGTGTCAGACTTGGCAAGCCTCTCGGATATTAAAATAGAAGCAATGGGCTCAGATCAAATTGCGAGTCTGACTACAACACAATTCCAGGTATTAACATCGGATCAGATCCGTGCTCTATCAACAGATGAAATTGCTGCCTTATCAGTAGAGCAGGTAGGAGTGATGTCAACGGATAGTATTCAGGGCTTGTTTACTAATCAAATTGCGGCTTTTGGTACCGATGAAATTAGTTCGATGAGTACCGATCAAATTTCTTCCTTTACTCGAACTCATATTAATAGTTTATCGTCTGATCAAACAATTGCTTTGACAGCGCCACAAATCACATCGTTATCCAGCGATCAAATCAACGTGATTAGTACGGATAATTTAGCGGTGCTAACCTCAGGACAAATTCAAGCCATTGATACTGCAGATTTAGCTGCTTTAACAACGGATAACACAACGGCTTTAACCTCCGATCAAATATCCAGTTTGACGACTGAGCAATTGAGTGCGTTGAGCTCTGATCAGATGTTAACCTTTGCTACTGATGAAATTGCTGCCTTGACGACAGATCAAATGCCGGGCATTACCACTGATAATGTCGCTAATTTAATCAGTGATCAAATCCAGGCGATTGAAACGGCTGATCTTGCGGCTTTAAATACCGATCAAGTTGGGGCAATAACAACGGATAATATCAATGTATTGTCTTCGGATCAGGCTACTGCCTTTACTGGGGCACAGATTACATCCTTATCCAGTGATCAACTGAATGCCATGACGACTGATAATTTATCGGTATTATCATCTGATCAAATTCAAGCAATTGAAGATGCCGATCTGGCTGCTTTGTCAACGGATAACACGACAGCCTTAACGTCAGATCAAATTTCAAGCTTAACTAACTCACAGATTGGTGTTTTGACAACGGATCAGATACAAACCTTTGCGACAGATGAAATTGTAGCCATGACGTCTGATCAAATGACGGCAATGACAACGGATAATCTGAATGCCTTAACAACGGATCAGTTTAGTTCGATTGAAACCAATGATTTACAAGCGCTCAATAGTGACCAGATCATTTCAATAAATACCGATAGCATTGCAGCACTGACCTCCGATCAAAGTAGTGCACTAACCGGAACTCAGATTACGGCATTAAGCAGTGATCAATTCAATGCCATGACGACTGATAATATAGCTTCTTTAAGTTCTGATCAGATTCAGGCGATAGAAGTGGCAGATTTATCGGCACTATCGACGGATAACACGACTGCATTGACCTCGGATCAAACCGCGAGTTTGACTAATTCGCAAATAGGGGGGCTAACGACTGATCAAATACAAACTTTTGCGACAGATGAAATAGCAGCCTTAACAACTGATCAAATGACGGCAATGACGACCGATAATTTGAATGCCTTAACAACCGACCAGTTTAGATCGATTGAAACAGAAGATTTACAAACTCTGAATAGTGATCAGGTTATTTCATTAAATACAGATAGTATTTCAGCACTGACCTCGGATCAAAGTGTTGCACTAAATGCATCTCAGATTGCAACCTTGTCCAGTGATCAATTTAATGCCATGACCACGGACAATATTGCAGCACTCACATCCGATCAAATTCAGGCTATTGAAGTGGCTGATATTACAGCCTTATCGACTGATAATACGGCGGCACTGACATCTGATCAAACGGCAAGCTTGACGACTGATCAGGTTGGTGCGTTGACTTCCGACCAGATTCAGACGTTTGCCACGGATGATATTGTGGCCTTAAGTACCAATCAAATACCGGCCATGAGTACGGATAATATTAATGCCTTAACCACCGATCAGGTACAGGCGATTGAAGTCGTTGATTTGCAAGCCTTCAATACGGATCAAATAGCGGCCTTAAATACTGATGGCATTGCTGCTCTGAGTTCAGACCAAACCGTATCATTGAGTGGAGCGCAGATTGCTTCACTATCCAGTGATCAACTGAATGCATTGACCACAGATAATGTGTCACAACTCACCACTGATCAGGTGCAAGCAATTGAAATAGCTGACTTGGCTGCCTTATCGACCGATAACACCACAGCCTTAACTTCAGATCAAATTAGTACGTTGACGAATTCACAATTGGGTGCTTTAACAACGGATCAAATTCAAACCTTTGCAACGGATGAAATCGCCGCCCTGACCACTGCGCAAATGTCCGGTATAACAACCGATAATTTGAATGCTTTGACTAGCGATCAGGTGCAGGCCATCGAAACCGATGACTTACAAGCACTCAATACCGATCAAACCAGTGCGCTGAGTACCGATGGTATCAATGCCTTAACCTCCGATCAAACTGTGGCCTTAACGAATGCGCAGATAACCTCACTTTCTAGTGATCAACTGAATGCTCTAACAACAGATAATGTTGCGGAGCTGACTTCTGGACAAATTCAGGCGATTGAAACAGCAGATTTGGCCGCTTTAACGACGGATAGTATTACTGCGCTGACATCGGATCAAATACCTAGCTTAACCAATGCACAATTAGGTGCTTTAACATCTGATCAAATTCAGACCTTTGCTACCGATGAAATTGCATCTCTGACAACCGGACAAATGTCGGGTCTGAGTAGTGATAATCTCAATGCTTTAACCAGTGATCAAATTCAGGCCATTGAAACAGAAGATCTGCAAGTGTTGAGTACCACGCAGACAAGTGCTATTAGTACGGATGGTATTAATGCATTGACATCGGATCAGACGGTTGCGTTGACCAATGCACAGGTGGCCTCATTATCCAGTGATCAGCTCAATGCATTGACGACTGATAATGTTTCTGAATTAACGGGAACTCAATTACAATCAATTTCAACTGACAACGTTGCTGCGCTATCAACCGATAGTGTGACAGCATTGAGCGTCTCTCAGGTTGTCAGTTTGACCAGCTCTCAGATACAAGCTCTGACTACGGATCAAATTCAAACCTTCGCCACTGATGAAATTGAAGCCATGACGACAGCTCAAATTGGCGCTTTGACAACGGACAATTTAAATGCACTGAGCACGGATCAACTGCAGGCAATTGAGACCAATGACATACAAGTCTTAAACTCAACTCAGATCAGTAATCTGAGTACTGATGCAGTGACTTCTCTGAGTTCAGCTCAGACTACTGCATTGACCAATGCACAGATACAGGCTTTGACCAGTGACCAGTTCAATGCCATGACCACAGATCAAATCAGTACGCTAACAACGGCGCAAATTCAGGCCATTGAACTGGGTGATTTCTCTGCTTTATCGACAGATAATATTGCTGCTCTGACTACGGATCAAACCGCGAGCTTGACCGGTTCACAATTAGGCTCATTGACAACTGATCAGATTCAGGCTTTTGGTACGGAAGACATTGTTGCTTTAACCACGGCACAGATGCAATATCTGAGCAGTGATAATGTGGCGGCAATGACGACTGACCAAATTCAGGCAATGGAAACGCAGGACTTACGTGAATTAAGTGCCACACAGGTACAGGCCATTGAAACGGTTGATATGCAAGCAATGACCGCAGGTCAAATTTCTGCCATGACTTATACGCAAGTGGCTTCACTGACCTCTGATCAAATCCAATCAGGTCTTGGTACCACACAATTTACCAATATGAGCGATAGCCAGATTCAGTCTATAACGACTACTCAGGTTCAAGCGTTGACGTCTGACCAAATTCAGTCACTGACCAGTGATCAAGAATATGCCATTACTTATGCTCAAATCGATGCAATGACAACGGATCAAACTGCTGGATTTGAAGTACGTACGGTATAAAAAATAGTTAAATTCAGATTGACCATGGCTAAAAATAGGCTTGATCTGAATTCCCAGTTATATCTCCCTCCTCTAGCTTAAAATTTCCTATTTTAAGGCTCCCTTAATACTGTTTTTATGTGCTATAGTTTATTTAATTAAATGTTTAAATTGCCAACTTCATAAGAGGATATTGATATTGACAATTGAAAGTGATTTTACCTTAGCAATAAAAAATGCATGGCAGGGAACGCTCGATCATACCCATCTACTCTCTTATGCTGCAGACTTAGAAGCACAAGGCGAGTTAACACTCTCTATTGTGTTATATCAGACTTGGCTAAAACGAAATGACTCAGTATACAATCACGTTGCCTGGTTTAATTTAGGGGCAGCTCTTTTCAAGGTAGGCGACCTGCAAGGTGCTAAAGACGCTTATACCGAAGCCATTAAACTCGATCATAATTTTGTTCAACCACGTTTTAATCTTGGCATGACCTACGAACGTCTTGGAATGATAGATGAAGCGATTATTGAATGGCGCTGGCTTGATGATAATATCCTACCGAATCAAGCTGATAAGCGTGAGGTGCTTTTACTGGCACTGAACAATCTGGGACGCTTATTAGAAACCTCTGATAAGCGCTATCATACAGCCTTAGGTTATATGACCAAAAGTCTGACAATAGAACCTAATCAGCCCGATGTCCTGCACCATTTAGTTTTTTTACGTGCCAAGCATTGCGTCTGGCCTGTGTATGAAGCATTTGCTGACGTGAGTGTCGAATTATTAAAGCAATCAACATCAGCACTGGCTATGATCAGCCTTTCAGATGATCCGGAAACACAACTAGCTGCCGCACGTAATTATGTTAAGAAAAAAATTAATAATGATGTACCTCAATTAGCCCAACAAACTGGGTATGGGCACAAAAAAATTCGTATCGGCTACTGTTCATCGGATTTTTGTCTGCATCCAGTGGCGATGTTAACGGTCGAATTATTTGAATTGCATGATCGAGATAACTTTGAAGTTTATGGTTTTTGCTGGACTAATCAGGGTGATTCACCTCTTCGACAACGTGTCATTAAGGGTATGGATCATTTTGAGAGTATTTTGCACCTTAGTGATGAAGCCGCTGCACGCTTAATTCGAGAACGTGAAATTGACATTCTTGTTGATTTGCACGGACAAACCCTGGGGGCTCGCACTAATATGCTGGCCTATCATCCTGCCCCCATTCAAATCACCTATTTGGGCTTGCCGGCAACAACTGGCCTACCTTCCATCGACTATGTCATTGCCGATAAATTTTTAATTCCTGAAGAATATAGAAAATATTATTCAGAAAAAATGATTTACATGCCTGATGTGTATCAGGTTTGCGATAGTCAAAGAAAAAATGGCATTATTCCTAGCCGTGCCCAATGTGGCCTACCGGAAGATAGCTTTGTTTTTTGTTCATTCAATAATAATTACAAATATACACCAGAGGTTTTTGCCATCTGGATGAATATTTTGCGCAGAGTGCCCAATAGCGTACTTTGGCTATTAGCAGATAATCCCTGGTCAGAAATGAATTAAAAAAATGCTTTTAAATCACATGGGATTGATGAACAACGCTTAATTTTTGCCCCAAGAGTATCTCCGGAAGATTATCTGGCGCGTTTTGCAACGGCTGATTTGTTTTTGGATACATTTCCTTTTAATGCCGGGACTACAGCCAATGATGTCTTATGGATGGGTTTGCCAATACTGACACTCACAGGAAAATCTTTTGCATCACGCATGGCAGGAGCATTATTGACTGCGGCAAAACTACCGGAATTAATTGCATACAACTTGCATGACTATGAAGAGATGGCGGTTAAATTGGCACAAGATAGTGACAACTACCGTCGTTTAAGGCAGCAGGTTGAAGCGATCAAAGTTGATGGTGTGCTATTTGATACACCACGCTTTGTAGTGAATCTTGAAACACAACTAAAATCATTGATGTCACAACTGAAATAATAGGAGCTAATAAAGGGTATGATTGAACTGAGTATCATTGTTCCAACACATGCACGACCCAGAGAATTAGTTCGTTGTTTAAAATCCATTCAAAATTGTCAATTACGTAGTTATGAAATCATTCTGGTTGCAGATATCAATGATCCCAAAACCTCTGAAATTGCCGGTGAATACCTAAGAAATTGTGATTACTACGTTATCCGAGGGGGAAAACCCGGGCCGGCTGAGAGTAGAAACTTAGGTATAAAAATGGCAAGTGGTCATCATATTTTGATTTTTGATGATGATGATGCGCTACCGGATAGTGATTATCAAGCATTTGTCGATGCAGCATTATCGAATCCTCACGATGTTATTTATGGAAATGTTAATTTTTTAAAAGAAGACAGAGAAAAAGATATTATCTTTCCTGACCCACCGATTTCACATGCAGTAATTGCCAATGATTTCCCTAACATGTATGTGAAAAATTTCATTTATACTCAGGCCTGCATCTTTCCTGCTGAGGCAATAAAACAAGTCAGTCAGGATACTCATATGCGTTCATTTGAAGACTGGGAATTTTTATTGGCAGTTGCCTCAAAAACAAATTTTAAACCGATTAACCTATTGGGTGCGATTATTTATAAAGATTATATTAATAAGGGAAATCGACGTAGCACTACCGATGCAGCAAAAGATTTTGAATTAGTGCTTGATTATCTATACGTCTATCGACGCTGGCCGGCACCGAATGAAAAATTAAAAGCTATGCGTTCAGAGATGCTTGAATCACAAGGCTTAACAATTGCCAAACAATATCTTTAACCATAAAAAGAAAAGATTGAGAAATTAAATGCTAATTAATTTTACCCGATGTAGTGAAGTCATGAGTTGCCTCTACGGTAGAAAAGCCACTAAGGTTTATCACATTGGAGCACATATAGGCGAAGAGGCAACTGCTTATCATGAAAATGGTGTCACCGATGTTTGTTGGTTTGAAGCTAACCCTCAAATCATTCCACAGCTTCAGGCAGCCATTAATACGGTAGATATGAAGCAAACAATTGTGCCTTATGCCTTATGGAATAAGAATGAAAAAATAAAGTTAAATATCTCCAGTAATTTCCAGTCATCATCGGTATTTGAATTTGATAAACATCAGGATTATTACCCTAATATTGTCTATACCGATGCCATAGAAATGGATGCTTTTCGGTTAGATTCCTTTATTAGTCTAGCAGATAGTCCCTTACCATTTGCTGATTTTGATTTTATTAATCTTGATACCCAGGGGGCAGAATTTGCCATTCTTGAAGGTTTGGGTGAATATATTAAATCTCCCAGCTTAATGGGTATTTATGTGGAAGTGAATCGAGAAACCTTATATAAAGATATTCCTCTTATCGATGAATTAGACCGATTTTTAGAGGGGCATGGCTTTATACGTTTGCAAACTGCCTGGACAAATGCAGGCTGGGGTGATGCCCTCTATGTTCGAAAAATTGAAAACTAAATTGGCTTAGGATTTGCTATAACACTTAGTATTTGATATGACACTCAGGACTTGATATGAAAGTAGTTATTTTAGCCGGCGGATACGGCACCCGAATCAGCGAAGAAACACATTTGCGTCCTAAGCCAATGGTTGAGATCGGCGGTAAGCCAATACTCTGGCATATCATGAAAACTTATTCCCACTATGGTTTAAATGATTTTATTATTTGTCTGGGATATAAGGGCTATATAATAAAAGAATACTTTGCTAACTATTTTTTACACATGTCAGATGTGACCATTGATTTTAAAGATAATAGTATGGAAATCCATAATAATATGGCTGAACCCTGGAAAGTGACATTGGTTGACACTGGACAGGAAACCATGACTGGTGGACGCTTAAAACGAATAAAAAAATACATCGGCAATGATGATTTCTGTTTTACCTATGGTGATGGTGTTGCCAATATCAATATTAAAAAATTAATTAAGTTTCACAAAAAAAATAATACCATGGCAACAGTCTCAATCATCCAACCCGATGCACGCTTTGGGGCAATCAATGTGGCAGAAAATAAAGTCACTTATTTTGAAGAAAAACCAAAAGGTGAGGGCGGTTGGATAAATGGCGGTTTTTTTGTCTTATCTCCCAAGGTTTTTAAACTCATTAATGGTGACGAGACGGTATGGGAGAATGAGCCATTGGATACGCTTGCTAAAGAGGGGCAACTCTCAGCATTTACTCACCATGGTTTTTGGCAGGCAATGGATACTCTTAGAGATAAATCGCAACTAGAAGAATTATGGAAAAGTAATAATGCACCCTGGAAAGTGTGGTGATTGAGTCAAATTTTTGGCAGGGTCGTAAGGTCTTTTTGACCGGTCATACGGGCTTTAAAGGTAGTTGGCTAAGTCTATGGTTAAAGCAGCTGGGTGCTGTGGTGACGGGTTATGCCCTAGAGCCACCGACAAGCCCTGCTTTATTCAATGATGCTGGCATTAATCATGCATTAAAAAAACATATTCATGGCGACATTATAGACGGTGCTAGTCTTAGTCGTGCTATGCATAATGCTGAACCTGAAATTGTTATTCATATGGCGGCTCAATCCTTACTAAGAGAGTCCTATGACGATCCATTGGCGACTTATTCGACCAATGTCATTGGTACGGTTAATCTGTTTGAAGCGATTAGAAAGACTGTCAGTGTGAAAGCTGTACTGAATATTACTACTGATAAATGTTATGAAAATAAAGAATGGAACTGGGGCTATCGGGAAATAGAGCCCATGGGTGGGTATGACCCTTATAGCAGTAGTAAAGCCTGTGCAGAATTAGTCAGTTCAGCTTATCGCCAATCTTTTTTTCAACACTCTGGTGTGGCATTGGCTACAGCACGAGCAGGTAATGTGATTGGTGGCGGTGATTGGGCAACCGATCGCATTGTTCCCGATGCCATGCGAGCCTTTATGGATAAGCGGATTCTATTCGTGCGAAATCCCCTGGCAATTAGACCATGGCAACATGTTTTAGAGCCACTTGCGGGCTATCTCTTGCTTTGTCAGCAATTGTTACAAGCACCAGAACAATTTTCTGAACCTTGGAATTTTGGCCCTAAGGATGAAGATGCTCAACCGGTATCCAGATTAGCCGATATAATGTCTGAAAATTGGGGCGCATCAGCACAGTGGGCACTAGACAAAGAAGCACATCCACATGAGGCACGGTTTTTGAAACTGGATTGTTCAAAGGCAAGAACGCAACTCAAATGGCAACCGCTTTGGGATCTTGAACGTGCTTTGACCGAGAGTGTACGCTGGTATAAGGCTTGGCACAATCAAGAAAATATGCATCAATTTACGCTACAACAAATTAATTCTTATCAGGAAGAACTACAGTCACAATGACGAGTCGCTTTAAATTTAATGCCCTATCTTTAGCGGGCGCTTATCTTATTGAGCAACAGCCCATGAGCGATCAGCGCGGTTATTTCAGCCGTTTTTATTGTGCTGAAGAATTCAAATCAATCGGCTTGGAGCAAGCCATTGCACAAATGAATGTTAGCTACACCGGGAAAAAAGGCTCGATTCGTGGTATGCACTTTCAATATCCACCACAATCGGAAACAAAAATAGTGACTTGCCTACAAGGTGAAATCTTTGATGTAATTGTGGATTTAAGAAAAAATTCAGACACTTTTTTACAATGGCATGGTGAAAAATTAAGCGCAAAAACTCCCCGGAGTTTATACATCCCAGCGGGATTTGCTCATGGCTTTCAAACCCTGAGTGATGATTGCCAATTACTTTATCTACACACCGAAGCGTATGCGCCGGGTGCAGAAGGTGCGCTTAATGTCATGGAGCCACAATTAGCTATTCCATGGCCATTGCCTATTAGTGAAATTTCTCAGAAAGATAGTGACCATCCATTACTGAATGAGTCGTTTGAAGGACTGAAAGTGCTATGAAATGCAGACATTGTGACACTGAATTAGAACATCGCTTTGTTGATTTAGGCAGTTCACCCCCTTCAAACTCCTATCTCAGTGATGCTATGATGAAGGCTCCTGAGAAGTGGTATCCGCTTAAAGTCTTGGTCTGTCATCATTGCTGGTTGGTGCAAACAGAAGACTTTGTGGGTGCATCAGAAATGTTCTCAGATGATTATGCCTATTTTAGCTCATTTTCATCCTCATGGTTACAACATGCTCGCAACTATGTTGATATGATGATCCGCCGTTTTCACTTACACGAACAGAGTTGTGTGGTGGAAATTGCGGCTAATGATGGTTACCTTTTGCAATTTGTTAAACATAATAACATTCCTTGCTATGGCATTGAACCCACTCATGGCACAGCGGAAGCAGCCAGAGAAAAAGGCCTTGAGATTGTTGAGGAATTTTTTGGTGAGCAACAGGCCAAAGAATTAGTATCACAAAATAAACGGGCTGATTTACTTGTTGCTAATAATGTCCTTGCCCATGTACCGGATATTAATGATTTCATAAAAGGCTTTACGGTCTTGCTTAAAAAGGATGGTGTGGTTACATTTGAATTTCCACACTTATTAAATTTAGTAAAATATAATCAATTTGATACAATTTATCATGAGCATTATTCCTATTTATCCTTGATTTCAGTGCAAAGTATTTTAGAAAAAAATGGTCTGAATGTTTTTGATGTTGAGGAGTTAACAACTCATGGTGGCAGTCTGAGAGTCTATGCACAAAGCAGTGAAACGGGCAAACAAGCAATTAGCGAAAATGTCGAAGCGCTATTAACCCAAGAGACAATTGCGGGGCTTAATCGTTTAGATTTTTATACAGGCTTTCAAGCTAAAATTGAAACAATAAAACTCGATTTTGTGGACTTTTTAATTCAAGCTAAAAGAGCGGGCAAGCAGGTGGCAGCCTATGGTGCAGCTGCAAAAGGTAATACAATGATGAATTTTTCAGGTGTTCATGCTGACTTGATTGCTTTTGTTGTGGACAAAAACCCTGCCAAGCAAGGAAAATATATGCCGGGTAGTCGGATACCGATAAAGGATGAACAATACCTCAAAGATAATCAAGTGGATTATGTGGTTATCTTCCCATGGAATTTAAAAAATGAAATTATAGCTCAACTTGATTATATTAAACGGGACGGTAAACAATTTGTTTTGGCCATTCCAGAGTTAGAGCTACTATGACAAAGCAACGTATTTATTATACTAAGCCTTCTATTGGCGAACAAGAAGTTGCTTATGCAACCGATGCAGCAAAAAATGGTTGGGGCGCTCAATGCTATGATTATTTGGATCGCTTTGAAGCAGAATTTAAAGCGCATCTGGGGGTGAAATATGCTATCGCCACATCCAGTTGTACTGGTGCTTTGCACATGGGCTTATCAGCCTTAGACATCGGTGCTGGTGATGAAGTGATTCTGGCAGATAGCAATTGGATTGCAAGCGCATCACCCATCGTCCATTTGGGTGCTAAGCCGGTATTTATTGATATCAGAGAGGATACTTGGTGTCTCAATGAACAGTTGATTGCGGCGGCTATTACACCACGAACCAAGGCTATCATTGCAGTCCACCTCTATGGTAATTTATGTGAAATGCAAGCCTTACTGGCCTTGGGTAAGCGGTATAATCTCCCTATTGTTGAAGATGCAGCCGAAGCAATTGGTTCAATTTATCATGGTAAACGAGCGGGTTCAATGGGCAAGTTCGGGGCTTTTTCTTTTCATGGTACAAAGACACTTACAACAGGTGAAGGTGGTATTTTTGTTACCAATGATGATGCGCTTTATGAGCGAGTCTTAACGCTGAGTTCTCATGGCCGTTCACCCACACAGACTAAACAATTTTGGGCTGACACTGTAGGGTTTAAATTTAAGATGTCCAATATACAAGCAGCGATTGGCTGTGCTCAGTTAGAGCGTATTGATGAATTAATCAGTAGAAAACGTGACATATTGGCTTATTACCGACAACAATTTAGTGCTATTGATGGCATTAAAATAAATCCCGAGCCGGATAATATTGTTAATGGTGCCTGGATGCCAACCATTGTCTTTGCTAAAAATATGGGCATAACACGGGAATTATTACTGCGTTTATTTTCTGAAGAAAATATTGATGCCCGTGTTTTTTTCTGGCCACTATCGGCAATGCCCATGTTTGAAGCGGTAAAAACAAATACCAATGCTTGGTCAATTCCTCAACGGGCAATTAATTTACCCAGCTATCATGATATGACAAATGAAGATTTAGAGCGTGTTGCAAATGTTGTTAAGGACTGTGTTAAAGGCTGCGTTAAAATAGGTGTCAAAAACATGGCAGAAAACAACAGGTTTATCGAGCAATGAAAAATATTGACGATATGCTGTCAATACCACCTTTTTCACTTGCACAGCAGGAAAAATCCAATGTTCTAGGGGCACAGCTTAAATATTTAACAGCTTACCATTACCAGCATTGTGCAGCTTATAAAAAAATACTCGATGCAATGTGTGTTCAACCTGAAACCATATCCAGCTTATCTGAATTGCCATTTTTACCAGTTCGATTGTTTAAACAATATGATTTAAAAAGTGTGAATCAAAAAGCTATCATAAAAACAATGACCTCTTCAGGTACTTCAGGCCAGCAAGTATCAAAAATATATTTAGATCGGGAAACCTCGCGTTATCAAACAAAAGTTCTGGCAAAAATCATTCAATCCTTTCTGGGTAGTGTGCGCCTTCCCATGCTTATCATTGACAGTGCATCGGTGGTTAAAGACCGTGCACTTTTTTCGGCGAGAGGTGCGGGTATATTGGGTTTTTCCATGTTTGGACGTGATGTGACCTATGCGCTTGATGACAATATGGTATTGGATTTTGCTATTCTGGATGACTTTTTTACTCAATATGCCGGCAAAAAAATTCTGATATTTGGTTTTACTTTTATGATCTGGCAGTATTTTTATCAATCCTTAAAAAATAGCACTTATTGTCCGGATCTATCCCAAGCTATTTTGCTGCATGGGGGCGGATGGAAAAAACTAATAGACAATGCGGTTTCTCCCCAAGTGTTTAAAGACTCACTTAATAAGGTGTGCGCTATTGAAAAAGTCTATGATTACTATGGCATGGTTGAGCAGACGGGTACTCTGTCTATGGAATGTGAATTTGGTTATTTACATAGTAGTATTTTCAGTGATGTGATTGTACGCAGAGAAAGTGATTTTATGCCTGCTGAGGTGGGGGAAGAAGGTATTGTTCAAGTTTTGTCGGCACTACCGATGTCCTATCCTGGACACTCTTTATTGACCGAAGATAATGGGATTTTACTGGGTGAGGATGATTGTTCGTGTGGTCGTAAGGGAAAATACTTCACAATAACAGGGCGTATAAAAAATGCAGAAATAAGAGGATGCAGTGATACTCATGCCGCTGAATTTATCTGATATTCAATTACTTGCTGGTAGTGATCAGTATGAGGCAATGCCTTGTTTAAAAACCTATAGGCCTTTTGATGTAAGATTGATTGATTTAATGTGGCTATACTTAACCGGACACACAACTTAAAATAACTAAAAGATAAAAAGTGTGACCTAAAATGAATGATCAAACAAAAAAACCGAATAAAAGCTATACATCAGAATTTAAAGAATCAGCTGTCAAATTAGCTAATGAGACGGATCAACCCGTTTCTCAGACTGCCAGGGAGCTAGGTGTTAATGTAAATACTCTACATACCTGGATCAGTAAATATTCCAAACCGGTGAAGACGGTAGCCAATAGAAGTGATGAACACATTTATGATGAAGTAAAACGTCTGAAAAAAAGAATTGGCAAAAGTGATTCAGGAGCGTGATTTATTAAAAAGGCCACAGCGTACTTTGCAAGGGAAACTTTGTGAAGTACGCATGGATAACTGATCAGGCTAAAGATTACCCGGTAACGATTCTGTGCCGTTTTATGGATGTTTCCCGTAGTTGCTATTATGATTGGGTTAGCTCTCCTAAAACGGATAGAGAGAAAGAAAATGAAGCGCTTACTGAGCAGCTAAAAAACTGTTTGAAGACAGTCGCAAGACTTATGGAACCCGTCGTCTTAAAAGAAAACTGGCTGAAAAAGGCGTTCATATAAGCCGCCGGAGAATTGGTCGATTAATGAAAAAAGCCGGTTTGTTTTGTAAAACGAAGAGACGCTTTAAAGCGACGACTAATTCCAAGCATAATAAGCGTATATCTCCAAATTTACTGGAAAGAGAGTTTACTGTCTCTCAACCTGATCGCTACTATGTGGGTGATATTACCTATATTGCCACCAAGGAAGGCTGGTTATATTTAGCGGTTGTCATTGACTTATTCTCTAGGCAAATTGTTGGCTGGTCGATGGATGAGCGAATGAAAGCCAAAGCCAAGCTAGTCAATGATGCTTTACTGATGGCCATATGGAAGCGTAAACCAATGGATGGATTGCTTTGGCATACTGACCGAGGTAGCCAATATGCCTCTGATAGTCATAGAAAAATATTGTCGGATCATAACATAATTCAGTCTATGAGCCGCAAAGGAAATTGCTGGGACAATGCTGTATCAGAGAGCTTCTTTCATAGTTTGAAAACTGAATTGACGCACCATTGTCGATTCAAAACCAGAGTAGAAGCAAAGCAGGCAATATTTGAATATATTGAGGTATTTTATAATCGGGAGCGACTTCATTCGGCTAATGATTATTTGTCACCAGTCGATTATGAAATACAGCAGGAAATAGCTTAAATCGATTGATTGAAGAGGGGTAAAAGGCGACATAAATGCCGCCCATTACCGTTGACGGCCATCGGCTCCTCAGCCTGTGCCGTGAAGATATTGTAACAGGATCATTACCGTTGTGAAAATACCTTGGGTGAATGGAACGGCTCACACATCAATTTTTTTGATGGCTTATCAAAAAAGTTATTGAAGCATCCAGATAGTCGTGCTTATCCTGACATTACTAGCTTCGGTTTTTTTTGCCGACGGGCAAACATAAAACAGCTAAAAAAACCTTATGAAGATAATGCATCACAATGGCTTGGCCGAGGCCTGAGCTTTCATATTGCACCATCCAATGTGCCGATAAACTTTGCCTATAGTTTATTTGTGGGACTGATTTCGGGCAATGCTTGTATCGTCAGGTCTTCTTCTAAAGATTTTATTCAAACCCGTATTGTCAGTGATGCTATTGCCCAAGTCTTAGATGAAGATAAATTTATTGACTTAAAAGCGCGTATTTCTATAATTAAATATGAACATAATGCAATAATAAATGACTATTTTTCAGGCTTATGTGATGTCAGAATTATTTGGGGCGGGGATCAAAGCATTGCTGAAATCCGTCAATCCCCTTTAGCAGCACGAGCCTATGATATTACTTTTGCTGATCGTTATTCACTCTGTGTTATTAGTGCAGGCGATTATTTACAGATAAGCGATAAGCATAAAATTGCTTTAGGGTTTTATAATGATACCTACTTATTTGATCAAAATGCGTGCTCATCACCTCGCTTGATATATTGGTTGGGTAGTGAGACAGAGATAGCAGAAGCAAAAGCTATTTTTTGGCATTATGTGCAAGTCATGCTTGATGAGAAAAAATATAAAACTACCGCAATTAGTTCGATTAATAAATATTATACTGCTTGTAGTGCTGCTATTGATTATCAGGATGTTCAAATAATTCAAACACAGGATAATCGTATTAGTCGAATTCAATTAAGTGCATTACCGGATGATTTACCAGAACATGTTTGTGCGGGTGGTAGTTTTTTTGAGTATTCAGATACGTCACTCGATAAACTTTGTGACGTTATTACAAGAAAGTTTCAGACTTTGGTATATATTGGACTGGAGAAAAATGAAATTGTCGAGCTTTTTTTAAATAAAGGTGTTTTAGGTGTGGATCGCATTGTTCCTTGTGGTAAGGCAACAGATTTCGGCCTAGTTTGGGATGGCTATGATTTAATTCGGCAGATGTCGAGAATCATATCCATGGCATAAGTATTGCAGTATTTATAGATATTAGAGAGAATTAAGGGATTTATTGATCCCATGTAAGGAAAAAATATGTCAAATAGAGAAACTTATAATGAGGTTTTTACTAAAATATTTAATATTAATGAAAGTGATCTGGCGGGCTTAAAATATCAAGACATTAAAGGTTGGGATAGTGTCGGTCATATGCAATTGATGGCAAGTCTGGAAGATGCATTTGCAATTGAGCTGGATATTGATGATGTAATTGATTTCTCTAGTTATGAAGAAGGCATTAATATTTTAAAAAAATATGCTGTGGAAATTTAACGGATAAAAGCATGAGTAATGATACTAAGCCCTTAAGCTTTGATCTGATGGGGATTCAGGCCTGTCAGCAAAACAGACATCCGTTATTATTTGTTGATCGTATTCTTGAGGCCGTACCCGGTAAGAGTGCTCGGGGTATCAAATGTTTTTCATATAATGAATGGTTTTTTCCGGCACATTTTGCGGGTGATCCGAATGTGCCGGGATTTATTCAAATTGAGTGTATGGTACAAACTTTCATTATGTCTTTTCTCTGTATGCCTGAATACAAGGGTAAAAAAACCAATTTTATCAGTGTCGATAAAGTGCGTTTTAAGAGAAAAATAATTCCGGGAGACACATTGGAATCGGTCGCTATATTGAACTCTTTTCGGCGCGGTATGGCAATGGGACAATGTGAGTCATTTGTTGATGGCGAACTAGCTTGTAGTGCAGACTTTATTGTGGGCATTCCTGATGTGTTGAATAGCTACATTCCCAAAAAGCCACGATCAGAATAAAATGGAAATTAATCAATGATGCGCGTTGCCGATTATGTTATAGAACGTTTGTATGCAGAAGGTTGCAAACATATCTTTATGGTAACGGGACGTGGTGCTTTATTTCTAACCGATGCTGTGGCAAGACATAAGGCTACACATAGTATATCAGTACATCATGAACAGGCAGCAGCTTATGCCAGCGTAGCTTATGCGGATTATTCAGAACAGCCCAGTGTTTGTCTTGTTTCTACAGGCTGTGCCGCAACAAATACCATTACGGGCGTTCTTTCTGCGTGGCAGGATGGCATCCCTTGTGTGTTTATCTCTGGTCAGAATATGTTGCAAGAAACGACACATTATACCGGAATAGCGCTGAGAACCTATGGGCAACAGGAAGCTGATATTATCCCTATTGTTACTTCAATTACAAAATATGCCACCATGATCAGCGATCCCAAAAAAATTAAATATGCGCTTGAAAAAGCACTTTATTTAGCTCAAACGGGAAGAAAAGGGCCGGTCTGGATAGATATACCTCTGGATGTGCAAAGTATGCACATAGAGCCGGATGAATTAGAATCCTTTGTTCCGGAACCGGTTTATTTTCAGCCTATAGCTGAAGATATTCAGTATCTTCGTCAAGCAATTCAACAAGCAGAACGTCCGGTTATATTAATTGGCAGTAGTATTCGTTCAGCTGATGCGATAGATGAATTACACCGTTTTATTGAACAATACCAAATCCCACTGGTTTATTCGGCTTCAGCAGTGGATAGCTATGGCACAGATAATTTACTTTCAATTGGTTCAGTGGGCATTATGGGCTGTACCCGTGCAGGCAATTTTGCCTTGCAGAATTCAGATTTATTGCTGGTACTGGGCTGTCGATTATCTTCAATGACGACAGGCACTGAATATTGTAAATTTGCACGCTCAGCAAAAGTCATTGTTGTTGATATTGACAGCGTTGAGCATAGTAAAAAGTCGATTAAAATAGATCGCTTGATTATTGCGGATATTAAACATTTATTAAATGAGTTGATGACTATAACAATTAAGTCAGAATCAGCACAGATGCAATGGATAAAAAAATGTTTACATTGGAAACAACTTTTTTCTATTAGTGACGTTCACATTATAAATAAGCATCTCGATGAAGAGCGAGTGGATTTATACCACTTGGCAGCGAGTTTTTCTGAAATATTACCTCTGGAATCTGTTTTTTTAACAGATTCCGGGCTTAATGAGCTTATATTGCCCACTAATATTTGCTTTAAAGAGGGAATGCGCTGTATTCACCCTGTCTCTCAAGGAGCAATGGGTTTTGCATTGCCTGCAATTATAGGGGCATATTATGCGAGTCATTTGCCGGTGATTGCGGTTATTGGTGATGGTTCAATTATGATGAATTTACAAGAATTAAAGACGATTCAATACCTTAAAATTCCAGCAAAAATATTTGTTATCAATAATAATGCTTATGCTGTTATTCGAAAAAGACAGGTTAAATTATTCCGTTCACGTACCATAGGAACGGATGCAGATAATGGCATAGAATGTTCGGATTTTAAAAAGATTGCATCAGGATTTGAAATTTCGTATGTGAAAATTTTAAATAGTGCAGATTTAGCAAGCAATCTTAAATTTGTAATTGCTATGGACGGACCAGTTTTGTGTGAAATCATGGGCTTGGAAAATCAGGATTACATTAATGTCTCACATGCACGTAATTCTGAGGGACAATATGTTCAACGCCCCCTTGAAGATCAAAGCCCATTTCTGGATAGAGAATTGTTTCAGTCTGAAATGATCATAGAGCCGATTGATCAATAATGTCGATGATTGTCCTTCATCACTTGATGTTATAGAGTTTAAGAGCACAATTCATAAAGAGGAATAGATTTTGGCAAGTTTGAAACTGAATGATTCAACTATGATCAGTGATTATGGTCGTCCATATATTGTTGCCGAAGTTAATACCAGTCATTTTGGTCATATGGATACGGCAAAAGCAATGATTGTTGAAGCAAAAAAATCTGGCTGTGATTGTGTTAAATTTCAATCATGGTCAGCAGATTCCTTATACTCACAAATATATTATGACGAATTACCTTTTGCAAAGCGAATGGCTGATAAATTTTCTTTCTCAGAAAGCGAATTAGCAGAAATTGCTGATTTTTGCAGTGTAACAGAAATTGCTTTTGCATCCACTCCTTACTCAAAGGCTGAAGTTGATTTTCTCGTTGAGCGCTGTCAAGTGCCCTATATTAAAGTTGCTTCAATGGATTTGAATAATCATTTTTTTCTAGATTATATTGCTCGTTCAGGAGTGCCGATAGTACTTTCCACCGGCATGGGGGATTTAGAAGAAATTCATAGTGCTATCGCAAGCATTAAACAAACTGGTAATAATGCGATATGCCTATTACATTGTATCTCTATTTATCCTCCGGAAGTATCAACCATACGCTTAAATAATATTATTGGTTTACGTAAGGAATTTCCTGATTATCCCATTGGTTTTTCCGATCATTCAATCGGAACAGAAATTGCCACAGCGGCAACTGCCTTGGGGGCATGCATGATTGAAAAACATTTCACCCTTGATAAAACACGAATTGGAATGGATAATCAAATGGCTATGGAACCTAATGAGATGAGCTTAATGGTCAACCATTGCCGTATAGTTCAACAAGCACTAGGGGATGAGGAACGTATTGTCTTAAGCGAAGAAATAGAACAAAGAACAAAAATGAGACGTAGTATTATTGCAACGAAAGATCTATCGGCAGGCACTCAATTAACGACCGATGACTTAGATGTAAAACGACCTGGAACGGGATTGCCACCAGAAAAAATGAAACAGTTAATCGGTAAAATATTAGTGCAGGATGTCAAAGAAAACACTTTGATCACAGTAGCAGATTTTGCTCAATGAGTAACAAAATCCTTAAAGGTGTTAAGCATGTGGGATCTTAAACAATACAGTGATAATGTTGCAATTATTAACGAAGCAGGGGATAAGCTAAGTTATGCTGATTTACAAGTAGCAACAGAAAAACTAGCTGAACAAATAAGTGCTCGATGCCTGGTTTTTTGTCTTTGCACTAACAATGTAGGTTCATTATTGGGTTATGTGACTTTTATCAATCATAATATTGTTCCAGTGATGCTTGATGCACAAATTGACAGTCAGTTTTTTGCTAAGCTAACGGCAAGCTATCAGCCGGATTATTTTTGGCTACCCTCAGAGAGAGTAGCAGATTTTGAAGATTATCAAGTTGTATACAGTGATTGTGATTATACATTGTTGAAAACATCTCACACTGCGGCATATGCTCTTTTTTCAAAACTGGCATTGTTATTGACCACATCGGGATCAACCGGTAGCCCTAAGTTAGTAAGGCAGAGTTATGACAATATAAAAAGTAATATGCAAGCCATTACGAGCTATCTTGAAATTGATGAAACAGAACGCTCAATTACGACTTTACCAATGAATTATACTTATGGCTTATCAATTATAAATAGTCATTTATGTGCGGGTGCATCCTTAATTTTAACGCAACAAACAATAGTACAAAAAAACTTTTGGCAGCAACTAAAGGACTTTAATGCCACTTCATTTGGCGGCGTTCCTTATACTTATGAAATGCTGGACAGACTCCGATTTTATAAATTGCAACTGCCCGCATTACGTACGATGACACAGGCAGGTGGTAAATTATTGCCAGCACTTCATGAAAAAATTGCCCGCTATGCTAAAGAGACAGGTAAGCGATTTTATGTCATGTATGGTCAAACAGAAGCCACGGCACGAATGTCTTATTTACCTTATGAACAGTCGCTTGATAAATATGGCAGTATTGGAATTGCCATTCCTGGTGGAAAACTCTCTATTCTCGATGAACATGGAGACGTTATAGAAAGTACTGATATGACTGGCGAATTAATGTATGAAGGCCAGAATGTGATGCTAGGATATGCTGAACAAGGCGCTGATCTTAACAAAAGTGATGAATGTGCGGGTAAGCTTTTAACCGGTGATATGGTTAAGGTTGATGAGGATGGCTATTATTGGGTTGTGGGTAGGAAAAAACGTTTTATAAAAATATATGGCAACCGTTTGAATCTCGATGAAATGGAACAATTACTTAAAGCACAGTTTGCACCTGTAGATATTGCCTGTAGTGGTTTGGATGATAAGATGTATATATTTATTTGTAATGATGAGTTATCAAACGTGAAAATAAACACTCTACTCGAAAAAGTAAAAGATTATACAGTTAATAAAACACAGTTGAATCAAAGTGCTTTTTATATGAAAGCAATTAACTGCATTCCTAAAAATAAGTCAGGAAAGATAAGCTATAAAGACTTAGAAGAATATTATGACGCCTGAGGACAGTTGCTTGAATGATAAACAAGAGACCGATTATATAAAAAAGATTTCAATGGGAGATGAGGTCTTAGAAATTATAATTTATGATGATCAAGCCAATGAAATTGGCTTATTACGTGCATTGAATAAAAAAGATTTATTCAATGAAACAATGATAAAAAAAATAACGGATTGGAGAAATTCAAATAAAGAATTTTTTTTAACACAATTTAATGCAACATCCGAAAGAACCAGACAATGGCTGGAGAATACCGTTTTATCCAGTGCCACACAAATGATGTTTTTAATTTATAGTGAGGGGACATTACTGGGGCATTATGGTTTCAAAGAGCTGAGTAATGAGTCGGTTTTATTAGATAATGCAATGCGTGGTGAGCGTGGAGGGCATCCAAAATTGATAGAATATGCGGCATTAGCACTTATTAAATGGTTGTTTGAAATGTTTGAAGTTAACGAAATATATGGTTATATCATTGCAAAAAATCCTATGGCAATAAAATTAAATAGAGCCTTAGGTTTTACGTTTAAGGAAAAATTACCACTGCATAAAGAAATTGATGGAGATGAGACAAAGTGGTTGATGGGAAAACAGGGCGATACCAGTCAGAGTAATGATTATTTTCAAAAGATCGTCATGATGCGCTCTGAAAATGATGTCAATCGTTAAATAATTGGTTAAATCTGCGTCGTTTAAAAATTAGTAAATTATTTTTAATAAATATAAATAGCTTAAAAGGTAGTCTTTATGGATCCAGTCAGTGATTTTAAAAAAGAAGTTAAAGATAATATCTGTGGCTTATCTAAGGATGAAGATTTTAAAAAACAGTCTCTTGCATGGAATATTGCTTCAGCCGATCATCATTACACCTATAATTTTAAATCGCTTGGGCGTCCTATTATTCAATTTCCCCAAGATGTAATGGCGCTGCATGAAATTATTTGGCAAGTGAAGCCCGATTTAATTATTGAGACAGGTATTGCACATGGTGGTTCATTAGTCTCTAATGCATCCGTGTTAGCCTTGTTAGAATACGCTGAAGCACAACAAAACTCGTTAATGATTGACCCATCTAAGCCTAAACGAAAAGTTTTAGGTATTGATATTGATATTCGAAAACATAATCGTCAGGCATTAGAATCACACCCCTTGTTTCCCCATATCGATCTGATAGAAGGATCCAGTATTGAACAAACAATTATTGATAAAGTAATAGCCTATAGCAAAAATTTTACCAGAATACTTGTTTGTCTTGATTCGAACCATACACATGAACATGTACTGAGTGAATTACAGGCCTATGCACCACTAGTTTCTATGGGGAGTTATTGTGTGGTTTCTGATACCATTGTTGAGAT